>NZ_CP065958.1:7267036-7575416 GCF_041270065.1 Streptomyces fradiae | reverse complement strand
CGCGGACTGAGCGTCGCCGCGATCGACGCCCACGACCTCGCCTTCGGCACCTCCCGCTGGAGCTCCAAGCTCATCCACGGCGGACTGCGCTACCTCGCGTCCGGGCAGCTCGACGTCGCCCACGAGAGCGCCGTCGAGCGCGGCATCCTGATGGAACGCACCGCCCCCCACCTGGTTCGCGCCCAGCCCTTCGTGCTCCCCCTCACCCCGCTCGTCAGCCGCGGCCAGGCCGCCCTCGCCCGCGCCGGATTCGCCGCGGGCGACCTGCTGCGGGTCGGCGCCCGCACCTCGCGCCGCACGCTGCCGCAGCCGCGCACGCTGTCCGCCGTCGAGACCCGCCACCTCGCCCCCGCCCTGCGCCCCGTCGGGCTGCGCGGCGGCCTGCTCTCCTGGGACGGCAAGCTCTCCGACGACGCGCGCCTGGTCACCGCGATCGCCCGCACCGCGGCCGCGTACGGTGCCCGTGTCCTCACCCGCGCCCGGGCCCTCGAACTCCACGGCGACGGCGCGCTGGTACGCGACGAGACCACCGGCCAGGAGCTCCGCGTCCGCGCCCGTACGGTCGTCAACGCGGCCGGGGTCTGGGCGGGCGGCCTCATCGACGACGTACGGTTGCGGCCCTCGCGCGGCACCCATCTCGTCCTGCGCTCCGAGACCCTGGGCCGGCTCTCCGCAGGACTGCACATCCCGATCCCCGGCGAGACGAACCGCTTCGTCCTGGTCCTTCCCCAGGGCGACGGACGGGTGTACGTCGGCCTCACCGACGAGCCCGTCGACGGCGACATCCCCGACGTGCCGGAGGTCCCCGAGACGGACATCGGCTTCCTGCTCGACGTGCTCGGCTCCGCCCTCGACGTCACGGTCCACCGCTCCGACGTGGTCGGGGCCTTCGCCGGACTGCGGCCGCTGCTCGACACCCGGGACGCGGAGGGCCGCACCGCCGACATCTCGCGCAAGCACGCCGTGCTCACGTCGCCCGACGGCATCGTCACCGTCGTCGGCGGCAAACTGACCACCTATCGCCGCATGGCCCAGGACGCCGTCCACGCGGCCGTCGCCGTCCGCGGCCTGACCGCCGGCCCCTGCCGCACCGCGTCCCTCCCGCTCGTCGGCGCGGCCCACCCGCAGACCCTCGCCGGTCTCGACGTCCCGCCCCGCCTCGTCCAGCGCTACGGCTCCGAGGCCCCGGCCGTCCACGCCCTCGGGCTCGAAGACCCCGCCCTCGCCGAGCCCGTCGTCCCCGGCCACCCGGTCACGGGCGCCGAACTGGTGTGGGCGGTCCGTCACGAAGGCGCCCTCGACACCGCCGACCTCCTCGACCGGCGCACCCGCATCGGCGTCGTCCCGGAGGACCGCGCCCGCGCCGAAGAAGCGGCCCGGGACGCCCTCGCCCGTACGGCGGCCCAGGCGCGTTGAACGGCCACGGTGCCCCTGCCCGGCATGGGGGCGGGGGCACCGTCGTGGGTCACGGCGCGGGCGGTGTCAGTCCGCTCACGTATCCTTCCGGCCACCGCACACCGACTCGGAGGATCAAGAGCGTTGACCGGCCTGACCGCTTTCCCGCTGCCCTTTCACGCGTCCCGTTCCCTGGCGTTCGCGACACCCCGGACGCTGCGGGAACTTCAGATGATGGAATGCAGCGCGCACATACGGGCGAAGCCCGGCTGGTTCGACAAGATGAAGGACGCCGGCATCGTCGCCAGGTGGACGCGGGAGGCGGTCGACCAGGGCCTCACCGAGGCGCAGATTCGTTACGTGCTCGACGAACTCGCGCACTACGCGGCGCTCCGGGACGGGCGCAGCGGCATCGAGGTGTCCGCCGTCGACGGGGTGTGGCAGTCGGACGGGCTGGTCGACGACAAGCTCAGGGACCGGCTGCGCGAGGCGGTGCGGGTGCTTGAGGAGGTGCCCGAGGCGGAGCGGGACTGGCATCCCGGATCCGGGAACCAGGTCCTCGATCTGGTGCATCCCTCGCTGTTCTGCCTGGTCAAGGGGGTGAGCGGCGAGCCGGAGCGGGCGTGGCAGAACCCGACGAACCAGTATTCCAAGTACGAATTCTCGGAGAAGTTCCAGTGGCTGCCGACGGACGTCGACGTCCACGAGGACGGCGAGGTCGCCTTCCGTTCGTACGTGAACAACGTGCACCCCGAGACCCATCACGAACTGGCCGCCGTCCTGCCGGACCTGTTCGCGTGCGTGCGTCCGCTGTTCGAGAACGTGCTCACCGATCTGCGGCATCCGCGGCCGGTGCGGATCAAGGCCGATCCGTTCGGGTGGTACGGGGACTCGGAGCCGGAGTATCCGGACCGGGCCTCCTTCAGTGACAACGACGCCTACGCGGAGGCCCGGAGCGCCTGGGACGAGGCGATGGACGCCTGGTGGGAGAACCGCAGCCCGATCGTGCCGGACGCCCCGGTCTTCACCCCGCCCGAGCTGCCCGAGGACTCCGCCCGGGTCGACCTGCGCGGCCGCCGCCTTCAGGTCATCGTCAAGCTCGCCACGATTCATCTCACCCCGGATCAGCCGGAGTACAACGGCGGTTCCTGGCATGTCGAGGGGATGCTGAACGAGCGGATCGTGTCGACCGGGATCTATTACTGGGACAGCGAGAACATCACCGAGAGCCGGCTGAGTTTCCGGGCCGCGCTCGACGACCCGTACTACGAGCAGAACGACGACGACGGTCTGCGCGAGGTCTACGGCCTGGAGGACGAGGACGCGCTGAACCAGCCGCTCGGGTCGGCGGCGACCCCGGAGGGCCGCTGCCTGGCGTTCCCGAACGTGCTGCAGCACCGGGTCGGCTCGTTCCGCCTCGCGGACCCGAGCCGCCCGGGGCATCGCAAGATTCTCGCGTTCTTCCTGGTCGACCCGTCGGAGAGGATCGTCTCGACCTCCGACGTGCCGCCGCAGCAGCCCTGGTCCGAGACCTCGACCATGACGCTCGCACAGGCCAGGGAGTACCGCGAACAGCTCATGCAGGAGCGCAAGTTCTTCGTGGACGAGCACAACGAGCAGCTCTTCGAGCGGGCGTTCTCACTCTGCGAGCACTAGGTCAGCGGATGGCCAGGGCGACGATCTGCGTCACCGCGTCGTCGACGAAGTTGTCGTCGCTCACCAGGATCAGCGACCGCTCGCCGGACGGCAGGACCGGCCCCCAGGTCATGCCCTCGGTGTTGTCGACGGTGGACAGGCCCAGGGTGTGGAAGTCCGCGACGAGCGTCTTGCGCATCGGCACCACGTTCTCCCCGTCCGGTCCGGCCAGGGAGTCCGTCGACCGTACGTCGGTCGCCCCGCGGGTGGTGGCGTCGAAGACGCGGATCTTGTAGCCGGCGCCGGCGACCCAGGTGCGTTCGAGCACGAGGTAGCGGTCGGGGTCGTCGGGGAAGGCGAGGATCGACGGGACGCCGGTGTCGGGGCCCCACGGGCTGTTCGGGTCGTTCACGGCGAAGATCTTCTCGATCGGGTACGCGAACTGCCCGAGCACCCGGCCGGTGCGGGTCTGCTGCGTGACCCGGACGAGCGCGCCGTGCTCGGTGTCGGGCACCGGGCCGTCCTGGAGGAGCGGGCCCTCGACCGCGCTGGTCAGCACCCGGCCCCGGTCGCCGAAGGTGATCGCCTCGATCGACTGGTTCCGGCGCGGTCCGCGCTCGTCGGTGATCTGGTAGTTCGACGGCAGTCGCAGGCTGCCGAGATAGTCACCGGTGGGTGAGGCGGACTGGATGGACGGCTGGATCACCGGCGCCCCGGCCGCCGACGGCCGGTCGCCCTCCTGCGCCCACCAGTAGTCGCAGCGGCGCGGGTCGACCCGGATCTCCTCCGGGTCGACGGCCTTGCCGTCCCCGAGGGACGGGGACGGATAGACCGAGCCGTCCGGCTGAAGCAACGGGTGGGTGCCGGTGAAGTCGACGGAGTGCACGCCCTCGGCGTCCACGTCCACCCTGGCCGTGTAGAAGCGGGCGGGCTGGAGGGCCGAGCGGTCGTCGCTGATGAACACGTACTCGCCGGTGCAGCGGTCGCGGTCGACGCCGGAGAGGCCGCCGACCGTCGTGCCCTGGAAGTCCAGCTTGTACGGGACGATCTTCTCGCCGAGCAGGCGGGCCTGCGCCGCACGCTCCACCGGCCGGACGGGATCGGCGGGTCGAGCGGCGGCGACCGCCGCGGGGGTGAGGGTGGAGGTCAGAAGCAGGGCTGCGGCGCACGCACGGCGCGTCAGGGAGGCTCGCATGCCGACGATCTTGGCCCGGCCCGGCCCTGATCCGCAGTCACCCAGACGGGTAGTGCTGCCGGTGTCCGCTCACACCACCCGTTCACACCACCCGTCTGGCGCCCGCCTGACGCCCGGTCAGGCCGAGTCCCGCCGCACCAGTTCCGTCGGGAGGATCACCGTGACCGGGTCCTCCCCCGCTATGCGGGCGAGGAGGGTGCGGACCATCTCCGCGCTGATGCGGTCCCAGGGCTGACGGAGGGTGGTGAGCGAGGGGCGGGAGGCGAGGGCGGCCGGGGAGTCGTCGAAGCCGCCGACCGCGATGTCCTCGGGGACGCGGCGGCCGGCCCGGTCGAGGGTGTCCAGGACGCCGAGGGCCATCAGGTCGGAGGCGACGAAGACGGCGTCGAGGTCCGGGGCCCGGTCGAGGAGCAGCCGGGCGGCCGCCTCGCCGCCCCGGCGGCTGTAGTCGCCGGTGGCGACGAGGTCCTCGTCGTACGGGAGTCCGCACTCGGCGAGGGTCTCGCGGTACCCGGCGAGGCGTTCGACGCCGCCGGGCGTGTCGAGCGGGCCGGTGACGGTGGCGATGCGGCGGCGGCCGGTCGCGTGGAGGTGGCGCACCATGTCCTGGGCGCCGCCGCGGTCGTCGGCGGCGACGTAGCCGATCCTGGCGGTCTGCCCGAGCGGTTTGCCGCAGGCGACGACGGGGACGCCGGCCGCGTGGAGCCGGTCGACGACCGGGTCGCCGGAGTGGCTGGAGACGAGGAGGACGCCGTCGACGTGACCCGCCTCGATGTAGCGGAGGTTGCGCCGGCGTTCGTCCTCGGTGCCGGCGATCATCAGCAGGAGCGGGATGTCCTGCGCGGCAAGCGCCTGGGTGCAGCCGCGGAGCAGGACGTTGAAGTTGGGGTCCTCGAAGAACCGTTCCTGGGGTTCGGTGAGCAGGAAGGCCACCGAGTCGGACTTTCCGGTGATGAGGGAACGGGCGTGCCGGTTGACGACATAGCCCGTTCTGCGGATGGCCGCGTCGACGGCGGCCTTGGCGGCGGGGCTGACGTAGTGCCCGCCGTTGAGGACACGGGAGACGGTGCCGCGTGAGACACCGGCCTCGCGCGCCACGTCGTGGATCGTCGCGGGGCGACGCCTGCCGGCTGCTGTGCTCATGCTGTGTGTTTTCCCTCGCTCCCCTGTCCGTCAGGACTTTACGGCGCCGGAGAGCAGATCGAGGCTCCAGAAGCGCTGGATGACCAGGAAGAGCGCGACGAGCGGGACGACCGCGAGCAGCGCGCCGGTGATGACCAGGGAGTAGAGCGCGGGTTGGCCGGCGCCCTGCTTGAGGAGGGTGAACAGGCCCACGGTCATGGGGAACTTCTCGTCGTCGCCGAGCATGATGAACGGCAGCAGGAAGTTGTTCCAGATGGCCGTGAACTGGAACAGGAAGATGGTGACGAGGCCGGGGGCCATCATGGGGACGGCGATGCGCAGCAAGATGCGCAGTTCGCCGGCGCCGTCCATGCGGCCGGCCTCGACGAGTTCGCCGGGGATGGCGGCCTCGGCGTAGACGCGGCCGAGGTAGACGCCGTACGGGGAGAGGATCAGGGGCAGCAGGACGGAGAGGTAGCTGTCCGTCAGGTCGGCCTGGGCCATCAGCAGGTACTGCGGGATGGCGAGGATCACCGGCGGCATGAGGACGCCGGTGAGGATCACGTTGAAGAAGACCTCGCGGCCGGGGAAGCGGTAGACGGCGAGGGCGTAGCCGGCGAAGGCGGACACGACGGTCGACAGGACGGCGCCGAGGCCCGCGTAAAGGATGGAGTTGGCCATCCAGCGCCAGTAGATGCCGTCGCGGTACGCGCCGAGGTCGGCGAGGTTGTCGGCGAAGCCGTCGCCGGGCAGGAAGGTGAAGGTGGAGAAGAGGTCGGCGCCGGACTTGGTGGCGGCGACCAGGACCCAGGCGACGGGCAGCAGGCAGTAGAGCGCGCCGAGGACGAGGGCCGCGGTGGGCAGCAGCGCGGTGCGGCGGGGGCGCGCGGTGGGCGGCCCCTGGGAGGTGCCCGGGGTGGTGCCGGCGGCGGGGGCCGCCTTGCGGGTCCGGGTCGTGGCGGCGAACCCGCTCATCGGGATGCTCCTTGTGTGGTGCGGCGGTTCGAGGTGCGCAGCAGGGCGAAGGACAGCAGGAAGGTGGCGACGGCCAGGATCACGGCGGTGGCCGAGGCGGCGTGGATGTTCCCGCCGGTGAAGGCGTCGTTGAAGACCTTCATCAGGGGGCTCCAGGTGGTGGGGATGCCGTTGGTGAGCGGCCGGAGCGTCATGGGCTCGTTGAAGACCTGGAGGGTGGCGATGACGGAGAAGAAGAAGGTGAGGACCAGGGAGGGCGCCACCATGGGGATCTTGACGCGCAGGGCGATCTGCAGTTCGGAGCAGCCGTCGAGCTTGGCCGCTTCGAAGACCTCGGCGGGCAGGGAGCGCAGCGAGGTGTAGATGACGATCATGTTGAAGCCGGTGCCGCCCCAGACGGCGATGTTGGCCATGGCCGCGTAGAGCGGGCCGCCGTCCATGAGGTCGGGCTGCGGGAGGCCGAGGGCGTCGGCGAGGTAGTAGAAGGGGCTGACGTCGGGGAGGTAGAGGAAGCCCCAGAGGAGGGCCGCGATCACTCCGGGGACGGCGTACGGGAGGAAGATCGCGAGCCGGGCGAAGGAGCGGGCCCGGACCCGCTCGGAGTCGAGCAGGAGCGCGAAGAACAGGGCGAGGCCGAGCATCACGGGGACGACGACGAGACCGTAGCCGAGGACGCGCAGGGCGCTGTGCAGGAGTTCGGGGTCGGTGAGCGCGTCTGCGTAGTTGCCGAGGCCGGCCCAGACCTCGCTCTTGGCGCCCTTGCCGAGGCCGAGGCCCTTGACCTCGATCCTGTGAAGGCTGAGCCAGAGGGCGTAGCCGATGGGCAGCGCGAAGAAGAGGGCGAAGAGGACGGCGGCGGGCAGCAGGAATCCGTACGGGGCCAGCCTGACCCCGTACGGCTTCCGGCGTGCGCCCGGGTGGGGCTTGGTCACGGGGCGACCTCGAAGCCCTGCTTCTTCAGGTCGGCGACGGTGGCGTCCCGCATGGCGGTGAGGGCCTGGTCGAAGCCGGACCTGGCCTTGGCGGCCTTGCCGAACTCGTCCTTGAAGGAGGTGTAGGCCACGTTGACGTTGGGGCCCCAGGCGGCGGGGGCGGTGGTCTTCGCTATCTCGGCGGCCCGGGTGTAGAAGTCGGTCTGGCCGGCGAAGAAGGCGGGCGGCTGGGCGAGGGCCGGGCCGCTCTGGGCGGCGGTGGCGGCGGGGTAGATGCCGGCCTCCTTGACCAGGGCGGAGAGGGCCTTGGGGTCGGTGTTGAGCCAGGTGGCGAACTTCGCCGCGGCGGCCTTGTGCTTCGAGTCGGTGGTGACGGCCGTGGTGGAGCCGCCCCAGCTGCCGGTGGCGGGCTTGGCGGTGTCCCACTGGGGCAGCGGGGCCATGGCCCACTTGCCCTGGGTGTCGGGGGCGGCGGTGGTGAGGACGCCGGGGGCCCAGACGGCGCTGACCCAGGCGAGCTGCTCGCCGGTGTTGAGGGCCTTGTTCCAGGCGGGGGTGTACATGGGCTGGTTGTCGATGGCGCCGTCCTTGACGAGGCCGCCCCAGAAGTCGGCGACCTTCTTGGTGGCGGCGTCGTCGATGCCGACCTTCCACTTCTGGTCCTGGGCGGTCCACCACTGGGCGCCGGCCTGCTGGGCGAGGCCGGCGAAGAGGCCGGCGTCGTTGGAGGAGAAGGTGGTGAGGGCCTTGTCGGGGGCCTTGGTCTTGAGCGCCTTGGCGGTGGCGGCGAACTCGTCCCAGGTGGTGGGGACCTTGAGGCCGTACTGCTGGAAGAGGTCGGTGCGGTAGAAGAACATCAGCGGGCCGGAGTCCTGGGGCACCGCGTAGACGGCGTCGGAGCCGAGGGTGGTCTGCTGCCAGAGGCCGGGGGCGAACTTGTCCTTGGCGCCGGACACTTCAGCGGAGATGTCGGCGAGGGCGTCGTTGCTGACGAGGGTGGGCAGCGCCTGGAACTCGGCCTGGACGAGGTCGGGGGCCTGGTGGGCCTTGGCGGCCGTGATGATCTTGGTGACGAGGTCGTCGCCCGAGGCCTGCTTCTGCACCGTGACCTTGATCTCGGGGTGCTCGGCGTTCCAGATCGCGGCCACCTTGTCCATGTTGGGCGCCCAGGACCAGTAGGTGAGCGAGACGGGGCCGGACTCGGCCCCGTCGCCGCCGGAACCGGAGCCGGAGCCGCAGGCGGTGAGGGTCGTCGCGCCGAGGACGACGGCGGTGGCGGCGGCCGTGGCGACGAGAACGCGACGGCGGTGCAGCGCGTGGGGCATGGGGTGCTTCTCCCTGACCGAAAGGGGCCTTCGCACGGGGCGGGAAGGCCGGTCATGCATCTGTGAGCGTTCACAGTAGAGAAACGTTCCGGACACTTGTCAATGGTTGTTCGTGTGCGGTTATGTTGCGTTGTGACATCGAGATCAACTGTGTGCACGTTCCCAGAACGGCTCGGTTCTTGATGTACGTTCAGACCCCGACGTTCCAGGAGACACCCATGCCGCCGACCGCCCCCAAGGGCCTCACCCGGCTCGCCTTCGGCGGGGACTACAACCCCGAGCAGTGGCCGGAAAGCGTCTGGCACGAGGACGTACGGCTCATGCGCGAGGCCGGCGTGACCATGGTCAGCGTCGGCATCTTCTCCTGGGCCCTGCTCGAACCCGAACCCGGCCGCTACGACTTCGCCTGGCTGGACCGCGTGCTCGGCCTCCTGCACGACAACGGCGTCCGGGTCGACCTCGGCACCCCCACCGTCGCGCCGCCCGCCTGGTTCTACCGGGCCCACCCCGAGGCCCTGCCGGTCACCCGCGAGGGCGTGCGCCACTCGTACGGCTCGCGCGGCGCGATCTGCCACAGCTCCCCCGCCTACCGGGAGGCCGCCGCCCGGATCACCACCGCGCTCGCCGCCCGCTACGCCGAGCACCCGGCGCTCGCCCTCTGGCACGTGCACAACGAGTACGGCGTGCCCGTCAGCGACTGCTACTGCGAGAACTGCGCGGCCGGCTTCCGGCGCTGGCTCGCCCGGACGTACGGGTCGGTCGAGGCCGTCAACGAGGCGTGGGGCACCGCGTTCTGGGGGCAGGTCTACGGCACGTACGAGCAGATCGACCCGCCCCGGCTCACCCCGACCGTCGGCAACCCCGCCCAGCAGCTCGACTACCGGCGCTTCACCGACGCCACGATCCTGGAGAGCTTCCGCGCCGAACGGGACATCCTCCACCGGCTCTCCCCCGGCGTCCCCGTCACCACCAACTTCATGACGGCGCTCAGCCAGTGCGACTCCCTCGACTACTGGGCCTGGGGCCGCGAGGTCGACCTGGTCACCAACGACCACTACCTGATCACCGACGGCCGCCGCACCCACGTCAACCTCGCCATGGCCGCCGACCTCACCCGCTCCGTCGCCGGCGGCGCACCCTGGCTGCTGCTCGAACACTCCACGAGCGGCGTCAACTGGCAGGCCCGCAACCCCGCCAAGCGCCCGGGCGAGATGGCCCGCAACTCCCTCGCACACGTCGCCCGCGGCTCCGAGGGCGCGATGTTCTTCCAGTGGCGGCAGTCCCGGCGCGGCGCCGAGAAGTTCCACTCCGCGATGCTGCCGCACGGCGGCACCGACACCCGCGTCTGGCGCGAGGTGGTCCGGCTCGGCGGCGACCTGGAAGCCCTGGAGGCCGTGCGCGGCACCCGTACCGTGCCCGACGTCGCCCTGCTGTGGGACTGGCAGTCCTGGTGGGCGCAGTCCCTGGAGTGGCGGCCCACGGTGGACCTCGACGCGCGGGAGCGGGCCGACAGCTTCTACGAGGCGCTGTACGACCGGCACCTCACGGTCGACTTCGCGCACCCCGAGTCCGATCTGTCCGCCTATCCGCTGGTCGTCGTCCCCGCCCTCTACCTGGCCACCGAGGCCACCGGCCGGAATCTGCGCACGTACGTGGAGAACGGCGGCACCCTCGTCGTCTCCTGCTTCTCCGGCATCGTCGACGAGCACGACGCCGTCCACGAGGGCGGATGTCCGGGCGTCCTGAAGGACGTGCTCGGCGTCGCCGTCGAGGAGTGGTCACCGCTGCTCGACGGCGAGGGCGTACGGATCGCCGGGCCGGGCGGCGCGTCGCTGCCGGCCGACGTGTGGACCGAGTTCGTCGTGCCGCGCGGCGCCGAGCCGGTGTGGACGTACGCCGACGGGCCGGCCGCGGGCGGCCCCGCCGTCACCCGTCACCGGCTCGGCCGGGGCACCGCCTGGTACATCTCCACCCGCCTGGACGCGGCGGCCCTGGCCGGGATCCTCGGCGCCGCCTGCGAGGACGCGGGCGTGCCGACCCGCTCGCTGCCGCGCGACGTGGAGGTCGTCCACCGCGCGGGCGAGAGCGGGCGCTTCCTCTTCGTGCTCAACCACACGTCGCAGGAGACGAAGGTGCCGCTGGACGGACCGGGCACCGAGCTCCTGAGCGGCGACCGGGTCGGCGGCCGGCTGGCCGTCCCCGCGGGCGCGGTCCGGGTCGTCCGCCTCGACGACTGACCACGGCCCCACTCCCCCCTGATCTCCCCGGGGGCGGCGGCCCCGTGCGCCGCCCCCGGGTGAGCCGCTCGTGCCGCCCCGCGCCACGAGGCACAGCACCGCACCGCCTTCCCCCTCCCTCAACGTCGAAGGGACTCGACGACGATGCACGCCGTACCACGCAGGACCCTGCGAGCCGCCGCCGTGACCGCCGCGCTCGGCGCTCTGCTGCTCGCCCCGCTGCCCGCCCAGGAGGCCCGGGCCGCCGCCACGCTCACCAACGCCGGGTTCGAGTCCGGCGGAACCGGCACCGCGACTCCCGCCGGATGGGCCACCTACTCGGCGGCGGGCCAGAACTCCGCCTCGTACACCGAGGCCGGCGGCCACGGCGGGAGCTACCGGCTCACGCACTGGTCGGCCTCCGCGTACAAGGTGGAGACGTACCAGTATCTGACCGGCCTCTCCGACGGCGGCTACACGCTCAGCGCGTGGGTGCGGTCGAGCGGGGGCCAGAACGCGGCCTATCTCGCGCTGCGCAACTGCGGCTCCGCCGAGCAGCGCACGGAGCTGCCGCCCACGCCGAACGGGGCGTGGATACGGATCGTGACGCCCGTCGTGGTGAGCGGCGGCGCCTGCACGGTGAGCGTGAACTCCGATGCCAGGGCCGGTGACTGGATCAACGTGGACGACCTGACGCTGACGCCCGGCACCGCCGGCCTCGCGGTGAAGGGCGTCGACGTGTCCTCCCTGAAGAAGAGCGAGGACCTGGGCGGGGTGTACCGCACCGGCGGCGGCACCCAGGGGGACGCGCTCGGCATCCTGAGGTCGGCCGGGGCGAACTACGCCCGGCTCAAGGTGTGGGTGAACCCGGCCGACGGCTACAACGACAAGGCCCGGGTGCTCACCATGGCCAAGCGGATCAAGGCCCAGGGCATGAAGCTGCTCGTCGACTTCCACTACTCGGACATCTGGGCCGACCCGGGGGCGCAGACCAAGCCCGCGGCGTGGTCGGGGCACTCGTACGACCAGCTGAAGACGGACGTCTACAGCCACACCTACGACGTCCTGAACGCGCTGAAGGCGCAGGGCACCACGGCCGACATGGTGCAGATCGGCAACGAGATCAACACCGGGATGCTGTGGCCCGAGGGTTCCACGGACAACTGGTCGCGGCTTGCCGGGCTGCTGAAGTCGGGGGTGTCGGCGGCGAAGGCGGTGTCGTCGTCGACGCAGGTGGCCTTGCATCTGGCGCACGGCGGTGACAACGCCCTCTACCGCTGGTGGTTCGACAACGCCACGGCCCAGGGCGTGCCGTTCGACGTGATCGCGGTCTCCTTCTACGGGTACTGGCACGGCCCGCTGTCCTCGCTCCAGGCCAACCTGGACGACGTCTCCGCCCGGTACAACAAGAAGGTGATGGTCGTGGAGACGGCCTATCCGTTCCGCCTGGACAGCGAGGACGGCCACGAGAACATCATCGACACGACCGCCGAGCTCGTCTCCGGCTACCCGGCGAGCACGGCGGGCCAGTCGGCGTGGCTGCGGGACGTCATGAGCGTGGTCGAGGCGGTCCCGGGCGGCCGAGGCCTCGGCGTCGTCTACTGGGAGCCGACGTGGACGGCGGTCGCCGGGAACGGCTGGGACCCGGCCGACCCGGCGTCCGGCAACGGCTGGGAGAACCAGGCGCTGTTCGACTACGCCGACCGGCTCCTGCCGGCGGCGGGCCGGCTCGCCCACCGCTGACCGGCCTCCCGCGGGGCCGGTCGCTGCTACTTCACATAGCCGAGGCCGAGGGCGTGCATCAGCACGACGCCGAAGAGCAGCGCGACGGCGAGCAGGCAACGGCCCGCCCATGGCGCGGTGCTCCGGCGTGCTGTCACTGCGATCTCCGTCCTCGACCCACCGGATTATACGGGGTGGGGGTATGCCAGGCGCGCCGGCTGATTCAGGCGCAGAAGTCTCTTGTGCCCCCGGCCCGCCTCCACTGGGCTGTCCCCCATGAAGAGGAAGAGAAGCGTTGCGGCGGTGACCGCGGCTCTGGCCGTGGCGCCCCTTCTGATGGCGGGTGCGCCGGGGCAGCGGGCGGCGGCCGCCGAGGCCGGTGCCGGTGGTGCCCCGCCCGGCGTCGCGTCGGCGACCCTGCGCGGAGTGGATCTGGACACGGTGACGATCCCCGAGTTGCAGGCCCGCATGAAGCGCGGGTCCCTGACCTCGGCGGAGCTGACCCGGGCGTACCTCCACCGGATCGAGACGGTCGACCCGAAGATCAACGCGGTGCTCCGCACCAGCCCCACCGCCCTGGACCAGGCGCGCGCCAGTGATGTCAGGCATCGCCTCGGGAAGGTCCGCGGCCCGCTCGACGGCATCCCCGTCCTGCTGAAGGACAACGTGGACACCCGCGACATGCCGACGACGGCCGGGTCGCTCGCACTGGCCGGAAACCCGCCGGTCCGGGACGCGGAGCTGGTGGCGAGGCTGCGCGCGGCGGGAGCCGTGATCCTGGGCAAGGCCAATCTGTCCGAGTGGGCCAACTTCCGTGCGGCGAAGCCGACGTCGGGCTGGTCGGCGGTGGGCGGGCAGACCCGCAACCCGTACGTCCTCGACCGCAATCCCTGCGGATCGTCCGCCGGTTCGGCCGCCGCGCTCGCCGCCTCGCTGGCGCAGGTGGCGATCGGCACCGAGACGGACGGCTCCATCGTGTGTCCGGCCGGGATGAACGGGGTCGTCGGCCACAAGCCCAGCCTCGGCCTGGTCAGCCGGTCCGGCGTCGTCCCGATCTCCGCCGAGCAGGACACGGCCGGACCCATGGCACGCAATGTCGTCGACACGGCGATCACCCTCTCGGTGCTCAGCGGCCACCATGACGCCGGGACCGCAGGGGCCGTGGACGCGGCCGCGCGCTCCGGTGGTCTGCGCGGCAAGCGGATCGGCCTCTGGCGGCTCCCCTCGCTCGGCGCCGACGTCGACGCCCTGATGACCCGGACCGCGGCCCGGCTGCGGGCCGCCGGCGCACAGGTCGTCGAGGTGACGCCGCCGTACCAGGCCCGGCTGGCCGAGCTGGAGTTCCCGGCCCTGCTGAGCGAGTTCCACCGGGACATCGACGCCTACCTCGCCACCCGCAACGGGCCGCGCGACCTCGCCGCCCTGATCGAGTTCAACCGCGCGCACCCGGCCGAGCGGACCTGCTTCGCCGGCCAGGAACTCTTCGAGCAGGCGCTGGCCGCGCCGCCGGTCACGGATCCGGAATATCAGGCCATGCGCGCCGAGCTGAAGGACCTGTCCCGGCGGTCCATCGACGAGACCATGGCCGACCACGACCTGGACGCCATCGCCTCCCCGGCGAACCCGCCCGCCTGGACGACCGACTGCGCGCGTGGCGACAACGACGTGATCCCCTCCTCCACCCCGGCCGCCGTGTCCGGCTACCCCTCGCTGTCCGTGCCCGCCGGGTTCGTCGGCGAGTTGCCGGTCGGCCTGCTCCTGATGGCCGGCGACCACCAGGACGCGGCGCTGCTGTCGCTGGGTGCGGCGGTGGAGCAGCGCCTGGACGCGTGGCGCGCGCCGCGGTACCTGCCGTCGGTGACGTCCGACACGACCAGCGTCGGCACCAACGGCTCCGACACCACCGGCTAGGCGGCGGGTCGCAGGGGGCGGCCGGCCGCATGGGTGGGCGGGGCGCGGGCAGTCGCCGAACGGAAGAGTGTGCGCGTCGCGCGCGCAGCAGATCGAGGGAAGTGGAGATGGTCATGAACTTCCCGGTTCGACGCGGCACCGGCGGCGGACTCATGCCTCGCCCCGTCTGGGGCATGTGGGATCCCTGGCGGGACTTCGAGGACATGTGGAGCCAGATGGGCCGATACCTGGAGCAGGCCGCGGGGCCCGGCATGACGATGGCCGAGCGAGGCGGCTGGACGCCGACCGCCGAGATGAACGAGACCGATGACGCCTATGTCATCAAGGCCGAGATGCCCGGCATTCCCCGTGACGACATCGAGGTGGAGCTCAAGGGGAACGAGCTGTGCATCACCGGCGAGATGGACGAGAAGTCCGAAGGCAAGATGCTCACCCGGCGCAGGGGTTCCTTCTGCTACCGGACCAGCCTCCCGGGCAGCATCGACAGTGAGCACGTCGAGGCCGACCTCGACGACGGCATCCTGACCGTACGGGTGCCCAAGTCCGAGGCGGCTCGGCCGTACAAGATCCCTGTCGCGGGCAACGGCGGTGAGAGCAAGGCCGCGTAAGCACGTGCCGCGCTGATCCCGGCCACAGGTGGCCGGGATCCGGCGTGGTCAGTCCTCGGCGTCTTCCGCGTCGTCGTCTTCCTCTTCCTCGTCCTTGGGCGGCAGCAGCGCGATGCACTCGGCGTCGATCTGGTCGGCCACCTCCATGAGCCCGTTCGCGAGGGCGAGGACGGTGGCCGGATCGTAGTCCGTCTCTCCCCGGTCCGTGGCCTGCAGCCAGACGGCCGCGACGTGTCGCAGCAGCGCGGTCATCTGGTCCGCCCGGACGAGGAGATGCCCGCCCGAGAGGAGGAGGAAGGGGGACGAGGCCGTCATGACGCCTCCTGGACGAGTGGGCGGATGGACGGATGGACGGATGGGCGGATGGGCGGAACGGCGGATGGACGGAGGGACGGATCAGCGGTCGGCCGTCGCCTCCGGCTCGCTGCGCGGCCAGCGCAGGATCGCGCCGATGCCTCCGGAGGGGCCGCCGTCCGAGCGGTCGCCCGGCACCATGACCGCCTCGCCGCCGGTCGTCGTCGCGCACAGCACCAGGGCGTCGTCGGCCCGGACCGGACGCGGCCGGGCGGTGCCCGGCGCGGCCGCGGCCTCGGTACGCCGTACGGCCAGCTGGTCCGGTTCGTCGCCGAGCCAGACCTCCCGGCCGGTGTCCGCGCCCGCCGGGTTGATCAGCAGGGTGTCGACCCGATGCTGCCGGGCGGCGTCGGTCACCGCGGGGACGCCCTCGACGGAGGTGACGTGCCGGCCGCTGTCGTCCCGGCCGGCGCGGAAGCGGTCGAGTACGGCCTCGGTGTGCCGAGCCGCGATCTCCAGACGTGCGGCTTCCACGTCGGCCGCGAGCAGGGCCGTGTCGGCGCCCGCGGCGCGGCCGCCGTGGCCGCTGATCATGGTGATCTCCCGCAGTTCCTCGGGCAACTGCTCGCGCACGGCGTGGCATTCGCGCGCGCCGCCGGCGAGCATGATCAGCTGCGCGCCGGACTCGCGGCAGACGCCGGCCAGTTCGCGGGCGGTCAGTGCCGCGTTCTCCTGCCAGGTGTTCTCGACGGCGGCGTCGAAGTGGATGGCCGACCAGTCGCCCGAGGCGGCGCTGTGCAGGGGCCAGTCGCGGCCGTCGACCGAGCCCTGTCGCTCACCCGCGTCGGCGTCCGCGCCCGCGTCCTTGCCCGTGCGGGCGGCCGTACCAGCACCCGTACCGGTGCCGTACGTACGGTAGTCGGCTCCGCTCCGGTCGACGCGCGCGACGAGGCAGACGGGCTCCCGGCGAGCGGGGTCGAGCAGGGGTGTGACGCGGGGCAGTTCCGCCCAGAGGGCGGACGGTACGCCGGGTGCCCGGTCGAGGTGGCAGGTGAGCGCGACGCGGCCGTCGGCCGCGAAGAGCGCGAGTCCCCGCTGCCCGGCCTCGGGGCCGGCACGGTCCAGCTCCTCGCGCACCGCGCCGACGGTCCGCTCGTCCGCGCCCTGCTCCTCCAGGGACCTGCACAGCTCGCGCCAGACGAGTTCGTGGCGCTCCGCCGACGCCTCGTCGGGCGGCCCGGTCGTTGCGTACACGGACGCCCAGGGCCCTTCACGGGTCACGGGTTCCAGGAAGTCGAGCTTCACCCTCATCACCTCGGTGCCTCAGTCCGCCGGTGGTGGCGGCGGCCGGTCCGCGCCGCCGTCGACCGCCATGTCCCGGTGCATCGCCGCTTCCTCGGCGGCCGCCGCCCCGTCGTCGGGTCCGACGTCCCGTGCGGCGACCCGGCCCGGCACGGACGGGTCGGCCGCGACGATGCGCCCGGCACGGACGGCACCGGATTCGGCGTCGAGCGGCTCGCCCTCCCCGCCGGGCAGGTCACCGATGCCGTTGGCGTCGTCGGGCGTCACGTCCGGCCGCTCTTTCGCGAGCCGCTCGTCGAGCGACGCGCCCGCCCGCTGTTCGCCGGCGGTCGTACCGCTGCGGGTGACCGCGACCGGCCGGTCGGGCGGCGAGTAGCCCGGCTCTTCGGGGGCCTCGGTGGGTTCGACCTCCAGCGCGTTCTCCGGGTCGAACGGGTCGCTGGGCCGGTTCGAGGCGTCCGAGCCGGCCGGCTGGTACACGTCGTCACCGCGCGGGCCCGTTCTCGTGGTGTGGGCCTCCGCCGGGGCTTCCGCCTGATCCTTCGCGGAGTTCTGCGACGCGGTCATGGCTCTTCCTCGTCCTTCTCCTTCTCCGCGGAGGGCGGGGGCTCCACCATGGGTTCCGGCTCGCGCCAGTCCTCGGTCCGCGTCGGGTGTCCGGCGCGCATCTGGGCCTCGACCTCCTTCTTGCGTGCGTCGTCCAGGCGGGGCCCGGACTTGCTGCTGCCGCGCTGTGGCGTGGTCATCTCGGTCTCCGGTGCTCGGTCTCGTACTCAGTGCGCTCGGCGCCCCGCGGCGCCGCAGTGCCTTCCGTGACCGCGACTACCCGAACGGTGCCGATGAAATCGGCCCGTAGGCGGTGTCGAGCCCGAGGGCACGCAGGACCCCTTTCGGCCCCGGATGTTCCGCGGCGGATGCGTACACGCCGTCGGACGGGGTAGTCGCAGGCGTCCACCGAGAAATTCCGGGCGACGGAACGCAGATGCGCCGCGCGCGGAACGCAGCCGGGAGGAGGAGACCATGAGCATGGTGCAGGAGACGATCCGGGTGACCGCCCCACTGCGCACGGTGTACGGCCAGTGGACGCGGTTCGAGGAGTTTCCGCGCTTCATGGAGGGTGTCGAGGAAGTCCGGCAACTCGACGACCGCCTCTGCCACTGGCGTACCCGGGTGGCGGGAGTGACCCGTGAGTTCGACACCGAGATCGTCGACCAGCTCCCCGACGAGCGCATCTCCTGGCGCACGGTGAGCGCGGGCGTGAAGCAGAAGGGCGTCGTCAGTTTCCGGCGTCTCGACGACACGCACACGCGCGTGAGCCTGGCCATGGAGGTCGAGCCGCAGGGGATCGTCGAGAAGGCCGGTGACGCCCTCGGCTTCCTGGAGGAACGGGTCCGCGGCGATCTGCAGCGCTTCAAGCAATACGTCGAGGAGAGCGACGGCACCGAGAGCGGCTGGCGCGGTCGGCTGCGGCCCGCCGACAGCACGGGCACGTCACCGGAACCGGTCGAGCCCGCCGAACCCGCCGAGCCCGAGCGCCCGGGCCCTTACCCGGGACCGCTCCCCGACGCCCCTCCCGGCTCGCCCCACATCTGAAAGGGCCTGGTCGTGCTGCGGTCGTCCCGCGAGCCGGCGCGTCGGACGTTCGAGGGCCGGACCGTGGTGGTCACGGGTGCGAGCGCCGGGGTCGGCCGGGCCACCGCACGTGCCTTCGGTGCGTGCGGGGCCCGGGTGGCGCTGCTCGCGCGGGGCCGGGTGGGGCTCGAGGCGGCGGCCGAGGAGGTGCGCCGGGCCGGTGGTCAGGCGCTGGTGGTGCCGGTGGACATGGCGGTGCCGTGGATGGTCGAGGAGGCAGCGGACCGCGTCGAGAGCCGCCTGGGTCCGGTGGACGTGTGGGTGAACGCGGCGTTCACGTCCGTCTTCGCGCCGTTCCTCGCCGCGGCTCCGGACGAGTTCGAACGGGTCACGGACGTGACGTACCTCGGCTGCGTCAACGGGACCCGGGCCGCGCTGCGGCGGATGCTGCCCCGGGACTCCGGCGCGGTCGTGCAGGTGGGCTCGGCGCTCGGCGAGGCCGCCGTGCCGCTGCAGGCCGCGTACTGCGGGGCCAAGCACGCGATCAACGGCTTCACCGCCTCCGTACGGCTCGAACTCCTGCACCGCCACAGCCGGGTGGCGGTCACGGTGGTCCAGCTTCCGGCCGTGAACACCCCGCAGTTCTCGTGGTCGCTGTCCCGGCTGCCCTACCGGCCGCGCCCGGTGGCACCGGTGTTCCAGCCGGAGGTCGCGGCCCGGGCCGTGCTGCACGCCGCCCGCCGGCCGCGGCGCAAGGAGTACCGGGTCGGGGCCTCGACGGCGGCGGCGGTGCTCGCCAGCCGGGCGGTGCCCGGTCTCCTGGACCGGTACGTGGCCCGTACCGGTTACGCGTCCCAGCAGACGGGCGAGCCGTCGAGGGGCGAGGACCCGCACAATCTGTGGGCCCCGCTGGACGGGCCCGACGGACAGGACCACGGGGCCCATGGCGCCTTCGACGACGAGGCGGTCGCGCACTCGCCGTACGCGGCCCTGGCCCGCCATCCGGCCGTGACGGGCGCGGCGGCCGTGGGTGCTGCGGCGCTGGCGGCCCGGACTCTGCACCCACGGCGGGGGCGTGGCCGCGGCTCCGGCGCACGAGGCGGTGAACCGCGATGAAGGCTTTCGAACTGGTGGACCTCTGCCTGCACACGGAGGAGCTGGGGCGTCTCGACGTGGCCCTGTGGGACGGCGACGACGGGGAGGGCGGGGAGGGCGCGGAGCCCCTGGAGCTGCCGGAGGGCACGGTGATCAGCGTCGGGATCACATTCCGGCTCGGCCGGGACATCGACGGGCTGACCTTCGAGGAGATCCGGGTCAAGGACGGGTCGGTGCTCTCGACCGAGCGGACCGTGCTCGGCGGCTTCCGGGCCGGCGGCCCGTACGAGGTGCGGCTCCCGGCCGAGCGGCTGCCGCTGGGCCGGGCGCACTGCGGGGTGTACGTGGTGACCAGCCGTTTCGCCGACGGTGCCGGCCGTGAACTGCTGTTGCTGCGCCACCGGATGCGCCTGGTCCCCCAGCCGGCCCCGCACCCCGCGACGGGCCCGCCGGCCGGTGAGGGCGCCGCACCCGGATCCGGCCCGACGTCGAAGGTCTGAGCCCGGAAGCCGCTACTCCGGACCGGTGAGCCGTGCGCCCGCGGGCGGCGCGGGGCGGACCGCGCGGGTGGAGGGCGCGGTAGATCTGGCGGCCGGGGGCGGGCGGGCCGCTCGCCCCGCGGGCCGGCTGCGGGTGACGAGGACGGGGAGGCGCCATGGCACGGGCATCGGTGGAGGTGCTCGCCTGGTGGGTTCCGCTGGTCGCCCTCCAGATGCTGCTGATCGGTTCGGTGAGTCGGCCCGAGCTCGCTGTGGCGGCGGCCGGGGCGCTGCTCGCCGCGCTCGCCGCCCGCGCGGTGCGGGTGGCTGCCGGGGCGCGGCTCGGCGGCACCGCCGGGTGGGCGCACGCGCTCCTTTCGTGGCCGGGGGCGCTGGTCGCCGACACCTGGCGGCTTGCGCGGGCGGTGGTCCGGACGCTGCGCGGGCACCGGGTCGTCGGCCGTTTCGTCACGGTCCGCTGGCGGGAGGGCACGGGTCCCGCGTGGGCGGGCGGGCTGCTGTCCACGACGCCGGGCGCCTACGTGGTCGACCAGGGCCCGGAGCGCGCGGCGCTCGTTCACGCCCTGCCCGGCGGGGCCGGTTCCCTGGAGACCGCGCTGACCACCGGCGGCCGCGGGTGATCGGCGCGAACCCCGCCGGGGAGTGGAACGGCTGGCTGATCGCCTTCGGGGTGCTCCTGGTCCTCGCTCTTCCGCCGGCGCTGCTGGCCGCCTGCCGGGGCACTCCCCCGGCACGCCTTGCCGGGCTGAGTCTGACCGGCACGCTGGTCACGGTGATGCTGCTGCTCGCGGCGCGGGGGTTCGGCCGCGACGCGTACGGGGATCTCGGTCTGGTGCTCGCGGTGCTCGGTCCGGTGGGCGTGCTGGTGTTCGCGCGCTTCCTCGGCGGGTCGGAGTCGGAGGCTCGCGACGGGGCCGGGAGGGGCTGACGTGGACGCCCGTACGGTGTGCGCGGCCGTGCTCCTGACGGCCGGGGTCGCCGTGCTGCTGCTCGCGGTCCTGGCGCTGCAGGTGCTGCCCGGTCCGTACGCCCGGCTGCACGCCCTGTCGCCCGCCACCTCGCTCGGGGCGCCCCTGGTCGTCCTCGCGCTCGCGGTGGCCGAGGGGTCGGGCCGGCGGGCGGCGGCGCTGCTCGTGGTGGCGGTGCTCGTCGCTGTCGGGGGTGCGCTGACGGCCCCTGCCCTGGGCCGGTGCACCGCGCAGCACGAGGGGCGCATCCCCCGGAAGGACCCGCCGTGACGGGCGCGGTGGCCACGGGCGCGGTGCCGAACCCGGCCGAGGTGTTCGCCGCCGTGGCCGTGGTGCTCGCGGCGGCGGTCGCGACCGTGGCGGCCCGTACGCGTGACCCGGTGCGGCAGGCGGTGGTGCTCAGCGCCCTCGGCCTGGTCCTGTCGGTGCTGTTCCTGCTGGTCCAGGCACCCGACGTGGCGCTGAGCCAGCTTGCGGTCGGTGCCGCGATCACGCCGCTGCTCATCCTGCTCACGGTGCGGGCGATCCGGCGTCGGGCGGCCCAGGAGACCGAGGCCCCGGACAGCGGCAAGAACCCGGAGGGCGGCAGGGGCTCGGGGGGCGGAGGGTGAGCCGCGCGGCCCGGGTGCGCCTGTTCTGGGCGGCGGCGCTGCTCTTCGCCGCCGGGTATGTCGTCGCCTGCCTGGAACTGCCGCCGCTGGGCGGCCCGTTCCATCCGTACGGCGAGCGGGCGGTCGCGGCCGCGCTCGGGCGGCGTACGGCGAACACGGTCTCCTCGGTCAACTTCGACCTGCGCGGATTCGACACGCTGGGCGAGGAGTTCGTGCTGTTCACGGCCGCGCTGGGCGCCGTACTGCTGCTGCGCAGGACCCGGGACGAGCACGTCTCGGCGCCGCGCCCCGGGCGGGTGCTGCCGACGGTCCGGCTGGCCGGCACGGTGCTGCTGCCCGTCGTCCTCGTGACCGGCGTCTATGTGGTGGCGCACGGACAGCTGACGCCGGGCGGCGGCTTTCAGGGCGGCGTGGTCCTCGCCACCGGTCTGCACCTGGCGTATCTCGCGGCCGACTACCGGGTGCTGCGGAGGGTGCGGCCGCGGGCCGTCCTGGAGGTCGCCGAGGCGGTGGCGGCCGGGGCGTTCGCGCTGCTCGGCCTGATCGGTCTGGTGCGGGCCGGGTCGTTCCTGGAGAACGTGCTGCCGCTCGGCACCTTCGGCGCACTGGCCTCCGGCGGCCAGGTGCCCGTGCTCAACGCCGCGGTGGGCCTGGAGGTCGCCTCGGCGCTCGTGGTCGTGCTCGCCGGCTTCATCGACCAGGCCCTGGAGATCGAGTCCTGATGCCCTTCCTGTCCGCTCTGCCGTACCTGGCCGCCGGCTGGATGCTCCTGGTCGGTGTGCACGGCCTGGTCACCAGCAGGAACGCGGTGCACGCGGTCGGCTGTCTGACGGTCGTGCAGTCCGGTACGTACGTCCTGCTGCTCGCCGTCGGCTACCGGCGCGGCGGCACCGCGCCGTACTTCACGGACATCCCGGCCGGGACTCCCGTGGTGGATCCGGTGGCCCAGGCGCTCACGCTGACCGACGTGGTCGTCGGCGCCGCCCTCACCGCCCTGCTGCTCGCGCTCGTGCTGCAGACCGCCAAGCGGCACGGCACCACCGACCCCGACGCCCTCACCGGGCTGCGGGGCTGACCCCCTCAGGACCCGTGTGACCGTCTCTCCGGCCGCCTCGCTGGCCGCCTCCGAGCTCCTCCCGCTCGCCGTCGCCTGCCCGTTGACGGGAGCCGCGCTGCTCGCCGTGCTCGGTCGCCGGCTGCCCCGCTCCGGCACCGACGCGCTCGCCACGGCGTGGGCGGCGGGGCAGCTCGGTCTGGTCTGGTGGCTGGCCGCCGCGACCGGCGGCGCGGGCCGGACGGTGACCTGGGTGGGCGGCTGGACTCCGGTCGAGGGCCGCAGCGTCGGCATCGTCCTCGTCGCCGACGGGCTCGGGCTCGGCCTCGCGGTTCTGGTGGCGCTGCTCGTGCTCGCCGCGCTCGGCTACGCCTGGCGGTACTTCGAGGAGCCGGAGCGCGCCCGGGGGCACGGTGGCGGCTTCCCGGCGCTGCTGCTGCTCTTCGAGGCGGGGACCACGGGGTTCGCGCTGACCGGTGATCTGTTCAACGCGTTCGTGTTCTTCGAGCTGATGGGGGTGGCGGGGTATGCCCTGACGGGGTACCGGGTCGAGGAACCGCGGCCCCTGCAGGGGGCGCTCGCGTTCGCCGTGACCGGTTCGCTGGCCGGTTATCTGGCCCTGGTCGGGGTCGGGTTGCTGTACGCGCGGACGGGCGAGCTCGCGTTCGCCGGGATCGCGCGGGAGCTGGCCGGGCAGCCGGCCGACGCCCTCGTCACCACGGCCGCCGCGCTGCTCTGCTGCGCCATGCTCGTGAAGGCGGCGGCGGTCCCCTTCCACTTCTGGCTGCCGGACGCGCACGCGGAGGCGCCGACCCCGGTCTGCCTGCTGCTCTCGGGGGTGATGGTCGAGCTGGGCCTGTACGGGCTGCTGCGGGTGTACCTCACCGTCTTCTCCGGGCCCGGCGGGGTCCCGCACGAGGTGATGCGGGGCACGCTGATCGCGGTGGGCACCGTGACGGCGCTGACGGGTGCGCTGCTGTGCTGGCAGCAGCGGCATCTGAAGCGGCTGCTCGCCTTCTCCACGGTCGGGCACATGGGTCTGTTCCTGTGCGGTGCGGGGATTCTCGACGCGGAGGCGACGGCGGGCACGGCGCTGTACGTGGCCGGGCACGCCGGTGTGAAGGGCGCGCTGTTCTGTCTGGCCGGGGTGCTGCTCGACCGGCACGCCTCGGTCGACGAGCACGGGTTGTGGGGGCGGGCGCGGGACATGCCGCTGGTGGGGGTGCTGTTCGCGGTGGGCGGGTGCGCGCTGGCGGGGCTTCCGCCGTTCGGCACGGGGCTCGGCAAGTCGGTGGTGGAACACGCGGCGCACGAAGACCCGTGGCTGGTGGCGCTGTTCGTGCTGGTACCGGCGGTCACGGCGGGTGCGGTGCTGCGGGCCGCGGCGCGGGTGTTCGGGGGCGCCGGGACGAAGCCCCGGGAGCGGCATTCGGGGGCGGAGACGACCGGCGCAGGAGAGGAGCCGGAGGTCAGCGGCCCGCGCCGGGAGGTGCCGCGGCCGATGCTGGTGGTGCCGGCCGTGCTGCTCGCGGGTGCGCTGGCGGTGGGTCTGGTGCCGGCGCTGTGGCGTTATGTGGCGGCGGGCTCGGTGGTCTTCCAGGATCCGGCGGGGTACGGGGCGGCGGTGACCGGTGTCCCGGGCGGCGGCGGCACGGGTACCGCGCCGCTGCCCGAGGTGGCGTGGTCGCTGCCGGGCGTCCTGTTCGGGCTCCTTTCGACGGCCCTCGCGGCCGGCTGCGCGGCGGGGGCGCTGTGGGGCCCGGCGTTGCGCGGCCGGCTCGCCCGCACGGCGCGGGCCGGCGCGGACGCCCTGGACCGGACCGTGGTCCTGGCCGTGCGGCGGCAGCATTCGGGGCACGTGGGCGACTACGTGGCCTGGCTGCTCGCCGGACTCGCCGCGCTGACCGCCGTGTTCGCGCTGTGGGGATAGCCGGCAGGCCGACAAGCCGGCCCGATCCCGGCGCCGGGCCGGTGCCCGGTCCTGGCCGACGGACTCGGCGACCGCGGTGCCGACGCCGTACACCGACCGCCTGCTCCGCTGCGCGCCACGGCCCGCATGAATGCCCCGAGCAGGGGCAGCGGCCGGGTGAGGGTTCCCCCACATGAGAGCGAGCACGGTCATGAACACCGCACGCGATCTGATGACCCCTGACGCCACCTGTATCCGCTCGACCGAGTCCGTGGTCGACGCCGCCCGGAAGATGGCCGAACTCGACGTGGGCGCCCTGCCCATCTGCGGCCCGGACGAGCGGCTGAAGGGCATGCTCACCGACCGCGACATCGTCCTGAAGGTCGTCGCCCGGGGGATCGACCCGGCCCGCTGCACGGCCGGCGACCTCGCCGGCGGCGACATCGTCACCGTGGGCGCGGACGACTCGGCCGACGACGTGCTGCGGGTGATGAGCGACCACCGGATCCGCCGGGTCCCGGTCATCGACGGGCACGTCCTCGTCGGCATCATCGCCCAGGCCGACATCGCCCGCGACATGCCGGACGGGAAGGTGGGCGACCTGGTCGGGTCGGTCTCGGCAGCATCCTGACACCCCCGCTATGACAGTCGTTATAGATGCCTGTAACCTGAGGGTCGTCTATAACGACTGTCATAGGAGAGTGTCGTGACGATCATCACCGTGAACACCCCGACCGGGCGGCTGAACCCGGAACAGCGCCGGAAGCTGGCCGAGACCCTGACGGACGCCGTTCTCGTACCCGAGGTGGGGCAGTTCGCGCCGGCGGCGCGGGTCGGGTTCCAGGTGCACTTCGTCGAGCGCGAGCCCGACATGATGGCCATCGGCGGGCGGCTCCTCGCGGACCTGGGCCCCGACGCCGACGCCATGGTGATCGACGTGGCGGTGATGGACGGCGACTGGCGCCAGGAGGTGAGGGCGGCCGTCATCGAGCGCGTCCTCGGCGCGCTGGCCGAGAGCTGCGACCTCGCGGAGCCGTCACCGGCCTGGTGGGTCAACTTCCGCGTGATCGACGAGGGCAGCTGGGGCTCCCGCGGCGGGGTACTGTCCGTCCTCCCGCTCCTCGACAGCGGCGTGTTCACCGAGGAGAAGGCCAGGGCCGTCCGCGCCGCGCTCGGCGCCTGATCCGGACGATCCGGACGATCCGGACCTCGAAGCCAGGCCACCGGCCCCGGTCAGTCGCCGATGGCGGCCGCGATGAGGACCTGGAGCTGTTCGGCGGCGTGATCGAGGGGCTGGGTGCTGCGCTTGGCGCGGCACATGGCCACCGTGCCCTCGACGGCGGCGACGACGAGGGTCGCGAGCTGCGCCGCCCGCTCCTCCCCGGCACCGTGGTCCCGCAGGGAGGCGGCAAGCAGGCCCTCCCACTGCTCGAAGACCTCGGCCGCGGCGGCCAGGGCGGGCGGGACCTCGTCGGCCGGGGGCTCCTCGATGGCCACGGCCAGGACCGGACAGCCGGCATGGAAGTCGCTGTCCACGACGATCTTCCGCCACAGGTCGAGGAAGGCCCGGAGTCCCGCGGCCGGCCCCGCCTCCAGCTCCTTGCGCAGGCTGCGGGCTACCCACTCCCCGGTGTAGCGAACGGCTTCGCCCGCCAGCTGCTGCTTGCCCTCCGGGAAGAAGTGATAGGTCGACCCGAGCGGCGCCTTGGCGTGCTTGGCCATCTCCCGGATGCTCGTGGCGCTCAGTCCGCGCCGGCTGATCATGTCGGCCGCTCCGGCCACGATCCGCTCGCGCGACGGCGCGTTCGCACTACCCCTGGTCACCTGCGCACCTCTTCCGAACTCCGCTGGATATAACGACCGTCATAGTCTACCGTGAGCGCCGTCTATAACGATCGTCATAGGAGCAGCCATGCCCATGATCCGGTTGACCGTCCCGGCCGGCGCCCTCGCCCCCGAGGGCCGCGCCACCGTCCAGCGCGAGCTCGCGGCCGTACTCCTGCGCTGGGAGGGCGCGCCGGACACCGCGTTCTTCCGCTCCCAGGCGTGGAGCTACCTCGTCGAGCTGCCCGCGGACGCCCAGACCACCGCCGAGGACGACGCTCCCCGGTTCCTGGTCGAGGTGACGGTGCCGCAGGGCGCGCTCTCCGAGCGGCGCAAGGCCGGACTGGTCCAGGACGCGACGCGGACCGTCCTGTCGGCCGCCGGACTCGACCCGGCCGAGGCCCTGCGCGTCTGGGTGCTGGTGCACGAGCAGCCGGACGGCACCTGGGGCGCGGGCGGCTCCGTCGTCCGCTACGCCGACCTGGTCGCCCTCGCGAAGGGACCGGCCGATGCGTGAACTGACGTATGTCGCCCGCCACGCGGTCGAGTGGCGCGAGGCCCCTGACCCCGAACTAGGCTCGGACCGGGCGGCGATCGTCGCGCCTGTCGCCGCCACCTCCTGCGACGTGGACTCCGCGATCCTGGCCGGACACGCCACGCGGCGGCAGCCGCATATCCAACACCGCGTGGAGCCGCCGTTCGCCCTCGGGCACGAATGCGTCGCCCGCGTCACCGACGTCGGTGACGACGTGACCACCGTGGCCCCCGGCGACCTGGTCGTCGTGCCCTGGGCCATCAGCTGCGGCGGCTGCGGCCACTGCCGCGCCGGGCTCACCGCGCACTGCACCTCGGTCCCGCACATGGCGATGTACGGCGCGCCGCTCGGCGGCGGCTGGGGCGGGCTCTTCTCCGACCTGGTCCGCGTCCCGTACGCGGACGCCATGCTGGTCCCGCTCCCGGCCGGCCTCGATCCGGTCGCGATGGCCTCGGCGAGCGACAACTGGTCGCTCTCCTGGCGCCTGGTCGCACCGCACCTCAGGGCCCGCCCCGGCGCCCGGGTCCTGGTCGTCGCCCGCGGCAGCATCGGCCTGTACGTCTGCGACATCGCCCGGGCCCTCGGCGCATCCGACGTCCTCTACGTCGACCCCGACCCCGGGCACCGCGAGGTCGCCGAGGGGTTCGGCGCCCGCACCGCGGAGGCGATCGAGCCGATCCGGCACGGCTTCGACCTCGCCGTCGAGGCCACCGGCCGGGTCGACCAACTCGCCCTGGCCGTCCGGTCCCTGGCTCCCGAGGGTATCTGCGAGTCGGCCGGCAACCACTTCCGTCCCGGCGAACTGCCGCTGCTCGACATGTATCTGACCGGTGTCACCCTGCGCATCGCCCGCGACAACGTCCGCGCCCACATCCCCGACGCCCTCGCCCTCGCCACCACCGGCACCGTCGCCCCCGAGCGGGTCGTCTCCCACGTCCTCGACTGGGACGACCTGCCGGAGGCGCTGCCGGAGAAGCATCTGAAGCCGGTCTTCGTCCGGCCCGCCGCCTGACCGGCGCACCGGGGGTTCAGGGGACTTCCGTTCGACAGGCGTTCACGTGGCAACCGGGCCGTTGCCGACCGCCGTTCGGCAACGGCCGGGAGCCTCGTCTCGCCCAGCCAGCGCTCCCCTTCCTCCCAGGACGGACACCGTGCCCGAAGTACGCGCTCCCCGAGGGCGTCGTCGACGCGCCCCGCTCCGCGTCGCCGTCGCCGGCGCCACCATGGCCGCCGCCGCGGCCCTGCTCACGCCCATGGCCCAGGCGGCCCCGGCGGACGACATCCGCATCAACGAAGTGGTGACGACCGGCGGCGTCGACGACTCGGTCGAGCTGTTCAACAAGGGCACGGCCACGGTGGACATCTCGGGCTGGATCCTGAAGGACGACAACAACAGCTCGAAGTTCACCGTGCCGTCCGGGACGACGCTCGCCCCGGGAGCGGTCCGCGCGTTCGACGTGTCCGGGTCGTTCGGTCTCGGTTCCGGCGACAAGGCCCGCCTCTATCTGCCGGGCGGCTCCACCCTGGTCGACAGCTTCTCCTGGAGCAGCCACTCCGCCCCGTCCTGGTCGCGCTGCCCCGACGGCACCGGCGCCTTCGTGAACGGGGCCACCCTGACGCTCGGCGCGCTCAACGACTGCGGTTCCGGCGGCGGCGGTACGGGCGCGGTGGCCTGGCCCGGCGGCAGTACGGTGGCGACGGCCGACGGCTCCAACGTCTTCGGCTCGGACCTCAGCGGCCTGTACCAGGAGGGCTCCGTGCTGTGGGGCGCCCAGAACTCCGGCAAGCTGTGGCGGCTCGTCCGTGACGGCTCCGGCGGCTGGAAGCCCGACACCGCGAACGGCTGGACCTCCGGCAAGACCCTGCGCTACCCCGGCGGCAGCGGCTCCCCCGACAGCGAGGCCGTCACCCTGACCTCCGGCGGCGCCACGGGCGGCGCGTACGTCGCCACCGAGCGCAACGGCGACGCGTCCGGCACCAGCCGGCTCTCCGTCCTCCGTTACGAGGTCGGCTCCGGCACCGCCACAACGCTGACCGCCACGAAGGAGTGGAACCTGACCGCCGGTCTGCCGGCCGTGGGCTCCAACGCCGGCTTCGAGGCGATCACCTGGATCCCCGACGCCACTCTCACCGCGGCCGGCTTCAAGGACGAGTCGACGGGCGCGGCCTACGACCCCAGTCGCTTCGGCGCGCACACCGGCGGCGTCTTCTTCCTCGGCGTCGAGGGCACCGGCTCGGTGTACGCCTACGTCCTGGAGGACGGCGGCGCCGCCACCCGGGTCGCCGGCTTCAGCAGCGGCATGTCCGGTGTGATGGAGCTGCAGTGGGAGGCGCAGGCCGCACGCCTGTGGCTGGTTTGCGACGACACCTGCTCCGGCCAGCACCGCACGATGAAGATCGGCACCGGCGGCACCTTCGGCCCGGCCGCCGTCTACGACCGCCCGGCCGGCATGGCCAACCTGAACAACGAGGGCTTCACGCTCGCCGCCGCCGACGAGTGCGTCGGCGGCACCAAGCCGGTCTACTGGGCCGACGACGGCAACACCGGAGGCCACGCGATCCGCCGGGGCACCGTCAGCTGCTGAGCCCGGGCGGTGCGGGCTCCGCGTAGCCGGTATATCGCGGGCGTATCGAAAATCTCATACGCGGCCACAACAGCCCCTCGTCTCCAATGAGGGGCATGAACCGAAACGCATCACCGTCGCCGACGGCGACGACCAGGCCGGGGAGCACACGAGGGATCGTGCTCCCCGGCCTCGTCGTTCTCGCACTGGCGGGCATCCTGTTCGTCATGCGGGGGCCGCTCATGATGTCCGCTCCGCGGTGCCTGGCCGGGCGGTGGCACGGCTGCTACGACACGTTCAACGGTGTGGTGCTGATGACGCTGGTCGCGCTGCCGCTCTCCGGTCTGGTGGTGTGGGCGCTGGCGCGGCTGCGGAGGGCGGCGGCCGACGGCACGTCGGCGCTGCGGCTCTCGGTGGCCGAGGTGGGCATGGTGCACGGGACGGTGCCGTTCCTGTGGCTGACCCTGATGCCGGGCGCCGGGGCCGGCGTCGTGCCCGGGCGGTTCAGTCTGGTGCCGCTGCGGGACCTGGTCACGATGGGGTCGCTCGGGATCGCCGGCAATCTGCTGGTCTTCGCGTCGCTGGGGTTCTTCGCCCCGATGCGGTTCGCGGCGCTCGCGTCCCTGCCGCGTGTCCTGGCGCTCGGGGCGGGCTGCTCGGTCCTGGTCGAGACCGCGCAGTACGTCCTGCGGCTCGACCGGGTGTCCTCCGTGGACGACGTGCTGGTCAACGCCGCCGGCGCCGGCCTCGCCGCGCTGGCCTCGCGCCGCTGGTGGCGTACGAGGGCGGGGGCCCCGTCGGACCGGTCCGGGCCCGTGCTCGTACCGGCGGGCTCAGGGCCTGCCCGACCCTGATCCGCCGGACAGGCCCTGAGCCGGGGCCGAGTCGCATACACCGGCGATATGTCGTGCTGATTAGGCTTCCGGCATGCGTGTACTGATCGTGGAGGACGAGCCCTATCTGGCGGAGGCCGTCCGTGACGGTCTTCGTCTGGAGGCGATCGCCGCCGACATCGCGGGCGACGGCGACGCGGCCCTGGAGCTGCTCGGCGTCAACTCCTACGACCTCGCGGTCCTCGACCGCGACATCCCCGGGCCTTCGGGCGACGAGGTCGCCCGGCGGATCGTGGCCTCGGGCAGCGGCATCCCGATCCTCATGCTCACCGCCGCCGACCGGATCGACGACAAGGCGTCCGGGTTCGCGCTCGGCGCCGACGACTACCTGACCAAGCCGTTCGAGCTGCGGGAGCTCGTGATGCGGCTGCGGGCGCTGGACCGCCGGCGCGCCTACGCCCGGCCGCCGGTCCGGGAGATCGCGGGCGTGCGGCTCGACCCGTTCCGCCGGGAGGTCTTCCGCGACGGGCGGTACGTGGCGCTCACCCGTAAGCAGTTCGCCGTCCTGGAGGTCCTCGTCGCCGCCGAGGGCGGAGTGGTGAGTTCCGAGGAGCTGCTCGAACGGGCCTGGGACGAGAACGCCGACCCCCTCACCAACGCCGTACGGATCACCGTCTCCGCCCTGCGCAAGCGGCTCGGCGAGCCCTGGGTCATCGCGACGGTCCCGGGCGTCGGCTACCGCATCGACGCGGACCCCGGCGCCGAAACCCGTACCGACGGTCCCCGTGCGTAGACGCCCAGGGCTCAGCGTCCGGCTGAAGCTGACCCTCAGTTACGCGGGCTTCCTCGCCGTGGCCGGTGCGCTGCTGCTCGCCGTGGTGTGGGTGTTCATCCTGCGCTACGTACCCGACAAGGACCAGGGCCTGCTCGGGATCTCGCCGAACCGCTATCTCCTCGTGCACACCTTCGCCCCGGCGGCGGCCGTGGCGATGGCCTTCCTGCTCGTCTTCGGCCTCGTCGGGGGCTGGCTGCTGGCCGGCCGGATGCTGGCACCGCTCACCCGGATCACGGACGCGGCGCGCCTCGCGGGGCAGGGGTCGCTGTCCCACCGGATCCGGCTCGAGGGCCGCCAGGACGAGTTCCGCGAGCTCGCCGACACCTTCGACACGATGCTCGAAGAACTCGAGTCGCACGTCGCCGAGCAGCGGCGGTTCGCCGCGAACGCCTCGCACGAACTGCGCACCCCGCTGGCCATCACGCAGGCCCTGCTCGATGTCGCCCGCAAGGATCCCACCCATGACCCGGCCGAGCTCGTCGCACGCCTGCAGGCGGTCAACGCGCGGGCGATCGGTCTCACCGAGGCGCTGCTGCTGCTCAGCCGCAGCGACCGCGGCACCTTCACCCGCGAGAGCGTCGATCTCTCCCTCGTCGCCGAGGAGGCCGCCGAGACGCTGCTCCCCGTCGCCGAGCGGCGCGGGATCACCCTCGAGGTCACCGGCGGACCGGCCCTCACCAGCGGCTCCGCGGAGCTGCTGCTGCGGATGGTGACGAACCTCGTCCAGAACGCCCTCGTCCACAACCTCCCGTCCGGCGGCACCGTGACGGTCCACACCGAGACGGTCGTCCGCACCGAGACGCGCGGCGACACGAGCGGCGGTACGAGCGTGCTGCGGGTCGAGAACACCGGCCGCCCGGTGCCGCCGGAGCTGCTCCCGACCCTCACCGAGCCCTTCCAGCGCGGTGCGGAGCGCGTCCGCACCGGAGAGCCCGGCGAGCACCCCGGCGTCGGCCTGGGCCTCGCCATCGTGCACAGCGTGGTCCGTGCCCACGACGGAACGCTGGAGCTCGCCGCGCGCCCCGGCGGCGGTCTGCGCGTCACGGTCCGGCTGCCTACCCCGTAGTGCCCGTAGCGCTCGTAGCGCCGGCCGGCTGCGGCTCCTTGGCCGTGGTGAGGCCGCGGGCCTCGCGGTCGAAGGCGAGCCGGATGCCGACGGCCAGGACCGGGACCGCGGCCGCGGCGAAGGCCCAGCGGAGGTCGCCGGTGACCAGGAGGCCCATGACGGCCAGGGAGACGGGTTCCAGGACGACCCGGGGCAGGTACATGACGCTGTTGATGCGCCCCAGGACGTCCTCGGGGGTCCGGGTCTGGATGAACGTGGGCAGGGCCACGTCGCTGGAGTAGGCCACGCCCACGCCGAGCAGGGCGAGGACCGTCGCGGCGAGCCACACATTGGGCAGGACGCCGAGGAGGACGAAGGTCACGCCCTCGGTGAGGGTCATGCCGATGATCAGGATGCCCCAGCGCCGGGGCAGTCCCGTGAAGACCGCGGCGACGGTGCCGGCGAGCTGGCCGAGTCCCCATGCGGACAGGAGCAGTCCGAGCGCCATCGAGTCCTGGGGGAAGGACTTCGCGAGGGCGGGCAGGCCCACCGCGAAGAGGCCGCTGTAGCTCAGCGCCGCGGCGCCGATGATCATGAGGACGGTCCGAACCTCCCGGCTCCGCCGGACGTAGCGCAGCCCGTCCACGATCTCGTGGCCGATGACGGAGATCGGCTTGGACTCCTCGCCCTCGCCCCCGGCTCCGCGCCTGGGTGCGGCAAGGACGGTCCAGGCCGCCACGAAGAAGGTGCCGCTGTTGAGCAGGATCGCCGCCGGGGTGCCGACCAGGCCCACCAGGGACGCGCCGAGGAGCGGTCCGAGGAAACGGGCGCCCTGCTCGCCGAATCCCACCAGCGCGTTGCCGCGCGGGATCTGCTCGGTGGGCAGCAGGGACGGCAGGATGCTGTCCTGGGCCGGCATGAAGAAGGCCTCGGCCACGCCCGCGACGGCCCCGAGCGCGTACAGGTGCCACACCTGCACCCCGTCCATCACCGCGAGCAGCCCGAGCAGTCCGACCGCGGTGCCCCTGACCAGGTGGGAGCAGAGCATGACCGTCCGGGGCGACACCCGGTCGGTGACCGCGCCCCCGACGAGCAGCAGCACCCCGCGCGGCACCGTCTGCACCAGCAGCACGGCCGCCAGGGCGCCGGCCGAACCGGTCTCCTGGAACACCAGCCAGACGAAGGCCACTTCGAAGCTGTAGTCGCCCAGCATCGACAGCGTCTCACCGCACCACACCGCTCGGAACGCGCGGTGGCGTAACGGCAGTCGAACTTGTTCCAGCATCATTCCCTCTGCGTTTCCTGGTCTGGGCGACTGTCGTTCAGTCCGTCATCCGGCCGCTTCGGCCTCGCGCAGCGATCTCGGCGTCATGTCGGTCCACAGTTCCTCGATCCTGCGCAGGCACTCCTCCCGCGGCGCGGGCTCCCCGACGCTCCGCCAGCCCTGGGGAACATCGTGGTAGGTGGGCCAAACCGAGTACTGCTCCTCGTGGTTGACGACCACGTGGAACCGGTCCTCGTGCTGATCCTGGTGCATCATTCCTCCTTCTCGTGCTCGCGGACAACGACAGGGGGCAATCCGTGGCGGGCCACGCCCGCGCGGTGCAGCCGCCGCAGCAGGGGGTCCCTGATCCGCCCCCGCTGGTAGTGGGAACGGAACAGCCGGTCGTAGGTGCCGAACCAGCTCCGGCGCTCGTGCAGGAACAGCACGTCGTGCGGGGCCATCCGGCGGATCGCGAGCACCCCGATCGGGGCGCGGGAGACCCTGAACACGGGGTTGCGCACGGCCCGTTCGTCGCAGTGCGGGTGGAACTGGCCGATCATCAGCCCGTCCGCGACGGCCTTGTCCTTCAGGGCCACGTACTCGTGGTCCAGGGTGCGCCACCCCTCGGGCCCGGTGTCGGGGAGCGCGACCACCCGGCTCTCCAGCGAGGTGCCGGAGTTCGCGACCGGCCGGGCGACCCGTACGAAGTCCCGCATCTCCTCCTCCAGGGCGCGGTGCAGCAGTTCGCCGTCGCTGCCGTCGATCTCGTACCGGAGGCTGAACTGCACCGCGTGGTCGCCGAGGGCGGGCGGCACGAACGGACAGACGGGTCCGCGGCGCCCGATCTCCGGGTGGGGGCTACCGACATAGCCGCGCAGCCAGTCGTCGATCCGGGCGAGGTCACGGTCGACCCGTTCCCTGGGCTGGGGCGGCAGCACCCGGATCCAGGGGCCGTCGGTACGGGCGGGGGCGCCGTCCGCCGAGGGTAAGGAGCCGGTCATGCCGGGCCCCCGACCGGGCGGTGGCCGGGTCCGCCGGAGGCGGCGCGGCGGGCGTCGTCGACCAGCGCGCACAGCTCCGCGTAGGTGCCGGCGGCGTACACGTCGGCGAACTCCAGGGCGACCCCGAGGGCGTCCTGCACGTCCTGGACCAGTCTGATCATGCCGACGGACGTGCCGCCGTCCGCGAAGAAGTTGGAGTCCGCCTCGGGCGGCAGTCCGGCATGGCGCTCCCAGGACCCGGCGACGACCTCCGTCGCCGTGCGGCCGGCGCTCATGCTCCCCCACCCCCGGCGGTGTGCGGGAGGAAGCGCGCCCGGGGGTGCGGGTGGGGCGCGAGGGCGATGGTCGGGCGCAGTCCGGTGCCGTCCGGGGGGACGTCCACGTCGAGGATGCCGTGGCCGAGGATCACGGCGCTCGCCAACTGGGCTTCGAGCAGCGAGAACTGGCGGCCCAGGCACTGGTGCGGGCCGGCACCGAAGGGGAAGTACTGCTGGGACGGCGGGCGTTCGCCGAGGAAGCGCTCGGGGCGGAACTCCTCGGGCGCGTCCCAGAGTGCGGCGGAGCGGTGGATGGCCCAAGTGCTGGACATGACGACGTCGTCCACCTCGAGGCGGATCCCGGCCGCTTCGAGCGGTGCGTCGATCCGGCGGAACAGCGCCCAGGCCGGTGGGTGGAGCCGTAGCGACTCCTCCACCACGGCGCGGGTGTACGGGAGGGTCCCGGCCGGCAGGGAGGGCCGGCCGGACAGGTGCCGCAGGTCCTCGGCGCGGACCTCGGCGAGGGCGCGCTCGCGGGTGGCGGGGTGAGCCGCCAGGTTGTGGAAGATCCAGGTCAGCAGGGTGCCCATGGTCTCCACGCCGGCGACGAACACGGACAGCAGTTCCTCCCGCAGGGCCTGGCCGCTGTCCGCCTCCTGCCCGTCCTCGCGCAGGGCGGTGGCGAGGTCGGCCAGGAGCCCGCGGCCGGTGACGGGGCAGGTGAGGCGCGCGGCGCGGTCGTCGATGAAGTCGACCAGGACCTGCCGGTCGGCGGCGAACCGGTCGTGGTCGCTCTCCGCGACCTTGTCGGGGTCGAAGAGCCGGGTGTCGAGGTAGCCGACGGCGGCGTGCAGGGCGGCGGTCAGTTCGGCCAGTTCGGCCTCGGCGAGGTCGGGTTCGACGAGCCGGAGGATGATCTCGATGCTGAGCTGCTGAAGCGTTTCGGCCAGGTCGATGTCCCGGCCCGCGGCAGGCACGAGCCGGCGCTTCACGAAGTCCTCGGTCGCCTCGATCACGAGGCCGTGCAGCTCGGCCACGGCGCGGGCGGCGAACATCGGGCGCAGCAGGCCACGGCGGCGGCGCCACTGCTCGCCCGAGGTGACCACGAAGAGGCCGGCGCCGACCAGTTGCCGGAGCAGCTCGCGGTGGTTGCGGGAGCCGTGGGCCAGGGCCGCGGCGGCGAGTTCGGGTTCGGAGGTGACGATGAGGCGGTTCTTCTCCTCGGACCGGATGACGCAGACGGTCCCCTCCTCGTGCAGCCGCATCATCATGTCGAGCGGGCTGGTCCTGATCTGGTGGTTGAAGCCCTCGGTGTCCAGGGAGCTGAGGGTGAGGTCGGCCATGTCAGCCACGCTCCGATCCGGCGTCCGTGCGCTTGTCCGTGCCCGTGCCGGTGCCCGTGTCCTTGTCCTCGGTCAGGTCGAAGATCTGGCCGGAGTGGTCGTCCATGACCCAGCCCTCCTCCGTGCGCACCGAGGTGCGGGACTTCTCCGCGTAGCCGGTCTCGTCGTGCTGGAAGTGCCAGGCGTAGGGCGGGCGGAGCAGCCGCCGTTCCACGGGCGTCCACTCCGCGTCGGGCAGGTCGGACGGCACCGGGGCCGGTGAGCTGTGCTGCACCATGCCGGCGGTGTAGCGGCAGAAGACGACCCGGCGTTCGAAGTCGGCGACCCAGGGCCAGCTGCCGTGCGTCGCGGTGTCGGCGAAGAGCACGACGGTGCCGGCCTTCACGGGCACCCGGCTGACCCAGTCCCCGACCTTCTCCCAGGTCTGGAAGTCCTCCGGGGGCGGGAAGTTGGACTTGTGGCTGCCGGGGACGACGGCGAAGCCGCCCTGGTCGGCGAGGGCGTCGGTGAGGCAGAAGGCCGCGATCAGATGGCCGCCGTAGATGCGTCCGTCCCGTACCTGGTAGGTCAGCGGCGGGTACTCCCACGGGGTGTTGCCGTTGTGCAGGATCAGCGCCCCCGCGCCCTGGCGCGCGTAGAGGACCTGGCCCTCGTCGTAGCGCAGGTCGGGGCCGAGGAGTTCCTCCAGATAGGGCAGGACCGCCGGATGGCTGATCAGATTCCGGACCGGCCGTGCGGTGGTGTGCAGCGGACCGGCGTTGACGAGGTACGGGTTGTAGCGCTTGAGGAGCGGGTAGCCGAGCTTGTTCTCCCCCTCCCACACCCCGTGGTGGTCGAGGGCCGTGTTGACGTCGGCGACCTCCTGCGGGTCGAGGGCGTCCGGCAGCACCAGGTAGCCGCGGAGGTCGAAGAGGTACTTCTCTTCCTCGTTCATGTCATTCCTCAATCCTCGTGACGGTGGGGGCCGCGGCGGTCCAGTCCTCGACCGCGGCGGCGAGCGCGGTCAGTTCGGTACAAAGTTCGGCGAGGCCGAACAGGCGGGCGCAGCCGGAGAGCACCAGGCGGCAGCCGCCGTCGGGCCGTGGATGCACATGGAGGACCAGGTCGAGGTCCGACCAGTGCTCCGGTACGGCTTCGCCGGGCGGGGTGTCGTCGACGACCGGGGCGTCGCCGGGGCCTTCGTGGACGATCAGGCCGACGGAGCAGACCGGCGGGCGCAGCGACTCGTCGACGGGGTCGGTGAGTTCGGCGATCCGCAGCAGCGGCAGATCGGCGTGGTCGAGCGCGGCGAGCAGCGCGGAGTGCGCGCCGGCCGGGTCGCCGGCGGGTACGGCCACGGGGAGCAGGTCCACGGTGCGGCCGACCAGCCGCGCCTCGGTGAGCACCGAGCGGTGGGCGACGGGCAGGCCGATCACGGCGGTACCCCGACCGGGGTCGCCCCCGGCCCGGGCCACGGTCCGGGCGAGCGCCGCCAGGTACACGGCGGTGGGCGTGATGCCCGCGTTCCGGCAGGCCTCCGCGAGGGCGGTCCGGGCGGCCGCCGGGACCTCCCGCTGGGCGCCGTGGTTGCGGAAGTCGCGGCCCGCCGGCCGCCGGGCGGCGAACGGGTCGGCCGCCGCCCCGGCCAGGGTGAGCGTCCAGTAGTGCTCCAGTTCGGCGCTTCTGGCGTGCCGGCGCTCCCGCCGGGCTCGGAGGTAACCGCTGTACCGGGGGGCGGGTTCCGGCAGGGGCTCGCCGGCCAGGAGGGCAAGGAGTTCCTCGCCGAGGATGCCGACGGAGGCTCCGTCGCCCCGGTTGCGGGCGAGTCGGAGGATCAGATGCCGGATCGTGCCGTCCGCCCCGGTCAGCAGGGTCGCCTGCAGGCCGGGGGCGCCGTTCGGCACGCTCCGGTCGGCCACTCCCGGCTGCCAGTGCGCGCGTTCGGGCGGTTCGGGCAGGGCCTCGCTGACGCAGGGCCGCCAGTCCGGCTCCGCCGGTGCGCCGGGGAGCGGGGCGAGGGCCTCGTGGCGGTCCACGAGAAGGCGTACGGCCTTCTCGGCCTCGTCCGGGCCGACCGGGCGCGGCAGCGCGAGCAGGGAGGAGATCGGCGGGGTGAGGCGGCCGAGGACCTGTTCCTGCCGGAGCACCTGGAGCTGTTCCGTGCCGGGCCGTCCGGCGGGTTCAGGTTCCGGATCGCCGGAGCCGGCGGGCGGGGCGGGCGGGTGCAGCAGCCGGGTCACGGCCGCGGCGAGGTCCGCGGCCCTGGGGTTGCCGAGCACGGTGCGCACCGGCACCTCGGTCCCCAGCCGCCGGGTCAGTTCGGCGGCGACGCGGGCCCCGCCGAGCGAGGCCCCGCCCAGTTCGTACAGGTCGTCGTCGGGGGTGGCGACGGGCAGGTCCAGGACGGTCGCGAAGGCCTCCAGGACGGCGGTGGTCACGGGGTCCGCGGGCCGGGTGCCGGACCGCGGGGCCGGCTGCCGGACCCGGGCGAGCTCCGCCAGGGCCCGGCGGTCCGCCTTTCCGTTGGCCGTGAGCGGCAGGGCCGGCAGGACCCGGATCTCGGCGGGCACCATGTGCGCGGGCAGGTGCTCCGCGAGGTGGGCCCGGACCGCCCGCGCGTCGGGCGTGCCCGTGACGAAGGCGACCAGCCGGCTGACGCGTGCGCCGGTGACGACGGCCGCGGCCCCGTCCACGCCGTCGACCGAACGGAGCCACCGGTCGACCTCTTCGAGCTCCACCCGGTGGCCGCGGACCTTCACCTGGTGGTCGGCCCGGCCGAGGAAGGCGAGGCTGCCGTCGGCGTTCCGGCGGACCCGGTCACCGGTGCGGTACATGCGGGCCCCGGGCGGGCCGGCCGGCTCGGGCAGGAAGCGGTCCGCCGTCTCGGCCGGGCGGCCGGCGTAGCCGCGGGCGACTCCGGCGCCGCCGACGTAGAGCTCGCCCGGTGCTCCGGTGGGGACCGGGCGCAGGGCGGCGTCGAGGACGTACAGCCGGACGCCGGTGAGGGGGAGCCCGAGCGGCACGGTGCCGCTGCCGGTCCCGGCGGTGCGGCAGGCGTGGGAGCTGGCGTCGATGCAGATCTCCGACGGACCGTACTGGTTGTGCAACCTGCCCCGTCCGAGGCGCAGATAGCGCTCGGCCTGGGCGGTGGGCAGGGCCTCGCCGCCGCAGAAGACCACCCGGGCCGGAAGCCGGCGGAGGTCGTCGTCGGTGAGGGCGGCGAGGAGCGAGGGAACCAGGTCGACCACGGTCGCGGAGTGCGCGAGGGCCGCGTCCACGAGGTCGCCGGGGCGGGCGCCGGAGTCGATGTCGGGGAAGACCACGGCGGCTCCGGAGACGAGCGGGCCGAAGCACTGCCAGAAGGACGGGTCGAAGGCCAGCGGAATGGTCTGGAGCACCCGGTCGGGTGCGGCGAGCCCGAAGGTGTCGCGCCGCCAGGCGAGTTCATTGGCCAGGGCCCCGTGGGGCACCTGGACGCACTTGGGCGCGCCCGTGGTACCGGAGGTGAACACCGCGTAGGCGAGATCGCCTGGGCGGACCGGAACGGCCGGGCCGGGGCACGGGGCAGGCCGGGCGGCGGGGTCCCCGGCCGTCCCGGCGCTCTTGGTGCTCTCGGCGCTCTCGGCGCTCTCGGCGAGCTCCCGCAGCGTGAGTACGGTCATGCCGGGCAGCTCCGGGAGTCCGGGCCGGTCCGGCGTGCCGCTCGCGCCGTCCGCGTCCGCGTGCACGAGGAAGCGGACGCCGGCCCCGAGCAGCATCTCCCGCAGCCGGGCCGGGGGTTCGCCCGCCCGCACGGGCAGGGTCCAGCCGCCGAGCCGCCAGACGGCGAGGGTCAGGGCCAGGTAGTCGGCACCGGGCGGGGTGCGCAGGGCCACGGAGGCTCCGTGCCGTACCCCGGCCGCGTGCAGGCCCGCGGCCAGCCTTTCGGCCCGGTCGGCCAGTCGCCGGTAGCTCGTCCGCCGTCCCGTCGCGTCCACGACGGCGACGGCGTCCGGGGTGCGCTCGGCCCAGCGGGCGAACGCCTCGTACGGCAACGGGACTTCGGGGGCCGGCGGCGTGGCGCCGAGCACCGCCGCGGTGAGCGCCCGGTCCTCGTCCGCTCTGAGGTCGGCGGTGGCCAGCGGGCCGTCGGGCGCGGCGAGGACCGCCCGAAGGCAGCGCAGGTAGGAGTGGGCGAGGCGGTTGAGCCCGTCTCCGGTGTACCGCTCGGGCGATCCGGTGAGCCGGAGCGTCATCCGGCCGCTCCCGGCTTCGAGCTGGACCGTCAGATCGCCCTGGCTGCCCCGGACCCTGATGGGTACCGGCGTCACGGTCAGCGGCCCGCACGGACCCGGCGGGTCGATCTCGCCGGTGAACACGAACGTGACGGCGGGCATGTCGACGCCCGTGCCGGGCGCCAGCGGCGGCACCGGGTGGGCGGCGCCCTCCAGGAGGGCCTCCATCGTCCGCTCCGCAAGCTCGGCGAAGGCCAGGCCCGGGCCGACGCGCAGCACCAGCGGCAGGGTCGAGACGAAGGCGCCGAAGGCGCGGTCGAAGCGCTCGATCGTCCGGTTGGCGGTGGGCACGCCGACGGGCACGGCACGGACGCCGGTGAGCAGGTGCCAGGTCGCGGCGAACGCGGCGAGCCACACCGCGTGCGGTGTGCTCTCGGTGCGCCGGGCCAGGGCGTGGACGGCCCGGGCGAGGTCCTCCGGCAGCTCCAGCTCGGCGTCGGGCTCCGCTTCGCCGGCCGCGGGGGCGGTGTCGCGGGCGAAGGGCAGGTCGGGCCGGTCGATGAGGCCCGCGTGCTGCCGCTGCCAGTGGGCGGCGTACCGGGCCAGCTCCGCCGTGCCCTCCGGACCGTGCTCCCAGTGGACGTAGTCCAGGTGCTGCGCCCGGTCCTCCGGTCCGGGCAGGACGGGCGCGCCCTCGGTCCGGTAGGCGGAGAGGAGTTCGCCGATGAGGACGTTCAGCGACCAGCCGTCGCAGACCGCGTGGTGCAGGGTGAGCACGAGGACGTGTTCCTCGGGCGCGAGGACCAGCAGCAGGGCCCGTACATAGGGCGGGTGCTCGTAGGCGAAGGCCCGTCCGGCCTCCGCGTCCAGGGCTTCGGCGAGGGCGGTGGGGCCGCCGGGCACCGGCCGGATCTCCAGCGGGATGCCGGCCGGGCGGTCGAACCGCTGCCGCGGTGTTCCGCCCTCCTGGACGATACGGGCGCGCAGGCTGAGGTGCCGTTCGGCGAGCAGCCGCAGGCAGGACCGCAGCCGCTCGGTGTCGAGCGGTCCGGTGAACCTCAGGGCGAGGGGCACGGTGTAGGCCGGCGAGCCGGCCGGGGCGGACTGCTCCGCGAGCCACATGCGGTACTGGGTGAGCGACAGCGGGTGGCTTCCGGAGGCTTCCGTCCCGGTCGGTCGCGGGGGCGCGGACGGCTCCGGGGCCGACGGCGTTCCCGGACCCGGGCCGGCCCGCCGGCCGGCCAGCCGGGCCGCGAGCGCGGCGCGTTGGGCCGGGGTGAGCCGGTCCAGCGGGGAGGCGGTCATCGGTCCTCCTGGGACTCGCCGAGGATCTGCTCGACGAGCAGCCGCTCGGCCAGGGCGATGTGGGAGTCGAGGGTGCGGGCCTTCAAGAGGTCGCGTACGGACACGTCGACGCCGAGGGCGCGGCCCATGGCCCGGGCGAGCCGGGCCGTGGCGAGGGAGTCGCCGCCCAGGTCGAAGAAGTCGGCCTCGGCGGGCAGCGGGACCTCGCCGAGCTGCCCGCGCCACAGCTCCCGCACGATGTCGGCGGGCTCGGCCGGCTCGGCGGGCGGGCCGGACTCGGCCGCCGGGCCGGCGGTGTCGGGGGTGGTGTCCGGCCCGCCGTCCCACGGGGCGGCCGGCTGCGCGGGGGCCGGCTGCGCGGGGGCCGGCCGTGGCCACCGCGGGCCGCGGAACGGGTAGCCGGGCAGCCGGACCCGGCGGCCGCTCGGCACGAGGCGGGTGAGGTCCACGGGCAGGCCCGCGCCCCAGAGTTCGCCGAGCGCGGCGAGCACCTGCCCCGGGTCGTGGTCGGCGGAGCCGGCCGGGCAGAGCGGTACGGAGGGGATCCCGGCCGTTTCGGCGAAGGCGCTGAGCACCCGGCCGGGCCCGACCTCCACGGCCCGGGCGCCGGGGAAGGCGGCCCGCACGGCCGCGAGGGCCCGGTCGAAGCGCACCGGGCTGCGCGCGGAGTCCGCGAAGTATCCGGCGTCCACCCGGCCCCCCGGACGCACCGGGGTTCCGTCGGCGGCGCGGATCCAGGCGAGCTCGGCCGGACCGGTCGTCACCTCGGCGAGGGCGGTGCGCAGTCCGGCGGCGGCCGGTTCGACGAGGGCGCTGTGGAAGGCCCGGTCGGTGCGCAGGACGCGGGCCGGCACCCGGTCCGCGATCCGCTCGTGGAAGGCCCGTACGGCCTCGGGGGTGCCCGCCAGGACGGTGTCGGTGCCGGTGTTGACCGCGGCCACGCCCAGGTCGGCGGAGTGCTCGGAGACCAGTCGCAGCGCCTCCGGTTCGGAGCAGGCCAGCGAGACCATGGCTCCCGGCGCGCAGTCCTGCATGAGGGTGCCCCGGTGCTCCACGAGCCGGACGGCGGTGTCGAGGGACAGGGTGCCGGCCAGACAGGCGGCGACGAGCTCGCCGAGGCTGTGGCCCAGCAGGGCGGCCGGGGTGAGACCGGTCCGCCGGAGCGCGGTCGCGGCGGCGTACTCGACGGCGAACAGCGCGGGCTGGGCCAGCCTCGTCTCCGTCAGCCGCTCGCGGGGGAACTCCGGGTCGTGCAGGGCCCGTTCGACGTCCTTCGCGGTGTCCGGGGCGAGCGCGTCCAGGCAGCTGTCCAGGGCCTGGCCGAAGCCCGGGAGCGCCGCCTCGAAGGGCAGCGCCATCCCGGGGACCTGGGTGCCCTGGCCGGGGAGGAGCAGGACGAGCGGGGTGTCGGTGCGGGCCGCCACCGTGGTGTGCGGTGCGGCGGGGTCGGCGAGCCGGGCGGCGAGCTCGGCCCGGGTGGAACCGACCGTGGTGAAGCGGTGGGCGAGGACCGCCCGGCCTGCGAGGGTCGCGCCGATGTCGGCGAGGGCGGCCGGCTCCTCGTCGGGGGCGCCGGGGCCGGTGGCCGTGAGATGGTCCGCGAGCCGCTTCCTCATCCGTACGAGGGCGTCCTCGTCGGCGGCGGACAGCACGATCAGCTGCCGGCCCGGCCGGCCTTCCCGCGCGGCCGGTGCCGGCGGTGCGGGCGGTGGTGCCTGCTCGACGACGAGGTGGACGTTGGTGCCGCCGACCCCGAAGGCGCTGACGGCGGCCCGCCGGGGCTCCGGCCCCTGCCAGGGCTCGGCCGTCCGGGGCAGCCGGAGCGGTGAACCCTCCTGCTCGAGGAGCGGGTTGGGGGCGTCGAGGCCCGGGACGGCGGGCACCCGGCCGTGGCGCAGCACCAGGAGCGCCTTGACGAGGCCGGCCAGGCCGGCGGCTGCGTCGAGATGGCCGGTCGCCCCCTTCAGGGCACCGACGGCGATCGTGCCCGGGGCGGATCCGAGGGAGCGGTAGGCGGTCGAGGCCGCCTCCCATTCGATGGGGTCGCCGATCAGGGTGCCGGTGCCGTGGGACTCCAGGTATCCGATGGAGGACGCGTCGACGTCGGCCGCCGCGACGGCCGAGCGGATCACCCGCTCCTGCCCCTGGAGCGACGGGGCGAGGAAGCCGGCCTTGGTGCTGCCGTCGTTGTTCACCGCGGAGCCGAGGATCACCCCGTGCGGGGGCGGTTGCCCGCCCTCCGTGTCCTCCAGGCGGCGCAGCACGACCGCTACGGCGCCCGCGCCGCTCAGGGTGCCGTCGGCGGCCGCGTCGAAGGGGCGGCACCGGCCGGCCGCGGACATCACGCCGCCCGGGAGGTGCAGATGGCCGGTCTGGGCTCCGGCCACGGACGCGGCGAGGACCAGGGCCTGGTCGCACTCGCCGTTGTTGAGGGCCTGGGCGGCGAGGTGGACCGCGACCAGGGAGGAGGAGCAGGCGGTCAGCACGCTCAGGGCGGGGCCGGTGAGACCGAGCCGGTAGGCGATGCGGGTGGCCAGGAAGTCGCGTTCGTTGGCGAGGACGGCCTCCTCCTGCTCCGGGGGCTCCAGGTCCCCCGCCGCGAGCAGGTCGCGCAGGTGGTCGCTGCGGCCGGCCGAGGCGTACACCCCGGTGCGCAGCGGGTCCCCGGCGCCGAAGGGGTGGCCGGCGTCCTCCAGGGCCGTCCACGCGCATTCGAGGAGCAGCCGCTGCTGCGGGTCGAGCAGCCGCGCCTCGCGGGGGCTGATCCCGAAGAAGGCGTGGTCGAAGCGGTCCGCGTCGTCGAGGCGCCCGTACACGGGGACGTGGTGCGGGTCGTCGGCGCGGTCGGCGGGGAGGCCCGCCGCGAGGAGTTCCGCCCGTTCGAGGCGGCGGGTGAGGACGCGGCCGGCGAGCACCGCCTCCCAGAGTTCCGGGATGCCGGCGGCTCCGGGGAACCGGCCCGCCATGCCGGTGACGGCGATGTCCAGCGAGCGGTCACGACTCATCGGTCTGCCTCCTCGGTACGGCGGTCGCGGAGCCGGCGGGCGGCCGCCGCGCGGTGCGCGCGGCGGGTCGCGCCGGCGGCCGCTTCGGTGTCGGGTGCGGTGTCCGCTCCGGTGTCCGGGGCGGGGGCGGCTCCCCCGTCCCGTACGGGTGCGGTGCCCGGGTCCGCTCCCCCGCCGGCCTCCGCCGCGCGTTCGGCGAGCCGGGCGGCGGTGTCCGCGACGGTGGCGTGGCGGAACAGGTCGAGGACGGTGAGGCGGACGCCGGTCCGCCGGTGCAGGGCTTCCTGGAGGGCGGGGACCAGGAGCGAATGTCCGCCGAGATCGAAGAAGTTCACGTCGTCCGGCACATCGGCGACGCCGAGCACCTCGCTCCAGGCGCCGGCGACCTCCGCGTGCCGGGCGGGTCCTGTCCTGTTCCGGTCGGCCGCCACCGGGGCCGGCGCCGGGGCGGCCGCCCGCTCCCGCAGCTCACGGCGGTCGACCTTGCCGTTGGCCGTACGGGGCAGCCGGTCCACGACGTGCACGGCGGCCGGCACCAGGTGGCCCGGCAGGGTCGCCGCGAGCGCCCTGCGGACCTGGTCCGGCGCGGGCGGACGGCCGGTCAGGAAGGCCACCAGGGTGACCGCGTCGCGCGCCACCACGGCCGCGTCCTCGACGCCGTCGAGGGCACGGAGCACCTCCTCGACCTCGCCGGGCTGGATCCGGTGACCCCGCACCTTGATCTGGTCGTCGGTCCGCCCGAGGAAGACCAGCGTGCCGTCCTCGCCGCGGCGGACGCGGTCACCGGTGCGGTACATCCGCGCCCCCGGCCCGGCGGCGAAGGGGTCGGGCAGGAAGGCCGCGGCGGTGGCGGCGGCCCGGCCGAGATAGCCCCGGGCCACCCCCGGCCCCCCGACGTGGAGTTCGCCCGGGGCGCCCGGCGGTACGGGGCGCAGCGCGTGGTCCAGGACGTACAGGCGGTAGCCGGGCACGGGGCCGCCGATGCCGGCCGGTCCGGGCGCGTGGTAGCGCCGGTAGCTGGACCACACCGCGGCCTCGGTGGGCCCGTACTCATTGACCAGCGGCACGCCGGGGAGCAGGGCGAAGTGCTGCTCCTGGAGCCGGTCCGGCAGCGGTTCGCCCGCCACGACCACTTCGCGGAGGCTGCGGAGCGGGCCGGCGCCGGTGTGCCGGGCGGTGCGCAGCAGTACGGCGTGCAGCGAGGGCACGCACAGCAGACGGGTCACCTGGTGCCGCTCGACGAGTCCGATCAGCCGCTCGGGGTCGCGCACCTCGTCGTCGTCGGCCACCACGAGCCGGCCGCCGGCGGTGAGGGTTCCCCACAGGCCCGCGGCCGAGGAGTCGAAGGCGAGCGGGGACACGAGCAGGAACACGGGCCGGCCGGGGTAGACCGCGCGGCGGGCGTCGGTCGAGGCGGCGAGGGAGCCGTGCTCGACGACCACGCCCTTGGGTTCGCCGGTGGAGCCGGAGGTGTAGATGACATAGGCCTGGTCCCGGGCGCGCAGGGCGGCGGGCACGGGGCGGTCGCCTACGGAGACCGCGTCGCGGTCACGGTCCGGGGCAGGGTCGACCACCGTGGCCCCGAGGCGGCGGGCCCGCGCCGCGCAGTCGCCGGTGGCGAGGACGGCGGCGGCCCCGCTGTCGTGCAGGGCCCTGGTGATCCGGGCGTCGGGGTGGCCGGGGTCGAGCGGCACATAGGCGGCGCCGGCGAACACCGCGCCGAGGACGGCCACCGCCATGTCGGCGCCGCGGCGGGCCAGGACCGCCACCCGGTCGCCGCGGCGCACTCCCGCCGCGGCGAGGCGGGCCGCCGCGGCGAGGGCGGCGGAACGCAGCGTGCCGTACGTGAGGGTGTGCTCGCCCGAGACGACGGCGACCCGGTCCGGCTCCCGGAGCGCGATGCCGGCCACCAGGCCGCCGACGAGACCGCCGCCGGGTCCGGACGGCTCCGCGCCGTCACCTGGCCCGAGCTCTCCGGCAGCGGCCGTGAGGGGCTCGGCGGCGGGGCGGGCCGAGTCCGTGGCGAGCCGCAGCAGCGCCTCGTACACCTGGTCGGCGATCCGCGCGGCCTGGCTCCGGCGCCAGCGGTCGGTCCGGCAGTTGACGGTGAGCCGGCCGCCGTCGGCGGTCTGGCGGAGCATGACCTCCAGGTCGTACTTGGCGACCGTGCCGGGGATGTCGACCGGCTCCCAGGCGCGGTCGGACGCGGTGCCGCCGTCGGCCGGGAGCAGCGGCTCGTAGTCGACGAGGACCTGGAACAGGGGCGCCGCGCCCGGCTCGGAGCGCAGTCCCAGGTGGCGCACCAGCTCGTTGAACGGCAGCCGGCGGTGGTCGTGGGCGCGCAGCAGCGCCTCGTGCGTCGTGCCGATCAGCGCGTCACCGGTGAGGCCGGGGCCGAAACGCAGCCGTACGGGCACCGGGTTGACGAACAGGCCCACGACGTCGTCGAAGCCGGGCGGGCGCACGTCCATGGAGGTGCCGACCAGCACGTCCCCCGCGGCGCCGTGGCGGTCGGCGGTCAGCGCGAACGCGGCCATGGCCAGGACCAGCGGGGTGGTCCGGCGGGCGCGGGCGGTCTCCTGGAGGAGTTTCCAGGCGGCGCCGTCCAGGGTGCGGTGCACGGCGGTGCCCCGGGTGTCGCGCAGGCCGGGTTCCGGGGCGCCGAGGTCGATCGGGGGCGCCGTGGACACCCGGTCGAGCTCGCCGGCCCAGAACTCCCGGGCCCGGTCGGCCTCCGCGGCCGCCGGCTCGCCGGCCTCGGTGTACCGGTGGCCGGGGACGGGCGGCACGGTTCCGGCGAGCGCGGAGATGAGCCGTGCGTTGATCAGCTGGATGGAGTGCCGGTCGAGGACGAGGTGATGGGCCGTGAAGAGCAGGACCTGCCCGGCGCCCGGCGCGCTCAGCGTCTCAAGCCGGATCAGCGGCTCGCCGAGGGGGTCGAAGGCGCGGTCGGCCGCCGCGGCGAGCGCGCCGTCGAGCTCGTCCGGACCGAGGGTCCGCCGGTGCACGGGGAAGTCCTCGACGGGCCACTCGGCGCGTACGGGCCGGCCGTCGGTCTCGGTGACGCGCAGCCGCAGTTCGGGGTGGGCCGTCACGACCTCGCGCCAGGCCCGCTCCAGCGCCTCCGGCTCCGGCTCCGTCGCCGGGCGGAGCGCCCAGAAGACGGTGAACTCGTTGCTTCCCGGAGCGGCCCGGTGCGCAAGCAGGAGGCGCCGCTGGGCGTCGGAGAGCCCGGGCGTCGGGGCGGGCGGGGCGGCCGGGGCCGCGCCGGCGGCGGCGTGCGGGGACGGCGTTCGCGGGGCGGCGTCCGGTCGGGGGTCCGGCGCCGCCGTGTTGCGCAGCTGGTGCCGCAGGCCGAACGGGGTGGGGTCGCGGAGGAAGGAGGCGAGGTCGATCTCCGCCGCGCAGAGGCGGTTGAGGGCGGCGACCACCCGGGCCGCGTCCAGGGAACTCCCGCCGCATTCGAAGAAGTTGTCGTCCTCGGACGCGGGCGGCAGACCGGTCGACTCCGACCACAGCCGGGCGACCGGATCGGCCCCGTTCCCGGCGCCGGTGGCGTCCGCCGGCTCGGTGACGGGTTGCGGCAGCGCCTGTTCGTCGAGCTTGCCGTTGGGGGTCATCGGGAACGCGGTGACCACGGTGACGTGGGTCGGTACGGCGGCGGGCGGCAGCTGCTCGGCGGCGACGGCCCGGATCCGCCGGACGGCGGGCGGGTCCGCGGGGTCCTCGGGGACGACGTACGCCCGCAGGCCGGAGGGGTGCGCCGCCGCGCCGCGGGCCACATAGGCGTCGCGCACCCCGGGGGCGCGCCGCAGCACGTCCTCCACCTCGTACGGGTCCACCCGCTGGCCGCGCACCTTCAGCTGGTGGTCCACGCGCCGCAGATAGTCAAGGCGTCCCCCATCGGTCAGCCGCACCCGGTCGCCGGTGCGGTACATCCGCGCGCCCGGCTCGCCGCTGAAGGGGTCCGGCAGGAAGCGGTCCGCGGTGAGGCCGGGTTTGCCGAGATAGCCCCGGCTGACCTGGGGTCCGCCGATGTAGAGCTCGCCCGCGACGCCGGGCGGGACCGGGCGCAGGCCGGGGCCGAGGACATAGGCGGAGGTTCCCGCGACGGGGCCGCCGATGCTGGGTGTGTCCCGCTCCGCGAAGTCGCAGGCGGTGACGACGATCGTCTCGGTCGGCCCGTACGAGTTGGTGGCGCGCACTCCGAGCCGGCGCAGCAGCTCCCAGGTGCCCTGGTCGACGGCCTCACCGGCCAGTTCGATCTCGGTACGGGTCCGGGCGAGGGTCTCCTCGAAGCCGAACTGGCGCATCGCGCCGAGCATCGACGGCGTGATGCTGAGGAACTCCACCCGCCGGCGCTCGGTCCAGGAGACGAGTGCCTGCGGGTCGCGGTAGACGGCGTCCTCGGCCATCACCAGGCAGCAGCCGCGGAACAGGTAGAGGAGTTGGTGGAAGAAGACGTCGAAGGAGACGGCGCAGGTCAGGCCGATCCGGGAGATGCCGAGACCGGCGGGCTGGGCCTCGAACATGGTGGCAAGCACGCCCTGGTCGACCATGACGCCCTTGGGCTGCCCGGTGGTTCCCGAGGTGTGGATGACATACGCCAGGGCGCGGGGGTGGTACGGGGCCGGGCCGGCGGGGGGTTCCTCGCCGGGGGCGGGCGGCCGGGTGTCCGGCTCCGGGGCGAGCTCCACCACATCCGGGTGGCCGGGCAGCCGGTGGTGCAGGCCGGGACTGCGGAGCAGCACGCGGGCCCGGCTGTCGGCGACCACGTGCGCGAGGCGGGAGTCGGGGTGCAGGGGGTCCAGCAGCACGACATGGCCGCCGAGCCGCCAGACGGCGAGGACCGCGGCCACGAGGGGGGTGCCGCGCTCGGCGAGGACGGCTACGGGGAGGCCCGGTCCGGCCCCGTGGCCGGCGAGGGTGGCGGCAAGGCGGGTCACGGCGTGGCCGAGTTCGCCGAAGGTGGCGGTCGTGTTCCGGTCGGCGACGGCCGGGCGGTCGGGCGCGGTGCGGACCAGTTCCGCGAAGCGGTCCATCAGCGGCCGGGCCGGGCGCTGCCGCGGGGGTGCGAGGAGGAGCGAGGACTCCGGTTCCCCGTGCGCTTCCGTGCCGGGGTCGGCGGCGTCGGCCAGGGCGAGGGTCTGCTCGGGGTCGCGGGCGATCCGCAGCAGGATCCGGCGATAGGTGTGGAGCAGGCGGGCGGCGCCCTCCTCGGTGGTGCCGCCGGCGGCCCGGAGGGTGAGGACGACGGCCCCCGCGTCGGGCCGGAGATGCAGGTCGATCTCCAGGTCGAAGCGGGCGAGCCGGCCGGCGTCGTCGTCCAGCGGGACGACGTCGACGCCGGGCAGTGCGGGGTCCGGCAGACGGCCGTGGGCCTGGAAGCAGACGGTGGTTCCGGTGGTCGCGGGGTCGAAGAGCTCGGAGGCCTCCCGGATCGGCTCCGCCGAGTGGGTCAGCGCCTCCGTCACCGTGCGGCGGACGCCCTCGACCAGGTCGGCGCCCGAGTCCCCGGGCGCCCAGCGCAGGCGCAGTGGCACCATCCGGGCGAGGCAGGCGACCAGTTGCATGGTCTCCGGAGTCCGCGCGGCGAACGGGGTGGCCACCATGGCGTCGTGGGCGCTGCCGTGGACGGCGAGCGTCGCGTAGAGCGCGGCCAGGCCGATCAGGTGCGGGGTGGCCCGCAGTCCGCGGGCGGCGGCGCGGACGAGTGCGGTCTCCTCCGGGGCGAGCGGCAGGCGCAGCACGTCGGCCCGGCAGGTGCGCGGCCCGGCGGCGGGCGGCAGGGTCTCGGGCCAGCGGGCCTCGGCCAGGTGTGCCGGCCAGTAGCCGCTCGCGGGGGCGGCCTGGGCCGGGGGCGGCGGCAGGGGGGCCGGGGAGAGGGCGGCCGGCGGTGTGTCGGCGTCGTCGAGCGACTCGGCGTACCGGGCGCCGATCTCGCCGATCAGGGTCTCCAGGGCCACCCCGTCGCAGGCCACGTGGTGGACGAGCAGGGAGAGCAGATGGTGCCGGGGGCCGCGGCGCAACAGGCCCACCCGGACCGGGCAGTCGCGGGACAGGTCGAAGCGGTGGGCGCCGGCCCGCCGCTGCCACCCGGTGACCTCGGCGTCCACGGCTGCCTTGCCGTCCTCGCCGTCCTCGTACCCGTGGGGCGTGTCGAGGTGCTCGACGTGCCAGGCGGGCACCGCTTCACCGGCCGTCCAGGTCGGTACGTCCCCTTCCGCCAGGCGGCGGGCGAAGACCGGGTGGCGTCCCACCACGTGCTCCACCGCCGTGCGCAGCCGGCCCACGTCGAGCGGACCGCGCAGTTCCCACAGCCGGTGCAGGTTGAAGGCCTCGGGCTCCTTCTCGCTGATGAGCCAGATGCCGAACTCGGGCGGGGTGAGCGGGATGCGGGCCGCGTCGGCCTCGGGCATGGATCGTCCTTTCGTACGGGCCGGGCGCGTTCAGGACCGCGATCCGGCGGCCCGCGCCTCGCGACGCCATTCGGCGAGGAGTTCCGGGTAGTGGGGGTCGAGGAAGAAGTGGTCACCGGCGAGGACCCGGACCGAGGATCCGCGGTCGGCGAGTTCCGCCCAGCCGGCCGCGGCGGCGGCGCCGACGATCGGGTCCCGGTCGCCGAGGAGCACGGTGAGGGGGATGCCGATCCGCGCGCCGCCGAAGCGGTAGCGCCGGATCATCCGCAGATCGGCCTCCAGCGTGGCCGCCGCCATGCGCAGCAGCTCGGGGTGGTCGAAGACCTCCTGGGGTGCCCCGCTCAGCTCGCGCAGCACCCCGACGGGGTCCGTGACGTCGAGCCGGTGGCCGGCGGCGCCGGAGGGTGCCTCGCTCCCGGCGACCACGAGCCGCAGCAGGCGCCGCTCCCCGGCGGTGACCAGACGGGCCGTCACCTCGTAGGCGAGCAGCCCTCCCATGCTGTGCCCGAGCAGGACGCAGGGGGCCCGGGTCTCCCGCAGACGTGCGGAGACGGCCTCGGCGAGGTGGTCGGCCATCCGGTCCAGGTCCCACGGTTCCTGTTCGGCGACCCGGGACTCCCGGCCGGGCAGCAGCGCGAGGCTGCAGAGGGTCGTCGGTCCGGCGGCCCGGCGCAGGGCCGCGAAGGATCCGGAGGCGGCGCCGGCGGGCGGGAAGCACACCACGTGGAGGTCGGGATCGGGGTGGGCCGGGCGGGTGGTCCGCAGCCAGCGGCCGGTGGCGGACGCGGTGGCCCCGGTCGGGGAGGCGTGGGGTGACGCGGGCATGCGGAGCCCTCCTTCCTGCTTCCTGGTGCGGCGGGTGCGGCGGGTGTGTCGGGTGCTACGGGTGTGTGTTCGGGGCGCGCGGAACGGCCCCGGCGGCGCGGATGGGCGGGCAGGTGGTCGGGCGGTGCGTGTGGTTCAGCGGGGGTTCAGCGGGCGGGGGCCCTGGTGCGTAGCGCGGTGGCGGCCGCGGCGGCGGCGCCGCGGATGCCGGTGTGGTCGAGCTTTCCGTTGCCCCCGACGGGCAGTTCGGGGAGCCAGCGGCAGACCGCCGGCACCATGTACTCCGGCAGGAGGGCCCTGAGGTGTGCCAGGACCGCCGGTTCCCGGTCCTCGTCGCCGGTCAGTACGGCGGCCAGGCAGGGCGCGCCGTCGCGCTCCACCACCACGACGACGGCTTCGTGGACGGCCGGGTGCCGGCGCAGGGCCGCCTCGATCTCGCCGAGTTCGATCCGGTAGCCGCTCACCTTGACCTGCCGGTCGAGCCGGCCGAGGTGTACCAGGCCGCCGCGCTCCCGGCGTACCCGGTCGCCCGTCCGGTACCAGTGGTGGGGGCCGGGCACTCCCCCGGTGAAGGGCGTGGCGGTCCCGTCGGTGAAGTCCAGGAACCGGCCCGCGTTGTCGGCGGGGTCCAGATAGCCGCCGAAGCGCTGGACTCCGCGCAGGCAGAGCTCGCCGTCGTCCGCGGGCCGTCCGGACTCGTCGAGGACCAGCTGTTCGAGGCCGGGGTGGACCGCGCCGATGGGGACGGTGCCGTTGCCCGGCTCCGGCCACTGCCGCTCGTCCTCCGAGAGCCGGTACTCGGTGCAGGCGACGGTGACCTCCGTCGGTCCGTACACGTTGTCGATCGCGCTGTGCGGTGCGGCCGCGCGCCAGGCGCGCGCCTGGTCGAGGGTGAGCTGCTCGCCGATGAACTGGCTCTGCCGCAGGCCGGGCATCGAGCCCGCCGGGATCGCCCCGACCCGCCGGGCGATGGACACCACGGACGGCACCGAGAACCAGTGGGTGATGCGGTGGCGGTTGACGTAGTGGGCGGGCAGGAGCAGTTCGCGTCCTTCGGGCACCACGAGCGCGGCGCCGGCGCCCCAGGCGCAGAACAGGTCGAAGACCGAAGGGTCGAAGGTGAGCTCGAAGGTGTGGGAGAGCCGGCTGTCCGCGGTCACCCGCTGGCGCGCCATGGCGTGGCGTACGTAGGCGAGGGCGCTGCGGTGCGTGATGGGCACGCCCTTGGGCTGTCCCGTCGAGCCCGAGGTGAACAGCAGATAGGCCTCGCGGTCCGGGCCGTCGGCGGTCCCGGGCACGGGTCCCGCGGATGTCGCGGCGCCGGGGTCCGCGGTCTGCGCGGGGTCGCGCGGGCGCTCCGGGTCCGAGACGTCGAGGAGGCCTGCCGCGAGCGCGCCGTGTTCGGCCCACTCGGCCGGCGGAGCCACGCCGACGGCCAGTGGCACGGAGGCCGCGGCCATGACGCCGGCCGCGCGGGCGGCGGGGGTCGCGGGTCCGATGGGGACGACGGCGCAGCCGGCCCGGAGGATGCCGAGGTAGCCGGCGTAGGTCTGGAGGTGCCGGGTCGCGTACAGGGCGACGCGCCGGCCCGGCCGGATGCCGCGCGCGAGCAGCTCGGCGGCGATCGCGTCGGCCCGTGCCGCGAGTTGCCGGTAGGTCAGGGCCGTACGGCCGTGTTCGACGGCCACCCGGTCCGGGTGGCGCCGGGCGGAGTCGGTGAAGAGTTGCGCGAGGTCGTCGGTCCGGTGGCCGGTGGTCACGGTGTCCCTCCCTGCTCCCGGGCGGGTGCGAGGCGCCGGAGCCAGGGGTCGTCCGCCAGGCCGTCGGCGGCGAACAGGCCGGCGATGCCGCGGGCCACCGGCCCGACGGCGGCGTCCAGTTCCTCGGCGGTCGCGAACCGCAGGGTGACATTGGCGGCGCGGAATCCGGTGTCGGCGCGGGCCGCACCGTGCTCGGCCACCTCGTCCACGCCGACGACGCCCGGCAGGGCGCGCAGATCGGCGCGGGAGACCCGCGAGGCGACGGTGCCGTCCTCGTGCGGGAACGGGACGAAGAGCCCGACCATGAACCCGCTTCGGCCGAGGTCCGCGGGCTGCTCCGGCAGCTCTTCCCCAGCCGTCTCGCCGAGGGCGAGGGTCAGCGCGGAGCGCACCAGGTCGGGGCCGCCGAGGGGCCGGAGCAGCCGGGTGAGGTGTCCGCCCACCCGGCCGTTGACCTCGATCACCTCGATCTCGTCGGGCGTGACCCGCAGTTCGGTGTGGGTGACCCGGCAGCGGGTGCCGAGGGCGTCGAGCGCTTCTCCGGTGCGCTTGAGGACCAGGTCGCGCGTCTGGGCGGGCAGCCGGCTGGGGACGACGTCTCCGGTGACCCGGACGAGGTCGGCGCCCTCGGGCCCGGCCGCGTCGCGGATGCTGACCGGCGCCTTGTCGAAGACCGCGCAGTGCGTGCGGCGGGTCGCCGTGCTGACGGTCTCGACGGAGACGAAGTCGGCCAGCCAGGGGACGCCGGAGGGATGTGCGGACGGCGGGATCAGGCCCTCGAGCAGCAGGCCCGCCCATGAGGTCCGCAGCGAGAGGACGCGGCGCACGTCGTCCGGGTCGCGGAGGAAGGTCACTCCCCGGCCGCCGACCGCGCGGCGGGGCTTGAGCACGGCCGGCAGGCGAACCTCGCGCAGGGCCCGGCGGAACTCCTCCGCGGAGTCGACCGACGCGAAGGGCAGTGTGGAGAGCCCGGCCCGGGCGAAGGCGCGCCGCTGGACGAGTTTGTCCCAGGGGCTCCCGGTGGCCGGCGCACCCGGCAGGTCCAGTGCGCGGAGCAGGTGGTCCGTGAAGTCGAGTTCGTCGTCGTGGAAGGTGGTCAGTCCGCGCAGCCGGAGGGCGGCGACCGCCGGGACCGGGTCGTCGTCGGGGAGGACGTGGACCGGGAACATCGCCCGAGCGAGTTCCACGAGTTCCGGGTACGTGCCGGCCACCGGGCCGCGGAAGATCAGGACCGGGCGGCAGAGACCCTGGGCCGCCCGGTAGACGTCCCGGAGTCCCGCGGCCCCATAGGGCCGGTGCACCACTCCCACCAGGGGCAGGGACGCGTCCGCGCGCACGCTCACCGGGCCACCCCGGACTCCGCCTGCGGAGCCGTGACCGTGACCGTGGCCGCGCCGGCGCAGGCGGTCACGACGGCCTGCAGGGTTCCTTCGACGAACAGCGCCTCAAGGGGGAATTCGATGCCCAGTCTGCTTTCGAGACGTTCGACGAGACGGGCCGCCTGGAGGGAATTTCCGCCGAGCTCGAAGAAGTCGTCTCCGGGCTCCGCGGAAGAAATATCGAGAACGGCGCACCATTCCTCACGAACGGTTTCTTCGAGGTCATCGCGAGCGGAACTCATGTCATCCCTTCAACGCACTTCGGACCCGAATATGTCACCTTGGACGGCCGTGAAAACGGAATGCGCGAGCGGTTCCCAGCAAGGCCCCGGAAGGAGTCGGGGGCCCTCGACGGAATGCACGCGGACGGTTCCCGTCGTGACACCGGACCAGGCTTCCGCGGCCGTCCGGCCGAGCACCGGGTCCCCGGTGGCGAAGAATGCGTCGACCGGCAGGGCGAGGGGTTCGCGCGGCCCCGGGCGGGCGGCCTCGTGCGCCAGCCGGAGGTCGGCCGCGATGGCCGGTTCGAGCATGGGGAAGACGACCGGGTCGTCGAGCACGTCGTCCGGCATGACACCGGTCCGCCGCATCTCGGCCCGTACGTCCGTGACGGCCGACCCCTGGTCACCGTGGCCCGGCGGTTCACCGGCCACCAGGAGGCGCGCGGGGCCGGCCCGGCCGTTCCGCCGCAGCAGACGGGCCACTTCGAGGGCGAGCAGCGCGCCGAAGCAATGGCCGAAGAAGACCTGGGGCCGGTCGCGGTCCAGCTCCGCGGCGATCTCCTCGACCAGCGGCCGGAGCCGTGCGGGCGGGGGTTCCCGCATGCGGTCCTCGCGGCCGGCGAGCCGCACCACTTCGAGCGCCACGCCGGCCGGGGCCGTACGGGACCAGGCCCGGAAGGGGACCGAACCGGCGCCGGCCCACGGAAAGCAGACGACCGGGAGAAGGGAATCCCCCGCCGCCCCGAGGCGAACTGTATTGCGTGCCAAAGCAGGTATTCCTCTCGACCTCGAGTCGGCGTTCACGGGTTCTCCGGGCGGCGACGAACGATTCTGAGAACGATTCCAAGCTGCGGTGCGCAAGCCGTGTCAGGCTGACACGGCGGACGGATCAAGCGCAACCCCCCACCGGACCGGCCGACAGCTTCGTCGATTCCGCCAAACCCGTGAATGGCGCCAATTCCGCGAGGGAGGCCGGGATTCCGCCGTCGCGCTTCTCCGGCCACCCCTGGCCGAATCCGATCCATCGAATCAGCCACCATGCACCCGGATTCGGCCATTCGAATACCTGAGCGGCTGAATTCGACACCCTCGGGCCCGGCCGGTGCGACAGTTACGGGACATGCCGAGTCGCGGGGACATCGCGCCAGGACGTCCGGAGGAGGAGCCCAGCCCGTGGACGAGCAGCACGTCCGGGACGGGGGCGGCCTCCCGCCCGGCTACCCGATGTCGTTCGAGCAGGAGTCGATCTGGCTCAACGACCAGTTCCACGAAGGCCCGTCCCGCTATCTCGAGTCCTGGGCCCACCGGCTGCGCGGAGCCCCGGTCGACGCCCGTGCCGTCCGGTGCGCCCTCACCGGGATCGTGGCCCGGCACGAGGCCCTGCGCAGCCGGCTGGCCCTCGTCGACGGAGAGCCGCGGCAGACGGTGTCGCCGCCCTCCCCGATCGGCCTGGACGTCCGGCGGGTGGCCGCGCGGGACCTGCCGGCGGCCGTACGGGCGGCGGCGACCCGACCCGTACTCCTCGACCGCGGGACACAGCCGCGGGCCACCCTCCTGCGGGTCGCGGAGGACGACGCCGTCCTCGTCCTGGCGCTCCACCACGCCGTGATCGACGGCTGGTCCCTCGGTCTGATCGGCGCCGAGTTCGGCGCCCGCTACCGGGCCGCGCTGTCCGGCCGGGACCCCGGACTCCCCCAGCTCCCGCTGCAGTTCGGCCCGTACGCGCTGCGCCAGCGCCGGACGTACGGCGAGACCCGCGCGGACTCCCTCGCGTACTGGCGGGAGACCCTGCGCGGAGCGCCGCCGGAATCCTCCTTCCCGCCCGACCGGCCCCGGCCGGCGGCGCCCGGCACGCGGGGGGACCGGATCGAGTTCGCCCTGGACGCCGGGACCGGGGCCGCGGTCCGGGCCTTCGCCCGCAGGACGCGGAGCACCCCCTTCACGGTGCTGGCCGCGGCGCTGGGCGCGCTGCTCGCCCGGCTCTCCGGGCAGGACGACGTGGTGCTCGGCACCCCGGTCTCCCGCCGGGACGAGGAGGCGCTGGAACCGATGATCGGCTGTCTGGCCGATGTGATGCCGCTGCGGCTGCGCGTGCCGGACGGCCTGTGCTTCGCCGAACTCGCCGCCCGGGCCAAGGAGCAGGCCTGGGGCGCGCTGCGGCACCGCGGCATCCCGCACTCCCATCTGGTCCGCGAACTGGGCGCCGAGCGCACCCCGGGCCGCTTCCCGCTCTTCCAGGTCGTCCTCGGCCTCGACGACGCCGCCCCGGCGTCCGCGCCGGATCTGCCGGGCATCAGCGCCGAGCGGCTGTACCCGCACGCGGGGACCGCCAAGTACGACGTGTTCCTGCAGCTGATACCCGAAGGGGACGGCTTCCGCGGCTTCCTGGAGTACTCCACCGACCTGTTCGACCGCGCCACCGCCCACCGCCTCGCGGAGCGGCTGCGCACGCTGCTCACCGATGCCCTGGCCCGCCCCGACCGTCCGCTACGGGACTTGGACGTGCTGCCCGTCGGCGAGCGCCGGCTGCTGCTCGACGACTGGGCGCCCGGGCCCGTCCCGGCCGGTCCGCAGCCGCTCGCGCACGAGTGCGTGGCCGCGCAGGCCGCCCGTACGCCCGGGGTACCGGCGGTGGTGCACCGGGGCCGGGTCCTCGACTACGCCGCCCTTGAGCGGGCGGCGGAGGCGGTGGCGGACCGGCTTGCGGCGCACGACACGGCCGTCGGCACGCCCGTCGGGGTCTGTGTGCGGCGCGGCCCGGAAGCGGTGATCGCGGTCCTCGGCGTCCTCAAGGCGGGCCGTGCCTGTCTGCCCCTCGATCCGGCGCTGCCCGCCGGCCGGCTCGCCCTGATGGCGGCCGACAGCGGTGTCGGCGTCGCGGTGGTGGGGCCGGAGTCGGCCGGGCTGCTGCCGCCCGGTGTGACGGCGGTGCCGGTGTTCCCGGACCCGGCGGCCGACCCGCCGTCCGAGCCGCCGTCGGAGCCGGCAGCATGGCCGCGGCCCGTTCGCCGCCCCGTCGTGACGTCCGAGGACCCGGCCTATGTCGTGTACACCTCCGGCTCCACCGGCCGGCCGAAGGCGGTGGCCGTGCCGCACCGGTCGCTTGCCAATCTCCTTGCCTGGCAGCGGGAGCGCTCGCCGGCGGGGCCCGGCACCCGGACCCTCCAGTTCGCCGCGCCCGGCTTCGACGTCGCCTTCCAGGAGCTGTTCGCCACGCTGGCGTCCGGCGGCACCCTCGTCGTCGCGGACGACGAGGACCGGCGCGACCCGGCCCGGCTCCTCGAACTCCTGGCAGCCGAACGGATCGAGCGGGTCTTCCTGCCGTTCGTGGCCCTCCAGCAGCTCGCCGAGCACGCCTGTGCCACCGGACGTCCGGCCGCGACGCTCAGGGAGGTCGTCACCGCCGGCGAGCAGCTGCACGCGACGCCCGCGCTCCGGGAGTTCTTCCGCTCGCTCGCTCCCCGGGCCGTGCTCGAGAACCAGTACGGGCCTTCCGAGACGCATGTCGTCACCGCGGAGCGCCTCGGCCCCGACCCGGCCGGCTGGCCCGAACTGCCGTCGATCGGCCGGCCGCTGCCCGGCACCCGGGTGCTGCTGCTCGACGACCGGCAGCGGCTCTGTCCCGTGGGTTCGACCGGGGAGATCTGTGTCGGAGGCCGTGCGCCGGCCTCCGGATATCCGGGGGACCCGGAGCTGACCGCGCGGAAGTTCGTGCCGGACCCCTACCGCCCGTCCGGCGTCCTCTACCGCACCGGCGATCTGGCCAGGCATCTGCCGGACGGACGGATCCAGTTCCTGGGCCGCCGGGACGAGCAGGTCAAGGTCCGCGGGTTCCGGGTGGAGCCCGGGGAGGTGGCCGCCGCGGTCCGGGCCGTGCCCGGAGTCGCCGACGCCGTGGTCGTGGCCCGGACCGACGCCCCGCCGGCCGGAACGCGGCTGATCGCCTACTACCGCCCGTCCGCACAGGTCGCCCTGCGGCCCGGCCCGTTGCGCCGCTCGGTGGCGCGGCGGCTTCCGGACCCCCTGGTGCCGGCCGTGTTCATGCCCGTGGAGCGCTTCCCCCTGACGGCGAGCGGCAAGCTGGACCGGGCGGCGCTGCCGCCGCCCGACGCCCCGGAGACGCGGACGCACGACACCTTCAGAGCCCCGGGAACCGCCACGGAACGCCGGATCGCCCGGCTGTTCCAGGAGCTCCTCGGGTGCGCCCGGGTGGGCGCGGACGACGACTTCTTCGCCCTGGGCGGGCATTCGCTGCTCGCCACGCGGCTGGTGCTGCGGATCCATCAGGAGCTGGGCACGACCGTCCCGTTGGGCGCCCTGACGCTCGCCCCGACCGTCGCGGGCATCGCCGAGCTCGCCGAACTCGCCGGAGAGGACACGGGGCGTGCGGCCGCCGGCGCGGGCTTCGATCCCGGTGCCGACACGGAACTGCCGGCCGACATCGTCCCGGCCGCCGAGACCCTGCGGGTGGTGCCCGATCCGCGCGAGGTGCTGGTGACCGGAGCGACCGGGTTCCTCGGCGCCTTCACCGTCCGCGCCCTCCTCGACCGCACCCGGGCCCGGGTGCACTGCCTGGTGCGCGGTCGGGACCAGGAGCAGGCGGCCGGTCGGCTGCGTTCCGCGCTGCGGCGCTACGGGCTCTGGGACGCCTCCTGCGAGCGGCGGCTCACGGTCGTCCACGGCGATCTGGCCGAACCCGGCCTGGGTCTGCCGCCGGGCGCCTTCGACGAACTGGCCCGCCGGACGGACGCGGTCTACCACGTCGGCGCGGCGGTGAACCTCGTCTCCCCGTACGAACACCTGAAGGCAGCCACCGTCGACGGCACGGCCCGGATCCTCCGGCTCGCGGCCCTGCACCGCAGTGTGCCCGTACACCATGTCTCCACCGTGGGCGTGTACACGGGTCGCGGCGAGCTCTCCGTCGGCCCCGGGCACCCGACCGGTCCGCCCGGCGCCCTGCGGCACGGCTACACCCGGAGCAAGTGGGTGGCCGAACGGCTCGTCGAGGCCGCCCGGTCCCGCGCCCTGCCCGTCACCGTCCACCGGCCGACCCGGATCACCGGGCACAGCCGCACCGGGGCCTGTCAGACCGGTGACTATCTGTGGCTGCTCCTCAAGGGCTGCGTCCGGGCGCAGGCCGCTCCGGCCGGTGTGGACACCGCGTTCGACCTGGTGCCGGTGGACCACGTCGCCGACGCCGTCGTCGCGCTGTCCCTCCGGCCCGAGGCGGCCGGCCGCACCTTCCACCTGGCCGCCGGGCGGCTCACCCGCCTCGACGACGCGCTCGACGTGCTGCGCGGCATGGGCCACCGGCTGCCGGCCGTCGAACCCCGGGAGTGGCTGCGCCGGATCGGCCGGGATCCGGACAACCCCGCCTTCCCGCTCCTCGGCACGCTCGCCGAGGAGCTCACCGGCGGAGGTTCGGAGGGCACGCTCCGCTTCGACGCCTCCGCCGCCGACGCCCTGCTCGCGGGCACCGACGTGGTCCGCCCGGGCGACGGCGCCGCACTCGTCGCCCGCAGCGCCGCCTGGTTCACCCGCACCGGCTGGCTGCCGGAGCCGGGCGCACCGGGCGCGTAGTCCGCGCGGGAGTCCGTCACTGCTCAGCGGTCAGCGGCCAGCGGCCGGGCTCAACGGTCAGCGGTCGAGGGGCTTGTGCGCCGTCTCCGGCAGGCGCAGATAGACCGCGGACGAGACGAGGCAGAGGGCCGCGACGTACCAGGGGAAGAGGTGCGGGCGGTCCAACTCCTTGAGGAGGGTGCCGACGTACGGGGCGGTGCCGCCGAACAGGGCGACGGTGAGGGAGTACGGGAAGCCGATGCCGGCGGCGCGGACGCGGGCGGGGAAGGTCTCCGCGTTGACGGCGGCCGAGATGGAGGTGAAGCCGGTGAGGAGCACCATGCCGGCGCACTGGACGAGGAGCAGGGTGAGGAAGGAGCCGTCGAGCGCGCGGAGCAGCGGGACGACGAGGACGGCGAAGCCCAGACCGAAGAAGAGCAGGGTGGGCTTGCGGCCGAAGCGGTCGGACACCAGGCCGCCGACCGGCTGGAGGAGCGCGAAGAAGGCGAGCGACAGGGTGCCCGCGAGCAGGGCGTCCTCCTTGGCGATGCCGGTGTTGAGCTCGGCGTAGGTCGGCAGGTAGGAGGTCCAGGTGTAGTACGCGAGGGTGCCGCCCGCGGTGATGCCGCCGATCAGGAGCGAGGCGCGGGGGTGGTACCGGAGCGCGTCGAGGAGTCCGGGGCGGCGTTCGTCCGCGGGCCGCTCGGCGCGGGTCTCCTCGGCGCCGCGCCGGATCCAGAAGCCGGCCAGGCTGAGCACGGCGCCGAGCAGGAACGGCACCCGCCAGCCCCAGCCGTCCATGGCGGACTCGGACAGGACGGCGACGAGCAGCGCGGCCGCGCCGGAGGCGGCGAGCTGGCCGACGGAGGTGGAGACGTACTGGAAGGAGGAGAAGAGGCCGCGCCGGCCGGGCCCCGCGGACTCCACCAGGAAGGTCGTGGAGGCCGCGAACTCCCCGCCCACCGAGAGGCCCTGGAGCAGCCGGGCGGTCACGAGCACGACCGGGGCGAGGACTCCGGCGGCGGCGTAGGTGGGGGTGAGGGCGACGAGCAGGCTGCTGGCGCCCATCAGGAGGATGGTGACGGTGAGCGCGGTGCGCCGGCCGCGCCGGTCGGCGACGGCGCCCATGAGCAGGCCGCCGACGGGCCGCATGAAGAATCCGACGGCGAAGACCGCGAAGGTGGAGAGCAGCGGGACGAGGGAGTTGCCGGTGCCGGGCGGGAAGACCTGGCGGGCGAGGTAGGCGGCCAGGAAGGTGTACGCGTACCAGTCGTACCACTCGACGGCGTTGCCGACGGAGGCGGCGAGCAGCTGGCGTAACGGGCGTGCGGTCGGGGGCGCCTGGGCACGTGTCGTCTCTGCGACGGGTGTGGCGGACGGGACCGAAGGTGTGTCTGTCATGATCACGCTCTGCCCGCCGGACGGGCCTCGTACGCACCGGCCGGCGGTTCGCCCCCGCAGCCGACTCGACCCGGCTCGCGCTCAGGGGCCGAGGACCTCCATGTGGTCGGCCACCGCCACCACCAGGACCCGGGTGCCGGGTGCGGTGGTGCGCCAGCGGTGCCGGACCCTGCCCAGGGCGTCGCCCCGCAGGCCGCTGGCGTCGTCCGCGCGCACCAGGTCGACCGTACGGGACTCGTCGGAGGCGGCGAGGAGCCGTACCGCCGTGGTGTCCAGGGCGTCCGCGATCCGCTGCAGCGAACGCATGCCGGGGCGCGCCCGGTCGTTCTCGATCTGGCTGAGGAAGGGCGAGGAGAGGCCGCTGCGTGCCGCCACCTCGGCGAGGGTCAGGTCGAGCGCGCGCCGCCGCCGGCGCACGGCCGCGCCGACCCTCGGCGTCCTCGCGCCGCCCTCGGCCACCATCGCCGTCGCCCCCCCCACCTCACTCGGATGCCTTCCCAAGCACCTTACGCGGCTGTCTCCCGCCGCCCCCGGGACGGTTTCGTACTCCCGACACACGCCCGTCACGCGAGGCTCCTAGTTTCAAAGCCGGTTGCTCTCATCAAAGAAAGTTTGATGGTGGGCGCCGCCCCTCCACCGCCTCCGACGGGAGCTCCGCCATGCCCACGGTCGACCAGAACTCACGGCGCCGCCGCCCCACCGGCCTGATCGCCCTCGACGAGACCGCCGCCTTCCCCGGCCTCACTCTCTACGCACCCCTCACCGGCAGCGGCGAGGTGTATCTCGTCGACCTCCACGGACGCACCGTCCACCGGTGGAACCTGCCGTACCGCCCCGGCCGGCACGCCCGCCTCCTCGCCGACGGGACGCTCGCCTTCAACGGCGTGCTCCCCGGCGAGCCCGCCCTCTTCCCGATGTGGCACAAGTACCGGGGCGGCGTGCTGCTCCGGGCCGCGCCGGACGGCACGGTGCTGCGCGAGCACCGCGACCCGCTCCAGCACCACGACGCCCACCACCTCGACGACGGCCGCATCCTCTACTCCGCCCTCGAACCGCTCACGGGCGCGGACGCGGCGGCGGTACGGGGCGGGGTGCCCGGCTCCGAGGCCGCGGGCGGCACCGTATGGGCCGACACCCTCCGCGAGGTCGGTCCGGACGGCGAGCTCCGCTGGTCCTGGCGGGCCGCCGAGCATCTCGACCGCAGCGAGTTCCCGCTGCACGAGGCGTACGCCCGCGAGCACTGGCCTCTGATCAACAGCGTGACCCCGCTGCGCGACGGCAACGTGCTGGCCAGTCTGCGCAGCGTGTCCGCGGTCGTCGTGATCAGCCGCGAGACCGGCGAGATCCTCTGGCGCAGCCGCCCCGGCAGCGTCAGCCAACAGCACGCGCCGACCGAACTCGCCGACGGGCGGCTCCTCGTCTTCGACAACGGCGTCTTCCGGCCCGGGCACGACGTGCCGTACTCGCGCGTCGTCGAGCTCGACCGGGCGAGCGGCGAGGTCGTGTGGGAGTACCACGACCCGGCCCGCGAGTTCTTCTTCGCGCCCTTCATGGGCTCGGCGCAGCGGCTGCCGAACGGGAACACGCTCGTCACCGACTCCCCCTCCGGGCGCCTCTTCGAAGTGACCCGCGACGGCTTCCTGTGCTGGGAGTACGTGGTCCCGCACTTCGCCGCCTACCGCGAGAACGAGGTCCGCGGTCTCTTCCCGTCCGAGCCCAACGCGGTCTTCCGCGCCTACCGTTACGCCGCCCAGGACATCCCGTGGCTGGCGGCCGGGGCATGACGGACACCCCGGGCACGCCCCGTACCGCCGCCGACGCGGTCGACGAGCGGATCCCCTTGCGGCGGCTGGCGCCGCTCGCGGCCCAGCACCTCCTGCCGATGATCGCCGCGCCCGTCTCCACCGTCTTCCTGGTCGCCGGCACCCTGACCGCCGTCCTGCTGACCGCGTTGCTGGGGCACACGTCGAAGGCGAAGGCGGAGACAGTGGCGTCCGAGCCGGAAATCGGGAAGGCTCGCGCCCATGGTTTCGGTAGTGCAGAACGTGGCGATCGACTGTGCGGACGCCTATGAGCTGGCCCGGTTCTGGAGCGCGGCGACCGGCTGTCCGCTGCATCCGGACGACCGGCCGGGTGACCGGGAGGTCCAGGTGATGCTCGCGGAGGGGCCGGTGCTGTACTTCAACCAGGTGCCCGAGCCGAAGACGGTCAAGAACCGGATCCATCTGTGTCTGCGCCCGGAGACCTCGCGCGACCAGGAGGTGGAGCGCCTGCTCGCGCTCGGCGCCGGCTTCGTCGGGGACCACCGGAATCCCGACGGCTCCGGCTGGGCGGTCCTCGCCGACCCCGAGGGCAACGAGTTCTGCGTGCTGCGCAGCGCGTCCGACCGGGCCGCGACGCCGTCCTGACCCCTCGTCCCGCGCCCTTCCCCTCTCCCCCTCATCCCCTTCGTCTCCCCGCGGCCGTCCCGGCCGGGAGGCGGCCGCCGGCGACCGGCGCGGCACACCCGCACCCGCCCCGAACACCCGATCGCCTCTCCTCGCCCACCGGCCCCATCGGCTCGCCCCACCGCCCGATCACCCCCGCACGCCCCGCCCCACCCCCGTGCGCCCCCCTTGCCCGCGCCCGGCCCGCCCCGACGCCGTCCCGTGCCGTACGGCACGCACATCCATGCCACCACCGCGATCATTTTTGATCGCCTGATGACATTTTCAGTTCGAGTTTCTTTCCCTTTATCGGTCCGGACGGATCGATGGAGGCTTCCGCTCCATCCGGGGCACATGCCAATCCCGAACTGACTATGCTCCCCACATGTGTTGCGACGCGCTCACACAGAGTCACGCGTGCGGAAAAGGGCGCGGAATCGGCCACGGACGAAAACCGGCCGCGAAACGAAAAGCCCATCAGTCGGTCGCAGCACTCTCTTCCGCTCGCACACCCTTTGCCAGCTCATTCGTTCCCCTCGTTCATTAGTCCGCTCATTTCCGTCTGTTGAGGGACCCTTTGATGGTTCGTGCAGCTTCGACTTCCAGAGCCAGGCCGCGGAACGCGGCACCGGTGTGGCTCATTCCCCCCGGGGCCCTGGCCGGCGTCCTCGCCATAGGGCTGTTCTTCTCCTCCGCGCAGATACGGTCGTCGCTCGCCTGGTACGGCCTGGTGGCCGTCGCCCTCACGGCCGTCACCTCGGCCGTGACGATGCGCCGGCTCCGTACGAGCGACTCGGCCCGCCGGACCCAGGCGGCCACCGAGGCGCGGGAGTACTACGCCCGGCGCGAAGCCGCGCTGCTCGGCCGCCTCGCGGACCAGCGGTCCACCACCCGGTGGATGGCCGACGAGCTGCTCCCCGCGGCCGTGGCCCGGCTGCAGAAGGGCGAGAGCGCGTCGGACATCATGCAGTCCGTCTCCTTCGGCGACCACCTCGACGACGAGTTCACCGAGGCGCTGAAGGGCGCCCTGCGCACTCTCCTGGAGGCCGTCGAGGCCGAGGAGAGCACCCGTGACTCGTCCCAGCGCGCGCTCGTCGCCGTCGCCCGCCGCGTCCAGGCGATCGTGCACCAGCTCGCCAAGGACCTGCACGCGATGCAGATCCTGCACGGCACGGACATCGTCGTCTCGCGCGGTCTGCAGGACATCGACCACCGCAACGCGCTGATCGGCCGCCTCGCGGCCAGCATCGCCGTGCTCGGCGACGCCCGGCCCGGCCGCCAGTGGTCGAAGGCGATCCCGCTCTACGACGTCCTGCGCGGCGCCATGTCCCGTATCGTCGACTACCCCCGCGTGCGGCTGCAGGCGGTGACCGAGGTGGCCGTGATCGGCCCCGGCGCCGAGCCGCTGATCCACCTGCTCGCCGAACTCCTCGACAACGCCACGACCTTCTCGCCGCCGCACACCCCGGTGGAGGTCACCGCGAGCGAGGTGCCCTCCGGCATCGCGATCGAGATCGAGGACCGCGGCGTCGGCCTGACCGAGGAGGTCCGGCAGCGCATCGACCGCGTCATGACGCAGTCGGCCACCGGCATCTTCCTGGCGGGTCTCGGCGAGGTCACCCAGCTCGGTCTGCCCGTCGTGAGCCGGCTGGCGCGCGAGCACGGCTGCGAGGTGGACCTGCGCACCTCCGCGTACGGCGGTGTGCGGGCCGTCATCCTCGTACCCCGACGCCTGATCACCACGGTGCCCCAGCCTGTCATGAGAGCCCCCCACGAGAACCACCGGAAGCGCTCCGGCGGCCCGGGCTTCCCGACGCCTCCGCCGCCTCCCACCATCATTCCGCCCGCGCCGGATCCGATGCCCGAGCGCGCGTCCGTACCGGCGCCCGCGCGCACACCCGCGCCCGCGCCCGCTCCGGCCTCCACCGCGCGTCACGCCGCCCCCACGGCGTCGTCGCAGGCCCCCGCCGCTCCCTCCCCGTCGCCCTCCGTGCCGTCCTCCGCGCCGTTCACCACCGCGCCGTTCACGGCCTCGGCGGACTCCGGCGCCACCGACGTCGGCGAGCCCGGCAAGACCGTCAACGGGCTCCCGCAGCGCCGCCGCGCGTCGCCCGTCCCCACCCCGGTCGTCCGCACGGGCAGCACTCCCCCGGAGGCGCCGGCCCTCCCCCGGCGCAACGGCACGCCGCGCCAGCCGGGCCTGATGTGGGAGGCGTTCAACGGCGAGAAGCGGACGGCCGCCGATCCCTCCACTCCCCACAGCGATCCGTCAGATGAGGTCGAGTAACCATGCAGCCACTGCCCAACATTGACTGGATGCTCACGGAGCTCGTGGGCAGCGTTCCGTACGTGCGCCACGTGGTCGTCCTCTCCTCGGACGGCCTGTGCATCGGCCAGGCCAACACCACCCCGGACACCGCCGACGCGATCGCGGCCGCCTGTTCCGGCATCCAGAGCCTGGCCAAGGCCATCGCGCAGATGTTCCCGCACGGCGACGGCTCGACACGGATGGTCGGGATCGAGGCCGACGGCGGCTACTTCTCCCTCATGGCGGCCGGCCCCGGCGCGTACCTCGCGGTCCTGGCCGACGAGGAGGTGGACGCGGGGCTGCTCGGCGACCGGATGCGGACCCTGGTGGTGCGGATCGGTCAGCACATGACGAGTCCCCCCCGTGATGACGTGCGGCAGGCGATGTGACATCAGAGCGCAAAGGCCCTTGGGACGAAGGCACTCCCGTTCCGCTCTACGTCATCACCGGCGGCCAGGGCTCCGGGGAGAAGGCGTTCAACCTGGTGACCCTGATCGCGTCGCGGTCCTCTCCCGAGCCTTCGATGCAGCCCGAGACCGCCGCCATCCTCACCATGTGTCAGTACCCGCTGTCGGTCGCCGAGGTGTCGGCGTACCTCAGCCTCCCGTTCAGTGTCGTCACCGTGCTCCTGTCCCAACTCGTCGAGGACGAACGTGTGGAAGCCATCGCACCCGTGCCCGTCGCGGCATTTCCCGAACGCGGCCTGTTGGAGGCGGTGATCCATGGACTACGCAAGCTCTGAGGCCTCCCTGGCCGGCCCGCGCGGCACCGACGTGCTGCTGCCGCACGGCGCCCGGGGAGTCAAGGTCGTGGTCGTCGGCGGCTTCGGCGTCGGCAAGACCACCATGGTCGGGGCGGTCAGCGAGATCAAGCCGCTGACCACCGAGGAGAACATGACCCAGGCGGGTGTCGGGATCGACAACAACCCCGGCGCCGCGGGCAAGAGCACCACCACCGTCGCGATGGACTTCGGACGGATCAGCATCAACGAGGAGCTGGTCCTCTATCTCTTCGGGACCCCGGGCCAGGAACGCTTCTGGTTCCTGTGGAACGGGATCTTCGAAGGCGCGCTCGGCGCGGTCGTCCTCGTCGACACTCGCCGGATCGAGGTGTGCTTCGAGGTCATCACCCGTCTCGAGGACCGTCGTGTCCCCTTCGTCGTGGCGGTCAACACCTTCCCCGAAGCCCCGCAGTACCCCCTGCCCGAACTGCGCACTGCGCTGGCCCTCGGCGAGTCCGTCCCCATCGTCACCTGCGACGCCCGCGACCGGGCGTCCTGCCGTGACGCGCTGCTCTCGCTGATGGTCTACCTGTGCACCCTCGCCGCCCAGGAGACCCCCGTATGACCGTCCCGCCCTCCGAACACGCCGGCCCGGAGACCGACCTCCTGCCGCCGCCGGGCTGCCCGGCGCACGCGGCGGCCACCGGCCCCGACGGCACCACCCGGCTGTACGGCCCCACCGCGGCCACCGACCCGATGGGTCTGTACGAGAAGCTGCGCGCCGCGCACGGAACGGTCGCGCCCGTCCTGCTCGACGGCGACGTGCGCGCCTGGCTCGTCCTCGGCTACACCGAGAACCGCGACGTCGCCACCCGCGCCACCCAGTACTCGCGCGATCCGCGGGTCTGGCACGGCTGGCGCAGCGGCGAGATCGACCCCGCCACCTCGCCGCTCATCCCCATGATCGGCTGGCGGCCGGACTGCGTGTGCGCCGACGGCGAGGACCACCAGCGGCTGCGCGGGGCGGTCACGGCGGGCCTCGACCAGTTCGACCACCGCGGACTGCGCCGTCACATCACCCGCTTCGCCCACCAGCTGATCGACGGGTTCTGCGAGAGCGGCGAGTCGGAGCTGGTCAACCAGTTCACCGAGCATCTGCCGATGCTCACCCTCATCCACCTCCTCGGCATGTCGGACGAGTCCGGCCCGGAGCTGGTGCACGCCGCGCGCGACCTGTTCAAGGCGACCGAGACCTCGCTCGCCAGCAACGCCTTCGTCCTGAAGGCCCTGGAGGAGCTGGTCGTCACCAAGCGCTCGCGGCCGGGGCACGACATCGCTTCCGCGCTGCTCGCCCACCCGGCCGGGCTCACCGACGAGGAGGTGATGCACCACCTGCGGCTGATCCTGCTCGCCGGGTACGAGACGACGGCCAACCTGATGTCCAACGTGCTGCGGATGGTGGTCACCGACCATCGCTTCCGCGGTTCGTTGGCCGGCGGTCAGATGACGCTGCCGGAGGCCGTCGAGCAGGTGCTGTGGGACGAGCCGCCGCTGATGGTGTGCCCGGGCCGCTGGGCCAACGGCGACACCACCCTCGGCGGGCAGCAGATCAAGGCGGGCGACATGCTGCTGCTCGGCCTGGCCGCCGGCAATGTCGACGAGACGATCCGGCCGGATCCGGCGACGCCGGTGCACCACAACCGGGCGCACCTGTCCTTCAGCGCGGGCAGCCACGAGTGCCCCGGCCAGGACATCGGCCGCATCATCGCCGACACCGGCATCGACATCCTGCTGACCCGGCTGCCGGACATCGCCCTCGCGGTGCCGGAGGAGGAACTGTCCTGGCGTTCCTCCACCTGGGCCCGGCATCTGACGGCGCTTCCGGTGCGGTTCGCGCCCCGGCAGCCGCGGGCGCAGGACCTGCCGGCGCCGCTGCCGGCGCCGCCGACGCAGAGCAGCGGGATGCCGGCGCCCGGCCTGTGGCCCGAGACCGCGCCGCCGGTCCCGGAGCAGCGCCCGGCGGCGGCCCCGGCATCGTGGTGGGCGCGGCTGCGGCGGCTGCTCTCCCGCCGCTAGGGATTCCCGCGGTCTCCGGAGTACGGAGGGGGTGTCGGCACACGGGTGCCGGCGCCCCCTCCGGCGTGTCCGGGCGCGTACGGGCGCGTACGGGCGCTCCTGCGCCGTGCTCTCACGCGCCCGGCGGGTACCGCTCGTCGAGGCTCCGCTGTTCCGGAACGGTGGGGTCGGCGGGTACGTAGCGGGGCGCCCCGGTGTACCAGGCGTGGAGCCCGGAGAGGAACCCGCACGCGCCCGCCAGCCAGGCGTCGAGCTCGTCGCGCTCGTCGGGGTGCAGTCCCGACTGCCGTACGAGCAGCGGGAGGTCGTGCGTCCGCAGGTACTCGAAGTCGCGGAGGCGGGAGTTGACCAGGTGGACGGAGGCGGGCACGGCGTCGTGGAGGGGCAGTCCGAGGGACTCGCCGATGACGACGACCAGGTTGTTGACGTCGTGCTCCTCGTGGACCTCCCGTTCGTAGGAGGCGAGGTCGTTGGCGAGGCCCATGAAGTCCATGAAGGCGTCGAGCAGACCGCGGACGGTGCCGCTGTCGCGGATCGCCTCCGGTATTCGCGCGCGGGTGGAGAGTTCGACGGAATAGGGCGCGGTGTGCGCGGCGAAGCTCTCGCGGCGGAACGGCGCGTATTCGATGAGGCTCGGAACGCGGCCGGCGAGGCTGTTGGCGAGTTCCGTCACTCCCGCGTCGATGTATTTCGCGAGGGCCCGGTTGAATTCCAGCCGCCAGTGGGCGAGGCGGGGCGGGAAGAACTGCGCCTGGAGGTCGGCGATTCCGCGTTCCACGGCGTTCTCCGGATACGGCAGACGGGCCGGGATCTCGGGGCGCAGAAAATCGTGCAGCCGGGCGGTGAAGGCGAGTGCGCCGGGGAGATCACCGGTCCGTTTGAAGGCGTTGGCGAAATAGTCGTCCCAGGCGAGCGCCCAGATGTTGAACCGGTGGTTCAGCCGCAGATCGGCCGGTGAGGCGTCGGGCAGACACCAGGCGGTCAGCTGGTCCACGGTCATGGCGTGGAACTGGGACCGCGTCCATATCCCCTCGTACGTTCTCAGCCTTCCCTCGCCGTGCAGCATCCCCATCTCGCGCGCCCAGGTCTCGGTCTCCGCGCGCAGACCCGGCAGATACGGGTTCACCCGCACCGGGTGGGGCATCCACAGCTCGGGGAGCTCGACGGCACGCACTGTCATGGGACCAACCTCCTTCGTTCTCCGGTCCGTTCCACTGTGCGGACCACCATCGCGTCGTTCTCACCTCGGGGCGCCCGGTCCGCGGCGGCATGGCATCCCCCGGAGGGACGCGCTGCGACACCGCGGCGCGCCGCGGCACACTCCTGCTCCTTCCGCCCCACCGGACCGCTCTCCGCCGCCACTGGCAACTGCCACTGCCACGGGCAATGTCAGTCACTGACGCCGGACCCTTCCCCAGGTCCTGAACCCCAAACCTGCCCACCTTGGCCGAACTACAACCCCAAGTGGCTTTATTCCGCTCGCCCTTGATAGCGAGGGGCCCGAAGCTGCTCGTTCTGTGTGCGTTCTCTGTGCCAGGCGTCGGCGCGCGGGGCACCCGTGACGAACGGGGCGCCACACGGGCCCCTCCGGTGCCGCCGGCGGCTCTACACCCTCCGCCGGGACGGCGCCAGCGGGCGTACGGGCGGGCGCGATGGCGGGCGCACGGGGGCGCGCGCCGGTGAAGGCCAAGGGTCGGGGGCCCGGTCCGAACCCGCGTTCGCCCCGGCCGCGTCGCCGGTGCCGCCTCAGCGCTCGGCCTCGGCCCGCGGGGACGCGGTGTTCTCGGCCGGTGGGGCGGGACGGGTCCGTTCGGCCCAGGCGGCGACCGGGGGCCCGGCCATGCCCAGGGCCGCGAAGAAGAGGGCGAGGAGGAACCATCCGGTGTGGCCGAGGGCGAGGACCGCTCCGGTCAGGATCAGCGGGGCGAGGGCCTGGCCCGCGTTGAAGCCGATGCCGAGGAGGCCCTGGTACTGGCCCTGGGCGTGGTCGGGGGCGAGGCCGAAGCCGAGGGCGTAGCCGCCGGACGACTCCCACACCTCGCCGATGCTGTGGAGGCACACGGCGAGGACGGCGAGGGCCGATGCGACCCACACGGGGACGTCGGCGGTCAGCGCCATCAGCGGACAGCTGACGAGGAAGAGGAGTCCGGCGCGGCGGAGGGCGCGGCCGCCCTGGTGCGGGGTCTCGACCTTGGAACCGAGGCGGCTCTGGAGCAGCACGCAGACCCCGCTGTTGACCGCGTAGACCGCGGCCACGGTCCAGCGTGGTGCGTCGGTGTGGGCGGCGAGCCAGATCGGCAGAAGAAGGGAGACGGTCTGGTACTGCAGGCCCATGGCGCTGTAGAGCGCGACGAAGGACATGTACGGCCGGTCGGCGAGGACGCTCCACTGACGGTGGGCCTCGGGCTTGGGCAGGGGCCGGTAGTTCGGGACGCCGATCAGCACGATCAGTCCGGCGAGGGCGAAGCTGGCGGCGTTGGCGAGGATCAGCGCGGTGTAGGCGGCACGGGTGTCGATCTGGAGGGCGACGGCCGCGCCCAGGGTGCCGACGACGACGCCGAGGTTGACGTAGGTCCGGAGCCGGGCCCGGAAGGCGGCGGGCCGCTCGCCGCCGACGCGGGCGACGAGCGCACCGCCCGCCGCGCCGCCGGCCGTGGCGGCCAGCCGGTCCAGGGTGGCGACGAGGGTGAAGGCGAGCCAGCTGTCGATGAGGACGAAGGACGCCATGGTGAGGGCCAGCACGGCCTGGGCGATCAGCGAGACGACCCGCGGACCGTACCGGTCGGCCAGATTGCCCGCCGGTACGCCTGCCGCCAGGCCGCAGAGTCCGGCGATGGTCAGGCCCGCTCCCACCTGGGCGGCGGGCAGGTGCACGACGAGAGTGAAGTAGAGGACGGCGGCGGTGTTGAAGAGCCCGTTGCCGACCCTGCTGACGAAACTGGAGATGATCAGAGCCCGTTGCGGACCGGATTCCGCCCCGCCGCGTAAGCGCTTCCCGATTCCTGTCGTGATCATGACGGTGAGGCTAACAGGGTGCCGGTGCGCCCAACGGGCCTACGCGGGCTCGGGCAACTCCCCGAGGCGAGCGGCGACCCGGGTGCGGAGCAGCAGGTACTCGTCCCAGCGACGGGGCAGCGGGCCCGGGGGCCGTTCGACGACGCGCGCGGCGCTGACGAGCTCGCCCCGGAGGAACTGTTCCCGGGTCAGGTCGAGTTCGACGCCGTTGGGGAGGCGGTTCCACCAGTGGTAGCCATGCTGCTCGCCGTCCAGGTGGACCTCGCCGACCACCAGGTCGCCGCCGAAGAGGTCGTTCACGATCAGGGCGGTGATGTCGCAGTGGCCCCAGGCGGGATTGTCCGGCGCCCATTCGGTCCGGTAGTCGGGCGAGCTGGTGTCGGCGGCCCAGGAGGCGCGCAGGGCGCCGTCGAGATCGAGAAGATTCCAGGTGATCGTCACGGGGGCCAGCATGGCACCGGCCACTGACAACGGGTCCGTCGTCGGTGGCCGGTGCTGCGGCAGGGCTCTTCGCGGCGGCTCGGGGTTGCCCGGCCTGCCCGGCCGCCCGGGATTTCCCGGCTGCTCAGGCTTCCCCGGCTGCGCGGGCTTCCCGGCGCTACTCGGGCGGCGCGATCGCCGTTCCGCTGGCGCGGAGGTCGGCGAGGAGCTCGGCCTGGCCGGCGAGGACGCCGGACAGGATCGAGCGGGCGACCACCAGGAGCTCCGCGACCTGCGGGTCGGTCAGCGTGTAGTGGACCGCCGAGCCCTCGCGGCGCGCCACGACCAGGTTGGCGCGGCGCAGCACGGCGAGCTGCTGGGAGAGGTGCGCGGGCTCGACGCCGACCTCGGCCAGCATCTCCGAGACCGCGTGCTCCCGCTGGCTGAGCAGCTCCAGGACGCGGATCCGCACGGGGTGGCCGAGCGTCTTGAAGAATTCCGCCTTCAGCTGGTAGAGCGGCGCGCTCATGGTGCCCACCGCCCCTTCCCGGGGAGCGCCGCCGACGCGTACGCGTACGCGCCCGGCCGCTCGCTCCCTCGCCACGTCGATCGTGTGCAGTCAGAACTCTTCGTCATGGGGCTATCCTCGCGCCTTCGCGGCGTCCCGATGAACGCCCTCGGCGGTCAGGCCTTCTTCACCACGCTGGACTTCAGCTGCATCGGGCCGAAGCCGTCGACCTTGCAGTCGATGTCGTGGCCGTCGACACCGTCGACGAGACGGATGTTGCGGACCTTGGTGCCGGCCTTGATGCCGCTGGGGCTGCCCTTCACCTTGAGGGTCTTGACCACGGTCACCGTGTCGCCGTCGGCGAGGACATTGCCGACGGCGTCCCGGATGACCTTCTCGCCGCCTGCGGCGTCGTCAGTGCCGGCCTCACCGGCGGAGGCCGACCACTCGTGGCCGCATTCGGGGCAGACGAGCAGCGAGCCCATCTCGTAGGTGTAGACGCCGGAGCACTCGGGGCACGGGGGAAGGTTCTCGTTCACCCCTCGATTCTATGAGCAGCCGAATGAATTGCGAAAATCGGCAACCCGCCCGGTGGGGTGAGCCACCGGGCCGAGGAGGCGGCATCGGCCCCGGTCAGGGGGCGGTGCGGACCGGGAAGCTGGTCGGGTGACCCTGCTGCTTGAGCCAGGGGAGGACCTGGCGGAGGGCTTCCACGGTCTGGCTGCGGTCGCCGCCGCCGTCGTGGAAGAGGATCGTCGGGCCGTTGGACAGCTCGTTCTTCACGGCGCCGACGATCGCCGCGGTGCCGGGGCGCTCGAAGTCCTTGGTGTCCACGTTCCAGCCGAGCGGCCGCATGCCCTCGGCCGCGGCGATCTTCCGGCTGTCCGGGGTGAAGGCGCCGCCCGGTGCGCGGTAGTAGTCGATCTTCGCGCCGCCGGCCGCCTCCTCGATCAGCCGCTTGGCGTCGAGGATCTGCTGCTTCTGGTACGCGACCGGCTTCTTGTCCATGGTGGTGTCGTGGTCCATGGTGTGGTCGCAGAGCCGGTGGCCCTCGGCGACGACCCGCTTCACGAGCGTCGGGTACTCCTTGGCGCGCGGCCCGACCATGCAGAACGTGGCCTTGACGCCGTTCTCCTTGAGGATGTCGAGCATCTGGGGCGTCCAGTTCGGGTCGGGGCCGTCGTCGATGGTGATGTTCACCGACTTCCCGCCCGCCTCGGTGGCGTGCGCGATGCTCTCCGGGACCTTCGCCGGCTTCACCGGCTCCGGGGCCTTGCCGTCCTGGGTGGGCGGTACACGCTGCTCGTGCTGCGCCCCCGCGCCTGCCCCGTCACGCGCCTCCGCCTCCGTGTCCGTCAACACGGCGGCCCCCCAGGCGGCCAGACTCAGCGCGACCGCCGAAGCGACCGCGGCTATCTGCGGCGTGTACTTCTTCTTCTGCCCCATGTGATGCCCCACTCCCCGTGTTCGTCCCGACGGCTCCCGGAGGAGAGGACGGAGGAACGGCCGAGAAGGTTTCACCTGATCGGGTGAGGAATGTGCGCCGGGTGGGCGAGGCCGCCTTGACGTGCCCGCGGGTGCCGTGCGCGGCACCCGCGGGCGACGGTCCGTCAGTAGGCGCCGAAGACGTTGTCGATGGAGCCGTAGCGGTCGGCGGCGTAGTTGCAGGCCGCGGTGATGTTGGCGACCGGGTCGTACGGGTCGAAGGAGGTGCCGGCCACGTGGTAGGCGCTGAAGGTGGGGTCGATCACCTGGAGGAGGCCCTTGGACGGGGTGCCGGCGACGGCGTTGGAGTCCCAGTTGTTGATGGCCCGCGGGTTGCCGGAGGACTCGCGCATGATGTTGCGGTAGATGCCGTCGAAGCTGCCGGGGATGCCTTCGCGAGCCATGATGTCGAGGGACTCGCGGATCCAGCCCTCGAGGTTGTCGGCGTACGTGTAGCCCGCGGAGGTGGCGGAGCCGGCCGGGGCGGAACCGGCCGAGGTCGCGACGGCCTGGACCGCCTTCGGCTGGACGGCCTTCGCGGGGGCCGAGGCGGCGGCGCCGCTCGTACCGGTGGCGGCCTTGGCGGCGGTCTTCGCGGCGGTACGGGTGGCGGTGCCGGCGACGGAGAGCTGCTGGCCCGGGTGGATCAGGCGCGGGTCGTCGCCGACGACCCGGCGGTTGTCCTTGTAGAGCTTCTTCCAGCCACCCCGCACCCCGTGCTCGTGAGCGATCTTCGACAGCGAGTCACCGGCCACGACGGAATACTTCACCGGCCCGGACTTCACGGCCGACGGGGTCGCGGCGGGCGCAATCTGAAGCGTCTGCTTTGCCACTGCGACGGCAGATGCGGTGGCGGTCGGGGTGGCCGCGCCGGCGGTGGCGGCTCCGGCCAGGGGCAGGGCGAGGGCGGCGCTGCCGGTGAGGCCGACGGCGGCGATGCCGCGGGCGAGCGGGGCGTTCTTCGGGCGGCGGTGCTTGCCGGGTCCACGCATGGCGAGTCCTCTCCTTCGCCTGCGAGGTGAGCTGTCGGGTTCGGGCAGGAGATGCCCGGCCGCGCTGCGCGCGGCTTCACCCCGAGCCGTCCCCGGAGACCGGGACCGGCGGCAAACCTGGGTCCCCCGCTCCTGCCGGAAGTGTGGTGAGTGCGGTCGACCGGGCGGCGGCAGGATTCGGCGTTTCCGTCCGGTTTCGGGGTGACCGTATGCGAAGACAAATATCGAAAACAAGGAGGGAATTCCTCACGCGGAATTGATCTGCGGGGGAATTCAAAAGGATCATTCCGCTCGCCCGGGAGCTTCGCCCCAACCCTTTTCCGCCCGGCCGTTCCTGACGCTACGGCAGTCTTCCGGAACCCCTCCCCACGACCGGTGCGGGGTGACTCACATCACCCTGCGCCGCGCTCCTGCCTTTCCCGCCGAATAACCCCCTTCGGTCACCACTTCGGCATTCCGGCATTGCAATGCAATAACCGGACATCGCCCGTTTTGCACACCTGTAGGGCCGCCGGTCATCCGCCCGCGGCCTCGTAGCTCGCCCGGACGTGCGCGTGGTACTGCTCGATCGCCTCGCCGCGGTCCACCGGGCCGAGCACGATGACCAGGTGATAGCGGCCGCCGATCAGAAGCGCGGCGTTGGCGGCGAGCCGCTCGTGGTCCCCGTCGTCGGCCCAGTTGAAGGTGCCGATCGCGGAGCTCGCACCCGCGATCCGGGTCAGCGTCATCCCGCTGGCGTAGGACCAGCTGGAGTCACGCCAGGGCCGCAGCTCCGGCTCGTGGTCCCGCTGGTAGGCGAGGGGGTCGGCGGAGAAGCGGGAGGCCAGGTCGCGGCCGGGGACGATGACGATCTCGAAGGCGCCCTGGGTGTAGCGGTACTGGCCCTGGGCGTTGCGCGGGTGCGCGGTCCAGCCGGCGGGTACCTCGGCCCGGAAGCCGGGCTCCCGGACCTGGACGTAGCCGGGTGCGGAGGAGGGTGAGGAGGAGGGCGAGGCCGTGCTGGTCGGCGTGGCGGGGCCCGAGGCGCCGTCGCGGTCGGGCCGGTCGGCCCAGTGGGTGACCGCCCAGGCGCCGAGGGACACCAGCACGGCGGCGGCCGCGACGGCCGCCCACGTCTTCCTTCGTACCGGGGGCGGCTGCCTCTTCTCCTCCGCCTCCGGCGGCGGTTCGGTCACCGCCCGCAGGCGTGCCGTCACCGCGTCGGCCGTCGGCCGCTCCTCCGGGTCCTTGGCGAGCAGGGCGAGGACGACGGGGGCGAGCGCGTCCGCGCGGCGCGGCGGAGGGGGTGCGTCGGTGAGGACGGCGGCGACCGTGCCCTCCATCGAGTCGCGCCGGAAGGGCGAGCGGCCCTCGGTCATCTCGTAGACCAGGACGCCGAGCGACCACAGGTCGGAGGCGGGGGCGGGGCGGCGGCCGCCCATCCGCTCGGGCGCGGTGTAGGCGAGCGAGCCGATGAACTCGCCGGAGCGGGTGAGGGATTCCTCGCCCGCGATGTACGCGATGCCGAAGTCGGTGAGGACGACGCGGCCGTCGTCGGCGAGGAGGACGTTCGCGGGCTTCACGTCCCGGTGCAGCACGCCCCGGTCGTGGGCGGCCGTCAGCGCCTCGGCGAGGTGCAGGGCGATGCGGGCGGCCTCGCGTTCCGGCAGCGCGCCGTCCCGGTCGAGGCGATCGGCGAGCGACTCGCCGCGCACCCGCTCCATGACGATCCAGGGGTGCCCGTCCTCCATGACCACGTCGTGGACCGTCACCACGGAGGGGTGGTTCACGCGCGCCGCGGCCCGTGCCTCGCGCAGCACGCGTTCGACACGCGCCGGGTCGCGGGCCGTGCGGGCCTCCTTCACGGCGACCTCGCGGTGTACGAGGAGGTCGTGTCCGGCCCACACCGTGCCCATGCCGCCCGAGCCGAGCGGCTCGTCGAGCCGGTAGCGGTCACCGATCAACCGCCCCTCGGCCGCGGCCGATCCAGGCGCCTCCCCCGTCACCATGCGAGCATCATGCCCCATCGGGGCCGGGCGGGCAGCCGGGTCGGGCGTCAGGACCAGGCGAGGTCGGCGCGCCGGCTCCAGTAGGCGGCGGGCGGTTCGGCGAGGGTGTCGAGCTCGGCCAAGTCCCTTGTGTCGAGGGCGAGTCCGGCGGCGGTGAGGTTGGAGGCGAGCTGAGCCTCGGTGGCCGCGCCGGAGAGCACGATGTCGGCCCAGGGGCGGGCGGTCACCGCCGCGAGGGCGACGGCGTCGCCGCCGGCTCCGGTGCGGGCGGCGACGGCGCGGAGCGCGGCCGTGTCGGGGCCGGTGGCGTTGCGTCCGGCGAGCCGGCCGTTCGCCATGGCCTCCTTGACGACCACCAGCCATCCCGCGTCGTGCGCTTCGGCGAGCGCCGGGCCGGCGGAGGGTTCGAGCACGTTCCAGGTGGACTGCACGGCCGTGAAGAGCGGCCGCCCGGCCACGCTCACGCCGAGGGCGGCGCGGATCGTGTCGGCCTGCGCCGGGCCGCTGGTGGAAAGGCCCACGCGTACGCCCTCGTCGGCGAGTTCCGCGAGCCGGGCGTGCAGGGCGGGGTCGGAGAGCGCGGGGCTGTCCGGGGTGACCGAGTGCACCAGGTACACGTCGAGGTGCCGGCCGAGCAGCGCCCGGGTCTCCTCGATCTGCCGCTCGAACACCGCCACCGAGTGCTCCTTGACCTCGTGCGCGGCGACGCCGGAGGTCCGCCAGCCGGCGGTGTACGTGTACCCCCACTTGCTGCCGACCCGCACCGCACCGGCCGCCTCCGGCCGCGCGTCCAGCCATCCGGCCAGGAACTCCTCGGCCCGCCCGTACGACCTCGCCGTGTCGAAGTACCGCACGCCCGCGGCGTAGGCGGCGTCCAGGAGCGCGTGCGTCCGCTCCCGGAGCGCCGCGACACTCCGGTCCCCGGGGAGGTCGAGCTCCCGCCCGAGCGTGATGTACCCGGGCCGCCCCACGGCGGCGGTCCCGAGCCCGAACCGCGCGAGCGGCCCGCCGGGGGCGGAAGACGTGGCGGCGTCGGCCGGCATGACGGTGTCCCTTCGCTGGTCCGCGGACGACGGCGGCGCGCCGACCCGTATCCCCGACCCTAACCGCGCCGCGGGAACCGGCCGGTGAGCGACCCCGCCTCCGCCACCAGGCACCAGAACCGGCCACCCCTCCCCCGCCGGGCAACCCCGTCTCTCCCTCCCCCGTCCTCCGGGGTCAAGAGGGGTGCCCCGGGGGAACGCAGGGCGCCCGTAGGCGTGCTGGACGAGAACGAGATCGTGAGGAAGAGCGCTTTGATACGTGTCACACGCGGCGTGACCACCGCCGTGACGCTGGTGGCCCTGGCGGGCGTGTCGCCGGGGCTCGCGTACGCACAACCGGATCCCGCCAAGACCGGGGTCGCGGGATCCGCCGCGGCGGGGCTGCCCGAGGGGTGGCGGGTCGTCGGGTCCGGCGCCGGGCGGGAGTTGGTGTGGAGGACGGCCGGGGAGGCCGTGCCGATGGGCGATGCCCGGGTGGAGTTCCGGGCCGACGGAAGGCTGCTCGGGTATCCGGAGGCCGCTGCGGACGGGCGGTCGTTCCGGCTGCGGCACGGGGATCAACGGGTCGACGGCGGGGCGCGGTTGAGCGTGACGGCGGGCGGGCGGCGGCTGGACGCCGCCGGGGCGCCGTCCCTCGCGCCCCGCCTGCGGCCGCCGAAGGCGCCCGCAGTTCCCCCGGCTCCGGAGGCACCGCTGCCGGCCAACCCGGTGGATCCCGGCGTACCCGGCCCGTACCGCACCGTGTCCGGCGAGTACGCGCTGAAGGACGTCCGGCTGCCCGGCTTCCCCGAGCCCGTCGAGATGCGCGCCGCCGTGACGGCGCCGGCCGGTGCGCCGGGGAAGCGGCCGGTGGCGCTGTTCCTGCACGGCCGGCACGGCACCTGCTACAAGCCGGGCACGGAGGAGGACTCGGGCGCGTGGCCTTGCCCGGCGGGGATGCGGCCGATACCGAGTCATCAGGGGTACGGGGCGGCGCAGCGGCTGCTCGCCTCGCAGGGGTACGTGACGGTGTCGGTGTCCGCGAACGGCGTCAACGGGCAGGACCACGCGGCGGACGACGGCGGTGCGCAGGCCCGTTCCTCCCTCGTCCGGCAGCATCTCGCCCGCTGGGCGGAGTGGGGCGCGCACCCGGACAAGGCACCGGCGGTGGTACGGAAGGCGGCGGCGGCCGCCGATCTGTCCCGGGTCCTGCTCGTCGGGCACTCGCGGGGCGGCGAGGGCGTCAACCGGGCCGCGCTCGACAGTCTCTCCGCGCCGCCCGCGAGCCAGGACGGGTACCGGGGGCCGGTGCGGTGGAAGATCCGCGGCAACGTCCTCATCGGGCCGACGATCTTCGGCCAGAACCCGGTTCCGGACGTGCCGTCGATGACGATCCTGCCCGGCTGCGACGGCGATGTGTCCGACCTGCAGGGGCAGATGTATCTGGACGCCACGCGCGGCGTCGGCCGGGGCGCGGCGCTGCACAGCGCGGTGTACGTGGTGGGCGCCAACCACAACTTCTTCAACAGCGAGTGGACGCCGGGCCAGGCGAAGGCGCCGGCCGTGGACGACTTCTGGTCCGACGGGGAGCAGCCCGACCCGGTCTGTTCCCCCGGCACCCCGACGCGTCTGACCGCCCCGCGGCAGCAGACCGCGGGCGCCGCCTACATCGCGGCCGCCGCCCGGCTGTTCGTGGCGGGCGACGACCGGGTGCGGCCGCTGCTCGACGGCACCGGCCGGCGGGCGCCGTCGGCGGGCCCGGCGCGGGTGCTCGCGCACGCCGTCGGGGCCGGCCGCACCCCGGCGTTCGTCCCGGGTTCGCCCGACACCGGCGCGGCGCTGACCGTGTCCGGCGCGGGTCGGCTGTGCGCGCAGATCGACCCCGACGCCGCGCGCTCGTGCCTGTCGCCCGACGAGGGCGGGCAGTCACCGCACTTCGCCTCCTGGGAGACCTCGCCCGAGCCGGGCCGCGACGCCGTCGCGCTGCGCTGGACCCGTACCGGCACGCCGGTCACGGTGCGTACGGCACGGCCGGTGTCCCTCGCGGGCGCCGAGTCGCTCGCCCTGCGTCTGGTCGTGCCGCCGAACACCAAGGGCACGGAGCTCGACGTGACCGTGGCCGACGCCTCGGGCCGCCGCGCGGCGCTCGGGCGGGTGCGGGTGGACGGGCTGCCGGGCAGTGAACGCACCGCCTCGTACTGGGCGCGGGAGGTCCGGGTCCCGCTGTCCCCGGCGGTCCGGGCGCGCCTCGACCTGAGGAAGGTCGCCGCGCTCGAACTCACCCCGCGCACCGCCGGGGGCCGGGCCTGGCTGGTGGACTCCTGGGGCTTCCGCCCGGGTCTGCCGGCGGTGCGTCCGGCCCCGCTGCCGCGCGTGGATGTCGGGCGGCTCACGGTCGACGAGGGCGACTCGGGGGTGCGGACCTACCGCGTCCCGGTCACGGTGTCCGGCTCCGGCAGTGGTCAGGTGCGCCTGTTCACCCCGACGCCCGGGGCCGACGGGAATGACGGGTTCACCTCCCGCGTGGTCACGGTCCGCCCGGGGCGCCAGGACATCGACGTGCGGGTGCCGGTGGAGGGGAACACGCGGTACGGCTGGGAGGTGAGCCACGACGCGTTCGTGAAGGCCGTGCGCGGCACCGTCGTCGGCGCGCACCGCGGCGGTGTGACGGTGCGCAACGACGACCCGATGCCCGAGGTGCGGGTGACGCCCGTCGCCGACGCCGTCACCGAGGGGCAGGCGCTGGTGTGGCGGGTCACGCTGTCGCAGCCCGCCGACGCCGATGTCCTCGGCGGCGTCTCCTTCCTGGCCCCGGCCGGCGGGGCGCCGGAGCTGTCCACGGCCGACGTCGACCCGGAGTGGGTGCGGGACACCTTCGGCTCCGTGCCCGATCCGGCCCGGCCGTTGTCCCGGCCGGAGTATCCGGACGCGTACGCGGGGTTCGCCGTGCCGGCCGGGGAGACGGTCACGGAGGTGCGGGTGCCGACCGTGCGGGACGGGGCCGCCGAGCCGGTGGAGACGTTGCGGGGCGTGCCCTTCACGTACGACGCCGAGTGGCGGCAGGTGCCGGGCGCGGAGTTCACGGGGACCGTACGCGACGCCTCGTAGCGTGGTGTGAGGGGCGTACGGACGCCGGGACGCCGGGGGCAACTCGCGAGGTGCCCCCGGCGTCCTTCCGTACGACGGCAGGTACGACAGGACGGACACGCGATGAGCGACAAGGCCCGGGTTCTCTTCGACGCGCTCGATCTCGACCACGACGGCACCCTGACGCGCGCCGAGGTCATCGCCGCGCTGCACGCCAAGGGGCCGACGCTGGTCGCGCAGGGGGTGGTTCCGGCGTGGGGCGTCGGGGACGCCGACGCCTCCTCGGCGCTGTTCGACGAGGCCGACGCGAACGGCGACAAGGTGCTCAGCTTCGAGGAGTTCGCCGCGATCGTGAACCGCCGCTTCGGCTGGTGAGGGGGCCGCTAGGCGGCCGTGGGGTGCGGGGGTGCGGGGGCGACGCGGACCGGGCCCACGACGGTCAGCGGGATCCCGAGGTGCTCGCAGAGGCGGCGGGCGCGGGAGAGGGCGCTGAGGGAGGCCGGGGAGGGGTCCGCGGTGGGCAGCTGGACGCGGACGAGCCGTGGCCGGTGGGACAGCAGGAGGGCCTCGGTCTCCAGGAAGGCCGCGGCCCTGCTGGTGACGTCGAGGTCGCGCAGGAACGACAGGTGCAGGACGCCGTCCTCGAAGGCGTGGCTGATGAGCATTGACGATCTCCTTCCGCCGCCCGGTGGCCGCCCCCGCCTCGCGGCATGCCGGACGGCATGAGCGGGGCGGACGACGGCTCACCCAGTATGCGGAGAAGCATGCCGGATGCACCCTTTCGTGCGTCGTGTCGGAGGACGGCCGCACGAAAGCCACGCGGACCGGCCGAGCGGCCGGTCAGGCGTGGCGGGGCGGGACGGCGGCGCCGTCGTCGGCGAGCAGGCCGGCCCTGAGTTCGTCCAGGATCCGGGTGAGCAGCCGGGAGATGTGCATCTGCGAGAGCCCGAGGCGTTCGCCGATCTGGGCCTGGGTGAGTTCCTGGCCGAAGCGCAGGGAGAGGATGCGCCGGTCGCGTTCGCCCATTCGGGCGATGAGCGGCTTCAGCGCGGTGAGGTCCTCGATGAGGTCGTACGACGGTTCCGGCGCGGCCAGCCGGCGGCTGACGAGGGGCGGGGTGTCGTCGTCCTCGGAGAACGCGACGTCCAGGGAACGGGCGGTGTAGCCGCGGGCCGCGAGCTCGCCCTCGGCGACCGCCGCCACGCCGATGTGGAGGTGGTCGGCGACCTCGGCCCGGCTGGGCCGGTGGCCGTGCCGCTGCTCCAGGAGGTCGCTCGTCCTGGCCAGGTCGATGCGGAGCTCCTGGAGGCGCCGGGGCACCCGTACGGCCCAGCTGGTGTCCCGGAAGAAGCGCTTCATCTCGCCGACGACGGTGGGCAGCGCGAAGGCCGAGAACTCGATGCCGCGGTCGGGGTCGAAGCGGTCGATGGCCTTGATCAGGCCGATGGTGCCGACCTGGACGATGTCCTCGCGCTGCTCGGGCCGGTTGCGGAAGCGGCGGGCGGCGAAGCGCACCAGGCTCAGGTTGAGCTCGACCAGGGTGTTGCGGACGTACGCGTGGGCGGGCGTGCCGGGTTCCAGTTCGCGCAGCCGGACGAGGAGGGCGGCGGAGAGGGTCTGCGCCTCGTCGGTGGAGACCCGGGTGGGCCGGTCGACCTCGGGCAGCCCGGCGAGGGCTGCGCGCCGGGTCTCGGCGGCGGAGGCGGGGGCGGGAGCCGGGGCGGATGCGGGGGCCCGGGCGGATGCGGGGGCCCGGGCGGAAGCGGAGGCGGTGGCGGACATGAGGCTCCTTCGACGGTGGCGGTGGGCCTGCGCCGCCGGCCGGTGGGGGCGGCGGCGGGGGTCCGTCGGTCGAGCGTCCTGTCAGAAGGATTCCCTGTTTGGTCCGGTTTGACACGAATGGAGCAGCAGGGAGGGGTGGCCGGCATCCGGGTACACGTGCGTCCGGCCGGGCGATGGGGCCCGGCCGGACGCATGGGGGCGCGGCTCGCTACTGCGGCGGGGGCTGGTCCCGGCGCTCGGTGCCGGTGTCGCCGCCCAGTTGCTCCTTGAGCTTGTCCTGGGCCGTGTCGACCTGGCTGCTGTACTTGCCCTGGGTCTTGTCGTCGACGAAATCGCCGGCCTTGTCGATGCCCTTGCCGGCCTGGTCCTCGTGCCCCTTGAGCATCTGCTTGAGCTTGTCCATCACGGACATCGCGGCCCTCCTCGGACGGCCCCCCTGGTCCGTCCCAGCATCCCGGACCTGTCCGGGGTGCGCATCCGCTGGCCGCCGTGAGACGGAGGGAACGGTCCGACCGGGGGTCTACGACCGGCCGTAGGACTCCGCCCGTGGTCTGACGCGGGGCGGGTACGGGGCGCCGTAGCGTCCTGGGCATGATCGCATTCAGCCGGGCGGCCGCGGCCGCCCTTCTCGCCTGTGCCGTCGCGTTACCCGCGACCACCCTGCCCGCCCACGCCGCGACGCCCGCCGCGCCCGCGGCATCCCTCCGCGCCGCCGCCCCCGCCGTACCGGCGCTGGAACTGCCCGCCCCGACCGGCCGGTTCGCGGTCGGCAGCTCCGTGCTCCATCTCGTCGACCGGTCCCGGCCCGACCCGTGGGTGCCCACGGCGGACGGCCGGGAACTGATGGTGACGATGCACTACCCGGCCGCGCGCGGGACACAGGGTCCGCCCGCTCCGTACGTCTCCGAGGAGGTCGCCCGGACCGTCCTGTCGGGCGTCGGGGTGACGGATCCGGCCTCGGTGAAGGCCGTGGCCGGGATGACGGCGTACAGCAGTCTCGACGTGCGCCCGGCACCCGGCCGGCATCCGCTGGTGGTGCTGTCGCCGGGCTTCGGGATGCCGCGCTTCACGCTGACGAGCCTGGCGACGGAGCTGGCATCGCGGGGTTACGCGGTGGCGTCCGTCGACCACGCCTACGAGGCCTCGGCGATCGTCGTCCCGGACGGGCGGATGCTCGGCTGCGTGGCCTGTGAGGCGTTGGAGGCGGGCCGGATCAAGGGGGCCGACGTGACGGCCGCGCGGGCGGCGGACGTGCGCTTCCTGCTCGACCGGCTGACCGGGCCGCGGGCCGCCGCCACCTGGCCGTACGCGCGGACCATCGACCAAAGCCGGGTCGGCATGGCCGGGCACTCGATCGGCGGGGCGGCCGCCGAGGCGGCGATGCTGGCCGACCGGCGGGTGGACGCCGGGGTGAACATGGACGGCTCGTTCTGGGACAAGCTGCCGGCCGGCGGGCTGGGCGGGCGTCCGTTCCTGATGCTGGGCACCGACGACGAGATGCACCGGCCCGGTGGCGTCGACAAGAGCTGGGACACCACCTGGCGGGCGCTCGACGGCTGGAAGCGCTGGCTGACGGTGTCCGGCGCCGACCACTTCACCTTCACCGACGCGCCGGTGATCCAGCAGCACTTCGGGCTGCCCGCCGGGGACATCCCGGCCGACCGGGCGCTCGCGGTGACCCGCGCGTATGTCACGGCCTTCTTCGACCGGCAGTTGCGCGGACTGCCGCAGCCGCTGCTCGCGGGGCCGAGCCCGCTGCATCCGGAGGTGCACTTCCAGCAGCCGTAGGACGCTGCCCGGGCGGTCGGGGGTCGCGGGGCGGTGCCGGTCAGGCGCGGCCCGCGGCCTTCTGGCTGCGCCGGGAGAGGGAGTCGACGACCACGGCGGCGAGCAGCACCGAACCGGTGATCATGAACTGGACGGCGTTGCTGACGCCCATGATGTTCATGCCGGACTGGATCGAGCCGATGACCAGCGCGCCGAGCAGCGCGGACCACACGGAGCCGCGTCCGCCGAACAGGCTGGTGCCGCCGATGACGGCGGCGGCGATGACGTTCATCAGGAGGTTGCCGCCGCCGGAGGTCTGGCTCGCCGACTGGATCTGCCCGGCGAGGAAGAGGCCGCCGACCGCGGCCATGGTGCCGGCGATGGTGAAGACGCTCATCCGTACGAAGGGCACGCTGATGCCGGCCCGCCGGGCGCCCTCGATGTTGCCGCCGACCGCGAAGATCTGCCGCCCGTAGCGGGTGCGGCGCAGCACGAAGTCCAGCACGACCAGCAGGATCAGGAAGATCAGCAGGGCGAGCGGCAGGCCCTGGTACTGGTTGAGGATGTACGCGGCGACGAAGGCGATGGCCGCGATGACGACCGTGCGGAGCACGATCTCGGCGATCGGCCGGAACGGCACCCGCGCGGCCTGCCGGCGCCGGGCGTCGAGCAGCGAGGCGAGCAGGAAGAGGCCCACGCCGACGGCGGCCGTGATGTAGGCGGTGGCCGGGCTGTGGAAGATCGTCGAGTACATCTCGGCGACGATGGTGTCGCTGGGGATGTTGACGGTGCCGGTGCTGCCGAGCACCTGGAGCATGAGTCCGTTCCAGGCGAGGTTGCCGGCCAGGGTGACGACGAAGGCGGGCACGCCGACCTTGGCGAAGAAGAAGCCCTGGATGAGGCCGACCGCCGCGCCGCCGGCGACGGCGACGAGCACCGCCAGCCATTGGTTCATGCCGTTGTTGACGTTGAGCACGGCGAAGATGGCCGCGCACAGGCCGCTGACGGAGCCGACGGACAGGTCGATCTCGCCGAGCAGCAGCACGAAGACGATGCCGACGGCGATCATGCCGGTGCCGACGATCTGCTGGCTGAGGTCGGAGAGGTTCTGCGCGGACAGGAAGGTGCTGTCGAGGCTGCCGAAGACGGTCCAGATGATGATCACGGCGATGACGACGGGCAGGGAGCCGAGTTCGCCGCTGCGCATCTTGCGCCGGAACTCGTTGAGGTAGCCGCGGACGCCCTCCTCCCGGGCGATCAGCCGGCTGTCGACGGCGGGAACGGCCTCGGGCGCGGGGGCCGGGGTCGTGTCGTTCTGGGGGCGCTCGTTCCCGCCCGCCTTCCGGTCGCGGCTCATGGCAACTCCTCCCCGCGGGCCTCCCGCTCCTCGCGTATGCGGGCCTGACGCCGGGTCACGGCGCTCTCGGTGGCTCCGGTGATGGCGGAGATGATCTCCTCGGTGGTGGTGGAGCGTTTGTCGAAGACGCCGTTGTTGCGGCCGAGCCGAAGGACCGCGATCCGGTCCGCGACGGCCATCACGTCGACCATGTTGTGGCTGATGAGGATGGTCCCCAGGCCGTGCCCGCGGAGCCGTTCGACGAGGTCGAGGACCTCAGCGGTCTGTTCGACGCCGAGCGCGGCGGTGGGCTCGTCGAGCAGGACCACCTTGGGGTCGCCGATCAGCGAGCGGGCGATGGCCACGGTCTGGCGCTGGCCGCCGGAGAGGGAGGCGACCGGGATGCGGACCGAGGGGATGCGGATGGACAGGGTGTGCAGCAGCTCGCGGGAGCGCTGCTCCATGCGGACCTCGTCGAGCACCCCGAAGCGGCGCAGTTCCCGCCCGAGGAACAGGTTGCCGACCACGTCGAGGTTGTCGCACAGCGCGAGGTCCTGGTAGACGGTGGCGATGCCGAGGTGCTGGGCGTCGTGGGGACGGCCGATGGAGACCCGCCGGCCCTCCCACTCGATGACGCCCTCGTCGGGCGGGTTGACCCCGGCGATCGCCTTGATGGCGGTCGACTTGCCGGCGCCGTTGTCGCCCACGAGGGCGACGACCTCTCCGGCGTGCACCTCCAGGTCGAAGCCCGACAGGGCCTGGACCGCGCCGAACCGCTTGGAGATCCCCCGTAGTGACAGCACAGGTGCTTCCGGCACGCCGACCGCCTCCGACCCCTGCCAGGCCCGTTTCCCGGGCGGTTACTTCAGACCGGCCTGCTGGCACGCGGCCTCGTACGTCGGCGTGCAGATCTCGTTCACCGTGTAGAGGCCCTGCTTGACGACGGTGTCACCGATGTTGCTCTTGTCGACCACGATCGGAGTCAGCAGGTTGGCCGGGACCTTGTTGCCGCTGCCGCTGGTGACGGTGGTCGGCACCAGGTCCTTGGTGAGCGGCTTGCCCTGCGCGAAGTCGACGGCCATCGTGGCGGCGATGTCGGCCTCGGGCTTGTACGGCTTCATCACCGTGATGGTCTGCGTACCGATCAGAATCCGCTGGATGGCGTCGAGTTGGGCATCCTGACCGGTGAGCGGCACGCTCAGGCCGGCCGCCTTGAGGGCGGTGGAGATGCCCGCGGCCAGTCCGTCGTTGGCCGAGTAGACACCGACGATGTTGTCCTTGCCGAGTGCCGCGATGGCGCCGGACATCTGCTGGTTGGCGTTGTTCGGGTCCCAGTTGGGGGTGTCGTACTCCTTGCCGATCTTCACCTTGCCGTCCAGGACGGAGTGCGCGCCGGCCTTGAACTCGGCCGCGTTGGGGTCGGTGGGCGACCCGTTGTGCATCACGATCACGCCGCTCTGGGCCTTGCCGCCGAGCGCGTCGAGGAGTGCCTGGCCCTGGAGCTGGCCGACCTTCTTGTTGTCGTACGAGACATAGGAGTCAACCGGGCCCTGCGCGAGCCGGTCGTAGGCGACGACCTTGACGCCCGCGGCGTTGGCCTTCTGCACGGAGGACTGGATCGACTTGGAGTCCACCGCGTCCAGGATGAGTACCTTGTCACCCTTCGCGAGCGCGGTGTTGACCTGCTGCTGCTGGGTGGTGGGGCTCTCGGCCGCGTTGTAGTAGTCGATCTGGGCGCCGGGCGCCAGTTCCTTGATCTTGGCCTCGATGTAGGGGCGGTCGAACTTCTCGTACCGCGTGGTCTTGCTCTCCGGGAGCAGCAGGCCGATCTTCACCTGCCCGGCCTGCGCCGCGCTCGTCCCCGAGTTCGTCGCCTGGTCGGCGTCGGAGCTGCAGGCGCCCAGGCTCAGGGACAGCGCCACGGCTCCCGCGACGCTGATCGCCGCTCGCAATGTACGGGTCATGGTCGGCTCCTTCCGCGCGCCCTCCGTCCCTTCACCGCGGGACTGTGGGGCTGCGGAATCCGCCCGACCGCGGGAGCGTCGGCGCACTTATGGCCTACGTATCGACATTAGCCCCAACCCGTAGTGCCTTCCATTCGCGGCGCCGCGCCCCCGTGACGCGGCGCCGCGAGCGGGACCGGCCGGGCGGGTCAGCCGGCGACGCGGGCCATCCAGGCCTCGACCTCGGCGGAGGAGCGGGGCAGGGCGGCGGACAGGTTCTCGTGGCCGTCCTCGGTCACGAGCAGGTCGTCCTCGATGCGGACGCCAATACCGCGCCACTCGTCGGGAACGGTGAGGTCGTCCGGCTGGAAGTACAGGCCGGGTTCGACGGTGAGCACCATGCCGGGCTCCAGGACGCCGTCGACGTACTCCTCGTTGCGGGCGTGGGCGCAGTCGTGGACGTCGAGGCCGAGCATGTGGCCGGTGCCGGCCATGGTGAAGCGGCGCTGCAGGCCGAGTTCGTAGGCGCGGTCGGCGGGGCCCTCGATGAAGCCCCACTCGACGAGCCGGGCGGCGAGGTGGCGCTGCGCGGCCTCGTGGAAGTCGCGGTAGGCGGCGCCGGGCTTCACGGTGGCCATCCCGGCCTCCTGGGCCTCGTACACCGCGTCGTACACCCGGCGCTGCACGTCGCTGAAGGTGCCGCTGATGGGGAGGGTGCGGGTGACGTCGGCGGTGTAGAGGGAGGTGGTCTCCACGCCCGCGTCGAAGAGCAGCAGCTCGCCGGGGCGGACCGGGCCGTCGTTGGTGGTCCAGTGCATGATCGTGGCGTGGTCGCCGGCCGCGCAGATGGAGCCGTAGCCGACGGAGTTGCCCTCCAGTCGGGCGCGGCGGTAGAAGGTGCCGTCGATCCAGCGCTCGGAGGTCTCGACGGCCCGGGACAGCTCACCGATGGCGTCGGTGAAGCCGCGGACCGTGGAGTCGACGGCCCGGCGCATCTCGCCGATCTCCCACTCGTCCTTGACCAGGCGCAGCTCGCTGAGCGCCTCCTCCAGCTCGTCGTCGCGGTCCTCGTCGGTGGTGACGGCGGCCTCCAGGGCCGGGTCGACGCCGCGGACGATCCGGGTGGGGACGGTGCCGGCCGAGGTGGCGGCGGCGAGGTCGGCGGCGGCGCTGCGGACGTCGCGGCAGGGCAGTCCGAGGACGGTCTCGGCCTCGGCGAGGGAGTGGCGGCGGCCCATCCAGAGCTCGGCGGTGTAGCCGCTCCAGAACTCGTCGTTGTCGCGGGCGTCGCGCGGCAGCTGGTAGCAGTAGGCGTCGTGGCCGCCGTCGGCGCGGGGTTCGAGCACCAGGGCGCCGTCGCGGGCCTGGTCGCCGGTCATGTGCACATAGCCGGAGTACGGGCGGAACGGGTAGGTGTCGTCGTTGGAGCGGGCCTTGAGGTTGCCCGAGGGGATCACCAGGCGCTCGCCGGGGAACCGGGCGGACAGCGCGGCCCGGCGGCGCGCCGCGTACGGGGCCTGCGGGTCGGGCGTCAGGTCGTGCCGCTCGGTGTCCGCCCAGCCGCTGCGCATGAGCGCGGACAGCTCCTCGGAGATGCCCGTGTAGAGACCGTTCTTGCGGGCCTTGGCCACGTCGTACCCCTTCGTCCGGGTGGAGGGGACCGCTCCGGTCGGTGTGCGGTCCGACCCGGACGGTAGTGGGCGCGGCGGCCCGTGGGTGCACGGAAGTGCCAGTGGCACGGATCGGACACCAGCGGTGCCCGCGGCGTCCGAGAATGGGGGGCATGACGAACGCGAGACTGGGTGAGGCCCTGCGACTGCTCGGGCTCGGGGCGGCGGCCGGGCGGGTGTACGCGGCGCTGCTCGACGAGGCGCCGGCCCCGCTCGGGGCGATCGGGCGGGCGGCGGGGCTCTCCGGTGCGGAGCTCGCCGCCGCGTACGAGGAGCTCGTCGACGCGGGTCTGGCCAGCGCCGGCGGCGGCGAGGGCGAGCCGGTCGCGCCGGTGCCGCCCGCGGCGGGCCTCGAGGTGCTCGCCCGGCACCGGGCGGCGGCCGTCGAGGAGTCGCGGATCGCGGTGGGCGGCGCCTTCGAGTCGTTCCGGCGGCACCGGCTGGCCGCGTACAACGACGACCTGGTGGAGGTGGTGACCGGCGACGCGATCGGGCCGCGGATGCGGCAGGCGTGGGCGAGCGCGCGGGAGCAGATCCGGCAGTTCGAGTCCCCGCCGTACGTGAAGCTGCCGGGCGCCACCGAGGACGCCCTCGCGACGCTCGCGCGCGGGGTGCGGCAGCGGGTCGTCTACTCGCGGGAGTCCCTGGAGCACCCCGGGCATCTGCGGGACTCCATCGAGCCGACGGTCGCGGCGGGCGAGCAGGCCCGGGTGCTGCCCTCGGTGCCGGTGAAGCTGCTGATCATCGACGAGGCGTACGCGCTGGTGTCGCTGTCGATCCGGGAGGCGGACGTCGTCAACTCGATGCTCGTGGTGCAGCCGTGCGGGCTGCTGTCTGCGCTCGTCGCGCTGTTCGAGCAGAGCTGGAACGCCGCCCTGCCCCTGCACGGCGGCGCGGCCCGCCCGGCCGGCCTCGCGCCCGCCGACCGGCGGCTGCTGCGGCTGCTCGCGGGCGGTGCGAGCGACGAGGCCATCGCCCGCGAACTGGGCGTCAGCCGCCGCACCCTGTTCCGCCGCCTGCAGATCCTGATGGCGCGTCTGGGCGCGGCGAACCGCTTCCAGCTGGCGCTGCAGGCGCAGCGGGCCGGGTGGTTGTAGGGCGCCGCTTCCGGCACCCGCCCAGGTGCGCGGGGCGCGCGGCGGGGTCTGCCGAGAACCTGCACATTGTGTACGTGACCTGGACCGGGGCTCCCCCGCCGTCTCCCGGTCCGGCACAAGGCGGCGACCGTACTGTCGGAATTCACCCCGGTTCGTCCTGCCCCTTCCGCGAGGCGCCCGACTTTGTTACTCGTTCCTGCGGAGAAGGTGTCGGTGTTCCGTGAAAAACGCTGCACGCGGGGCCTCTCCCGGTGTTGTTCCGGTACCGACGAGGCGTCAAGGAAATTGGCTCGCATAGGCGTTCGCGTGCTTTGATCTGGCCCGCCGCGGCAGTGGATTCCCCCCATCAGATGAAAGGTGCGCTTTCATGCGTAACAACCTCGAGACCCGTGAGATCGCCGACACCGAGCTCGACGCCGTCTCCGGCGGCCTCGTCAGCATCCAGGGCGGTCTCGTCGGCGCCGTGGCCGGCGACGTCACCAACATCCTCGGCACCGTCGGCAACCTGCAGACCGTGCAGAACGTCGAGGGCCTCGTGCAGGGTGTCCCCGGCCTGGTGCAGGGTGTCACCGGTGTCTCGGTGCACGCCGGTGTCGCCGGTCTCTGAGCGGACCGAGCGGACTGACCGGTCCGGCCGGGCGCTTTCGGGGCGTTGACCGCCCCGGGGTGCCCGGCCGGCCGGGACGCCCGCCGCGGAAGGACCGTCCGGGCCCGCCGGAGCGGTCCTTTCGCGGCGGGCGGAGAAATGCGGTCGAAGGCAGTCGAAGGAATAGTCCATGCAGTTTCGCCAAAAGGCTCTTTCCAAGCTGCAATCGCCCGAAGAACTTGATCTGCCGGTGCGTTTCGCGCGCCCGCAGGGGCGGCTCGTGCTCGCCGTCACGGTGCTCGTGACGGCTGCGGCCGCGTTCTGGGCGTTCACCGGGACGGTGACGTCCAAGGTGCCCGCCACCGGCATCCTCAGCCGCGCCGAGGGGCGCTATCTGCTGCAGAGTCCGGTCGCGGGCCAGGTGACCGAGGTCCTGGCCGCCGAGGGCAGGCCGGTCGCGGCGGGCGATCCGCTGATCGTGGTCCGTACGGCCGACGGCGACCGCCAGGTGCGGGCCGTGGCCGCCGGGCGGCTCGCCGTCCTGTACGCCCGGACCGGCGCCGTCGTGACGGCCGGCGCCGATGTCGCCGCCGTCGAGCGCGGCACGGACCCCGACGAGCCGCTGGTGGCGGTGCTCTACGTGCCGGCCGGCGCCGTCGCCGGGATCCGCCCGGGCGCCACGGTCGACGTCACCGTCCGCACCGCCGGCCAGGGCCGGGGCGGGGCGCTGCGCGGCCGGGTCGCCGCCGTGGGCCGGGCGCCGCAGTCGCGGGCGCAGATCGGCGGCTTCCTCGGCGACGACGGACTGGCCGCCGAGTTCACCCGGCAGGGCAACCCGGTCGCGGTCCTGGTCCGGCTCCCCGCTCCCCCGGCGGGCCCCGAGGCCGCCGACTCCGGCACGCCGGTCACGGCCGCCGTCCATCTCTCCGCGCAGCGCCCGATCGACTGGCTTCTCCCGTGAACCCGCGCAAGAAGAACGCCCGTTCCGCCCGTGCCCGGCGTGGCTCGGCCCGCCCCCTGGCGCTGCCGAAGGGCCGCCGGCCGCGCCCCGTCCGTACCCCCACCGTGCTTCAGATGGAGGCGGTGGAGTGCGGCGCGGCGGCGCTCGCCACCGTGCTCGGGCACCACGGCCGGTTCGTGCCGCTCGAAGAGCTGCGGATCGCCTGCGGGGTGTCCCGCGACGGCTCGCGGGCCAGCAACCTCCTGAAGGCGGCGCGGAGTTACGGTCTGACGGCCAAGGGCATGCAGATGGACCTGGCGGCGCTCGCCGAGGTCCGGGGTCCCGCGGTGCTGTTCTGGGAGTTCAACCACTACGTCGTGTACGAGGGCATGGGCCGGCGCCTCGGACGCCCCGGCGTGTACGTCAACGACCCCGCGAAGGGGCGCCGGTTCGTACCGATGGAGGAGTTCGACGGGGCCTTCACCGGGATCGTCCTGGTCATGGAGCCCGGCCCCGGGTTCCGGCGCGGCGGGCAGCGCCCCGGCGTGCTCGGCGGGGTGTCGGGGCGGCTGCGCGGCACCTCGGGCACGATGGCGGCGGCGATCCTGGCGAGCGTGCTGCTCGTGGCGGTCGGCGCGTGGGTGCCGGCGCTGAGCCGCACGTACATCGACACCTTCCTCATCGGCGGCCAGCCCTCGCTGCTCGGCGTGCTGTTCGCGGCGATGGCCTGCGCCCTTGTCCTCACGGCGGTGCTCACCGCGCTCCAGCAGGGCAATCTGCTGCGCGGCCGGATCGTCTCCTCGACCCTGGGCGGGGCCCGGTTCCTGCGACATCTGCTGCGGCTGCCCGTGGCCTTCTTCGCCCAGCGCAGCCCGGCCGACCTGGTGCAGCGGCTGCGCTCCAACGACCAGGTGGCCGAGACGCTGGCCCGTGACCTGTCGGCGGCGGGCGTGGACGCGGTCGTGGTGCTGCTGTACGCGGCGCTGCTGTGGACGTACGACCCCCAGCTGACCCTCGTCGGCGTCGGGGTCGCGCTGCTCAATGTGGCGGCGCTGCGGATCACGGTGCGGGTCCGGGCCACCGGGGCGCACAAGCTGCGCGCCGAGAGCGCCCGGCTCACCAACACCTCGTACGGCGGCCTCCAGACGATCGAGACGATCAAGGCGACCGGCGGCGAGGACGGCTTCTTCCGGCGCTGGTCGGGGCAGCACGCGGTCACCCTCGACGTGCAGCAGCGGCTCGGCGTGCCCGGCGCGTGGCTGGCGATCGTCGCGCCCACCCTGGCCGCCCTGAACAGCGCGCTGATCCTGCTGGTCGGCGGGTTGCGGGCGGTGGAGGGGCATCTGACGGTGGGTCTCCTGGTCGCCTTCCAGTCCCTGGTGACCGGCTTCACCGCGCCGGTGGCGCGGCTCGGCGGGGTCGCGGGCCGGATCCAGGACCTCACCGCGGACGTGGCACGGCTCAAGGACGTGGAGAACTTCCCCGTCGACCCCGTGCACACCCGGCGCGAGCCGGCCACCGGCGCGCGCCGGCTCACCGGCCATGTCGAGCTCGACGGTGTCACCTTCGGCTACAACCCGCTGGACGCGCCGCTGCTCGCCGACTTCTCGCTCACGGTGGGTCCGGGCCGGCAGGTGGCCCTGGTCGGCGGCTCGGGCAGCGGCAAGTCCACCGTCTCGCGGCTGATCGCGGGCCTGTACGCGCCGGGGGAGGGCACGGTCCGGATCGACGGGATGCGGATCGCGGACGTGCCGCGCGGTGCGCTCGCCGCCTCGGTCGCCTTCGTCGACCAGGACGTCTTCCTCTTCGAGGGCACGGTGCGCGACAACGTGGCGCTGTGGGACCCGTCGGTGCCGGACGAGGCGGTGCGCGCCGCGCTCGCGGACGCCGCCGTCCTCGACGTGGTGTCACGGCGTCCCGGCGGCATCCACAGCCGGGTCGAGCAGGACGGCCGGAACTTCTCCGGCGGACAGCGCCAGCGGCTCGAACTGGCCCGGGCCCTGGTCCGCGACCCCAGCGTCCTCGTGCTCGACGAGGTGACCAGCGCGCTCGACGCGGTCACCGAGCGGGAGGTCATCGACAATCTGCGGCGGCGCGGCTGCGCGTGCGTGGTCATCGCCCACCGGCTGAGCACCGTGCGCGACAGCGACGAGATCCTCGTCCTGGACCGGGGCACGGTCGTGGAGCGCGGACGGCACGCCGCACTGGTGGCGGCGGGCGGCCCGTACGCCGAACTGGTCAAGGAGCACTGACATGACCACCCCCGCCACCCCCTCCCCCTACGCGGCGGAAGCCACGGCGCCCGCGCCGGTCGGCCCGGCCGATCCGGTGCTCACCGCGCTCGGCGGCCTCGGCGCCCCGCTGGACTGCTCGGGTCTGCGCAGCCTGTCCCTGGAGGGGCCGTCGGTGCTCTGGCTGGTCGTGCACGGCAGCCTCGACCTGTTCGCGGTGGACGCCGGGCAGGCCGGTGCCTGGCATTTCCTCGGGAGGGTGGAGAGCGGCGCGCTGCTCCTCGGTCCCGCGGAGGGCCCCCGGCACACCCTGGTCGGCCGCCCGTCCCGGGAGTGCCTGCTGCGCCGGGTCGAACTGCGCGAGCTGCACCGGCCGGAGACGTACGCCCAGGGGTACGAGGGCCAGGGGTATGAGGGCCATGGGTTCGACGGCCAGGGGTACGGGAGTTACGGCTACGCGGGCGGCTGGGACGCGTACGGCACCCCGCAGGCCCCGGTCGCGAGCCCGCTGGAGGACGCCTTCGCGCTCGGCATCGGCCGCGGTCTGCGGGTCCTTTACGAGGCGCCGCTCGACGCCCGGCCCGGCGACGGGCGGGCGGCCGGCGACGACGAGGTCATGTGGATGCAGGTGCCGCCGGGCAGCGTGGCGTACGGCGCCGCGTACGAGGCGGGCGCGGCCGGCGGGCTGCTCGTCGACGCGGCTCTGTGGCAGGGCATGGTGGAGCAGCAGTACCGGCTGCTCTACGCCCTCGACGACTGGATCGAGGAGCGCGAGCGCGCGCAGGAGGACCGGACGGCCGCCGGTCTCGCGGCCGGCCGGGCGGCCGGCAGCGAGGCGGACCGGACACTGCTCTCGCCGCCCTCGGGCGGTCCGGCGGCGGGGGGGCGGCCGGCGCGGGGCCGCGGGCACCGCCGCCGGGGTCGACGCGACACTCGCGGTGTGCCGGCTCGTCGCCGCGGACGCCGGGGTGGTGCTCGCTGAGTCGGCGGCCGGCGTGGAGGCGGGCGCCGGCGTGGACGGCGAGCGGCTCGACCCGGTCGAGCGGATCGCGCTGGCCGCGCGGGTCCGCACCCGTGAGGTGGGGCTGCACGGCCGCTGGTGGCGCGAGGACTGCGGGCCGCTGGTCGGGCGGCGGGAGGCCGACGGGGCTCCGGTGGCGCTGCTGTGGCGGCGCGGCGGCTATGTGGCCGTCGACCGGGCGGGCGCCCGCCGGGAGCGGGTCGGCGCCGACAACGCGGCGGAGTTCGAGCCGCGGGCGGTGATGTTCTACCGGCCGCTGCCGGAGGGCCGGCCGACCCTGCTCCGGCTGCTTCGCTTCAGCGCCGGCGGCACCCGCCGTGAGCTGCGGGCGCTGCTGCTCGGCGGTCTGGTGTCGGTGGTGCTCGGGGCGACGGTGCCGCTGGCGACGGGCCGGATCCTCGGTGCGTACGTGCCGGCGGGCGAGCGCGGTCTGATCGTGCAGACGGCGGTGGCGCTCGGCGCGGCGGCGGTGCTGCAGGCGGCGTTCATGCTGCTGCAGAACGTGGCGCTGCTGCGCATGGAGGGCCGGATCGAGGCCACCCTGCAGCCGGCGGTGTGGGACCGGCTGCTGCGGCTGCCGGCGCCCTTCTTCGCCGGCCGGTCCACCGGCGAGCTCGCCAACGCGGCGCTCGGCATCGGGGTGATCCGGCGGATGCTGTCCGGGATCGCGCCGGTGTGTCTCCAGTCGACCGCGGTCGGCGCCGTGAACCTCGTGCTGCTGCTCGCGCACAGCGTCGCGCTCGGGCTGCTCGCCCTGGCGATGCTGCTCGTGGTCGGGGCGGTGCTGCTCGGCCTGGGGCTGTGGCAGCTGCGCTTTCAGCGGCGCCTCGTCGAGCTGGGCAACCGGCTCGACAACCAGGCCTTCCAGACCCTGCGCGGGCTGCCCAAGCTGCGGGTCGCGGCGGCGGAGAGCTTCGCCTACGCGGCCTGGGCGCGGGAGTTCGCCCGCACCCGGGTGCTCCAGCAGCGCGTCGGCCGGATCCAGAACACGGTCACGGTGATCGGCGCGGTCTGTCTGCCGCTGTGCACCCTGGTGATGTTCGCGCTGCTGGCCGGCCCGGCCCGGGGTGCGATGTCGGCGGCCGGCTTCCTCACCTTCTCCACCGCGCTCACCCTGCTGCTCTCCTCGGTGACCCAGCTGACCGGTGCGCTGCTCTCGGTGGCGGCGGTGCTGCCGGTGTACGAGCAGGTCGAGCCGATTCTGGCGGCGGAGCCCGAGGTGCGGGCCGGGACGGTCCGGCCGGGTGTGCTCAGCGGGGCGATCGAGGCCCGCCAGGTGTCGTACCGCTACACCGAGGACGGGCCGCTGGTCCTCGACGGGGTCGATCTGTCCGTCCGGCCCGGGGAGTTCGTGGCGATCGTCGGCGCGAGCGGCTGCGGCAAGTCGACCCTGCTCCGGCTCCTCATCGGCTTCGACCGGCCCACCGAGGGCAGTGTGCTCTACGACGGGCAGGACCTGGCGGCGCTCGACCGGGCGGCCGTGCGCCGCCAGTGCGGTGTGGTGCTGCAGGACGCCCGCCCGCTGACCGGCTCGATCCTGGACTGTGTGCGCGGGGCGGAGGCGTACACCCTGGAGGAGGTGTCGGAGGCGATCACCCTGGCCGGGCTCGCCGAGGACGTGCAGGCCATGCCGATGGGGCTGCACACGATGCTCTCCGACGGCGGCGGCACCATCTCGGGCGGCCAGCGCCAGCGGCTGATGATCGCCCAGGCGCTCATCCGCAAGCCCCGCGTCCTCTTCCTCGACGAGGCCACCAGCGCCCTCGACAACGAGGCGCAGCGCGTGGTCATCGAGTCCACCCGGGCGCTGCGCACCACCCGGGTGGTGATCGCCCACCGGCTGTCCACGGTGATGGGCGCCGACCGGGTGATCGCCATGGCGGACGGCCGCGTGGTGCAGCACGGCTCGCCCGCCGAGCTGCTGGCGGACCCGACGGGCCTGTTCCATGAGCTGGTCCGGCGTCAGCTGACGTGAACGCCGCCCCGGTTCTCAGTCCTCGCGGAGCCAGACCGAGGTGTCCGGCGGGAGTTCCCCGGCCTCGGTGAGCGGGCCGCTGGCCAGGAGCAGCAGCGCGTGCGGGGGCAGCGGGACGGGCTCGGCCGACAGGTTGGTGACATGCAGCAGGCCGTACGGGCGGTGGAAGGCGAGCACACCGGGGGCGGCCGGCAGCCAGTCCATGGGGCCGTCGCCGAAGCCGGGTTCGGTGCGGCGCAGGGCGAGGGCGGTGCGGTAGAGGGTGAGGAGCGAGCCGGGGTCGGCGCTCTGCCGGTCGACGGCGTAGTCGGGCCAGTCGGCGGGCTGCGGCAGCCAGGGTTCGGTGGTGGAGCCGAAGCCGGCCCAGGGGGCGTCGGCGGTCCAGGGCAGCGGGACGCGGCAGCCGTCGCGGCCCGGGTCGGTGCCGCCGGAGCGGAAGTGCATGGGGTCCCGGACGCGGCCGGGCGGGATGTCGGCCTCGGGCAGGCCGAGTTCCTCGCCCTGGTACACGTACACGGAGCCGGGCAGGGCGAGGGTGAGCAGGGCGGCGGCGCGGGCGCGGCGGGTGCCGAGGGCGAGGTCGGTGGGGGTGCCGTAGGCCTTGGTGGCGAAGTCGAAGGCGGTGTCGGCGCGGCCGTAGCGGGTGACCGTACGGGTCACGTCGTGGTTGCAGAGGACCCAGGTGGCGGGGGCGCCGACGGGGGCGTGTTCGGCGAGGGTGGCGTCGATGCCGGCGCGCAGCCGCTCGGGTTCCCAGGGGCAGGCGAGGAAGGAGAAGTTGAAGGCGGTGTGGAGTTCGTCGGGGCGGAGGTAGCGGGCGAAGCGTTCGGCGTCGGGGAGCCAGACCTCGCCGACGAAGACGGCGCCGTAGCCGTCGGCGACGGTCCGCCAGGAGCGGTAGATGTCGTGGAGTTCGTCCAGGTCGATGTACGGGTGGGGGTCGACGCCCTCCTCGAAGTCGGCGAGCGCGGGGTCCTTGGCGAGGAGCGCGGCGGAGTCGATGCGGACGCCGGCGACGCCGCGGTCGAACCAGAAGCGGAGCACGTCCTCGTGTTCGCGGCGGACGGCGGGGTGGGCCCAGTTGAGGTCGGGCTGTTGGGGGGTGAAGAGGTGGAGGTACCACTCGCCGTCGGGGACCCGGGTCCAGGTGGGTCCGGAGAACTGGGAGGGCCAGTTGTTGGGCGGGAGTTCGCCGTGCGGGCCGCGGCCGGGCCGGAAGTGGAAGAGCTCGCGTTCGGGGCTGCCGGGTCCGGCGGCGAGGGCGGCCCGGAACCAGGCGTGCTGGTCGGAGACGTGGTTGGGGACGATGTCGACGATGACCCGCAGGCCGAGGGCGGCGGCCTCCTCGATGAGCTTCTCGGCCTCGTCGAGGGTGCCGAAGGCGGGGTCGACGGTGCGGTAGTCGGCGACGTCGTAGCCGCCGTCGACCAGGGGCGAGACGTACCAGGGGGTGAACCAGACGGCGTCGACGCCGAGTTGCGCGAGGTAGGGCAGTCTCGCCCGGACGCCCGCGAGGTCGCCGGTGCCGTCGCCGTCGCCGTCGGCGAAGCTGCGGGGGTAGACCTGGTAGATGACGGCGTCGCGCCACCAGTCGGCTGACACGTGAGGTCCTTTCCGTCGGGTGCGGGGTTTGTTCAGCCCTTGAGGGAGCCGGCGGTGAGGCCGCTCATGATGTTGCGCTGGAAGATCAGGAAGAGGATCAGCGTCGGCACGGAGGCGATGGTGAGCGCGGCGATCAGGACGTTGACCGGGACTCCGTTGGACAGTGAGTAGATGCCGACGTTGAGCGTCTGTTTCGCCGGGTCGGGCAGGGTGAGCATCGGCCAGAGGAAGTCCTTCCAGACCCCGACGACGGCGAAGATGGACACGACGCCGAGGATCGGGCGGGAGATCGGCAGCACGACCGACCACAGGACGCGCATCGGGGAGGCGCCGTCCAGGCCGGCGGCGTCGAGGAGCTCCCGGGGGATCGAGTCGAAGAAGCGCTTCAGCAGGAAGATGTTGAAGGCGTTGGTGACGGACGGCAGCCAGATCGCCCAGGGCGTGTTGAGCAGATTGCGTTCGACGATCGGCACGTCGAGCACGGTGAGGTATTGCGGGACGACGAGGACGGTCGCCGGGATCATCAGGGTGGCGAGCATCATGCCGAGGATCGCCTTGCCGAGGACCGGCCGGAGCTTGGAGAGCGAGTAGGCGGCGGCGACGTCCAGGACGAGCTGGAAGAGCAGTGCGCCGGCCGCGTAGTAGAGCGTGTTGAGGAGCAGCGAGGAGAGGTCCATGACCTCCCAGGCGCGGCGGTAGTTCTCCGGCTCGAAGCTGCCGGGGACGAGGGTGGGCGGGGTGGCGACGGCTTCCTGGGTGTCCTTGAGTCCGCTGGAGGCCATCCAGTAGAGCGGGCCGAGGAAGACGAGGGTGAAGCCGGCGAGTACGAGGGTGAGGGCGGCCCGGTAGAGGGCCTTGCCGCGGGGCCGGTTGAGCCGGGCGGGTGCGATGAGGGTGCGGGTGGTCATGCCGGTCTCCCCCGGGTTCCTAGGCGTCCTCGGCGCGGCTGAGCTTCACGTACACCGCCGAGAATCCGGCGAGGAGTACGAGCAGGAGCAGGCCGAGGGCGGCCGCCGCGCCGTAGTCGTTGAAGTTGAAGGCGTACTGGTAGATCAGGTAGACGACGGTCGTGGTGGAGCCCTCGGGGCCGGCGCCGCCGGTGAGCAGGAAGGGTTCGACGAAGACCTGCATGGTGGCGATGACCTGCATGAGCAGCATCAGCGAGAGCACCAGCCGGGTCTGCGGGATGGTGACGTGCCAGATCTTGCGGAGGAGGCCCGCGCCGTCGAGTTCGGCGGCCTCGTAGAGCTCGCCGGGGATGCCCTGGAGGGCGGCGAGGTAGACGAGGGTGGCGCCGCCCATGTTCATCCAGGTGGCGGCGATGACGACGGAGAGCAGGGAGAGGGCGGGGTCCTGGAGCCACTGCTGTTCGGGCAGGTGGAGCAGGCGGAAGAGTTCGTTGAGGAGTCCGTAGCCGGGGTCGTAGAGGTATTTGAAGAGGAGGACGGAGGCGACCGGCGGGAGCATCACGGGCAGGTAGACGAGGAGCCGGAGGTAGCCCTGGCCGTGCCGGAACTCGTTGATGACGAGGGCGGTGACGAAGGGGACGGCGAAGCCGAGGACCAGGGCGAGCAGGGTGAAGAGGAGGGTGTTGCGCCAGGCCTGCCAGAAGGCGGGGTCGGCGGCGACGGTGGCGAGGTTGTCGAGGCCGGTCCAGGTGCTGTGGCCGTGTTCGGTCTTCTGGAAGGCGAGGAGGACCTCGCGGACCATCGGGTACCAGGAGAAGAGCGCGAAGCAGACGACGGCACCGATGAGGAAGCCGTGGGCGGTGAGGTTGCGGCGCAGGCTCCGGGCGAACCGGCCGGCGGGCGCGGCCGCGGTGCGGGGCGGCGGGGCGGGTCGGGGGGATCCCTTGGTGCGCGGGGTCAGGCCGGTGACCGACATCGGCGCTCCTTGTTCCTCGGTACGGGTCGGGGTTCCTCGGTGCGGGTGGGGTGGGGCGTGGTGCGGGGCCGGCGGGGCGGTCCGGCGGGCGGCCGGACCGCCCGGGCGGGTCACCCGTGGGCGAGGACCTGGTCGACCTGGGCCGCGGCGGTGGCGAGCAGCTTGTCGATGTCGGCGTCCTTGTTGGTGAGGATTCCGGACATCACGTTGTCGAGGACCTTGTAGATCTCCTGGGCCTGCGGCGGCTCGGCCTTGCCGGGGACCGGGTTGTCCATGAAGGTCTTGAAGTTGGCGACCGGCATGGTGGCGTTCTGCACGCGGGCGGCGTCGTCCTCGGTCTTGGACCGGCCGCGCCAGAAGTTGGGCTGCGGGACGCCGACCGGGAGGCCGTCGGCCTTGGTGCGGGACCAGTCGAACTGGCCCTTGCCGACGGTGAGGTTCTTGAAGTTCAGCCAGGCGACGGCGGCCTTGATCTTGTCGCCGGAGATGCCCTGCTTGATCATGTAGTTGTTGCCGCCGGCCAGGGTGTTCTTGCCGCCGGGGATCGGGCCCATGCCGAAGTTCTCGTACTTCGCGCCGAGTTGCTGGACCATGTACGCGATGTCGTCGGGCGCGGCGAGGAACATGCCGAGCTTGTCGGTGGCGATCTGCTTCTGCAGGTCGCCCCACTTGAGCAGCTGGGTCTTGCCCATGCTGTCGTCCTCCCAGCGCATGGCGTGGAGGTTCTTGGCGACCTGCTTGCCGAGCTCGTTGTCGAAGGCGGCCTTCTTGCCGCTCGCGTCGACGACGTCGCCGCCGAGGCTGTACATCTGGGCGGTGAAGTGCCAGCCGCCGGTGTTGCCGGCGCTGTACTCGCCGTAGCCGGCGATGCCGCCGCCGAGGCCGGCGATCTTCTTGGCGGCGGCGCGGACCTCGTCCCAGGTGCGCGGCGGGTTGTCGGGGTCGAGACCGGCCTGGGTGAAGAGCTTGCGGTTGATGAGCAGGCCCATCGTGTAGTTGCTGGTGGGCAGCCCGTAGAGCTTGCCGTCCTGCTTGAGCGAGCCGAGGACGTCGGTGTCGATGTCGGCGAGGGCCGGAACGGTCTTGTCGTTGACGTAGGCGCTGATGTCGGCGGCGCCGTCCTCGGCGAGGACCTGGGGCAGGTCGGTGAAGTAGGTGTAGAAGACGTCGGGCTGGGACTTGGCCTTGAGCATCGCGGTGAAGCGCGGGGGCTCCAGGCACTGGCCGGGGGTGGAGCGGCCCTCGATGGTGACGTTCGGGTAGAGCTTGTTGAACGCGGCGACGTCCTCCTTCCACTCCTTGAGCTCGGCCGCCTTCGCCGCCGGGGGCATGCAGTCGATGGTGAGGGTCACCTTCGTCCTGGGGTCCAGCGGCGCGGACGGGTCGGTCGATCCGCTCCCCTCGGATCCGCCGTCGTCGCTGCTGCTGCTCGTGCCGCAGGCGGCGAGCGCGGTGAGCGCGAGGGCGGAGACGAGGGCGGCCGCGCCGGCGCGGCGGCTGCGGCGGAACCGGGCAACTCTCATGGGGGTCCCCTTCGGGCTGGGCGTGCGTGGCGTGCGGGGTGCGGCACACTCAACCACCGCCGACAGATGGACGCAAGATATCGCGCTGATTTCGTAAATGCTCGACAGAGCCATGCAACTCCCCATGCACGCAAGGCCGGTGCGCGTCGCGCGAGCGGCGTGCACCGGCCTGCGAGAGCCCCCTTCGGGTACGGGGCTTACGGGTTGCGGTGGATGGTGAAGGTGGAGGTGGTGTTGCGGATGTCGACCGCGTTTCCGCTCAACTCAAGGCCGTTGAACGTCACTTCGCCGACCGCCGGGCCCTGGCCCGCCTCCGGCAGCTCGTTGGCCCACAGTCCGAAGCCGGACTTCGCGTCGTACGCGTCACCGCTCTTGCGGGCGCCCGTCACCGACACGTCGGTGAACACCGTGTCCTTGATGGGGAATTGCGGCTGCCCGCCGACATAGTTCGTCTGGAACATCACGCCGCTGTAGGTCGGGTCGACGATGTCGACATGGTTGACCCGGATCCCCTGGAAGACCTTCGAGGCGGAGAACAGCCAGATCCCGGGGAAGGTCTGCCCGCCCCAGAAGTGGCCGCCGGCCCGGACCACCGAGATGTTCTCGAAGGTCGTCGGTCCGGTCCCGAAGCCGTTCATCGGATAGCCGAAGTCCAGCGAGGAGATGGTGATCCCCGAGTAGACCAGGGTGTCGGCGATGTGGATGTTGCGGAAGGTGTTGTCGTAGCCGCCGTAGACGGCGACGCCCGCCGCCCGCCAGGTCAGGGTCGTCGTCAGGTTCTCGTAGACGTTGTTCTTCTCGTCCGCACCGCCCGCGTCGATCGCCGAGAACAGCGCGAAGCTGTCGTCGCCGGTGGCCCGGGCGTCGTTGTTGGTCACCAGGTTGTCCGTGGAGCCGTTGGTCATGTTGACGCCGTCGGCGAACATGTCACGGATCCGCGAGTTCTTGATGGTCATCCGGTCGGTGTTGGCGCCCCAGTAGAGGCACACCATGTGCTCGTTCCAGATGTCGTCGATGACGATGTCGGAGACGTTCGAGAAGTCGAAGACCTTCCCGGGGCCGTCGATGCGCGAGGTGTAGTTGCCGAAATAGGCGAAGCCCTTGAAGAGCGAGCCCTTCGCGGTCGCCTCGGCGCGGAAGCCGACGTCGGTGTTCTCCTGCCCGGCGGGGGCGTGGAACACGGTGTACCAGGGCCCGGCGCCGACGACCTGGACGGCCTTGCCGTACACCTGGAACTTGTTCGACGTCTGGTAGTCGCCGGGCGGCAGATAGACGCCGGTGAGCTTGCCGGTGGTGTCCATGCGCACCTTGTCGAGCGCGTTCTGCACGTCCTGGTGGGTGAATCCGGCCGGCACCGTGTACGTGGCGGGGTCCGGGTTCGCGGCCGGGGCGACCTGCTCCAGGTTGACGAAGTCGATGGCGTACGGATGCGGGTTGGCGGCGTCCTTCTGGAGCCGGATCCGGCTGCCGGCGGGGATCGTCTCGCCGAACATCAGATGCGCCTCGTCGTAGATGTGGCGGGGCGCCCCGGCGCTCGGGGAGTTGCCGGGCGCGGTCTCCGCCCCGTACAGCCAGGCGTACTTCGAGGTGACGGGCAGCGCCTTCTTGAGGACACCGTCGACATAGACGTCGATGGTGGAGTCGATTCCGCCGCCGCCCGGTGCGTCGGGCAGCGAGACGCGCGCGACCAGGGTGTTGGTGGCGGCCCGGGTGGTGAACTCGACGTACTCGCCGGTCGCGTCGAGGCTGACGGCCTTGCGGCCCGAGGCCTCGCCCGCGATGTCGCCGACGGTCCGGTTGGGGCCGACGACGGTGGCGCCGCCGCCCGTGGCACCGTCCTCGGCCTCGTACATGTCGTACGGCATGTGGGCACCGCGTCCGACGAACAGGCCTTGCACGGCGGTGTTGTTGGCGCGCTTGACGGCGGGTTCGTTGGCGTCGTCGGCGAGCACGGTCTTCACCGTGTACGAGCCGTTGACGGCGGTCCACGGGCCGAGGGTGACGTCGGCGGAGGCGCCGGGCGCGAGGGCGCCGGAGTGGGCGCCGGTCAGGGTCTTGACCACGGTGCCGCGGTCGTCGGCGAGGGTGAGGGTGACGCCGTGGCTGCCGGAGGCGCTGGCGTCGGTGCCCTGGTTGCGCACGGTGACCTTGAAGGTGACGTTGTCGCCGGCGGCCGGGCTGGACGGTGTGGTGGTGACGGTGGCGGGGAGCAGGTCGGAGCCGGCGATCGGCTTGACGACGAGGCCGGTGGGGCTGGTGTAGGTGTTGTTGGTCTCGTTCTGTTCGATGACGGCGCCGGGCTCGTCGGCGACGGCGCTCAGCGCGTACGTACCGGCCTCGCGGGTCCCGATGGCGGCGCTGACGGTGGTCTGGGCGCCGGCCGCGAGGACGCCGACCTGGGCGGTGGCGACCTTGCCGCCGCCGAGGCGGACGGCGAGCGTGCTGGCCGGGGCGGCGACCGGGCCGCTGTTGCGGACGGTCGCGGTGACGGTGACGGGGTCGGACTCGACGGGTGCGGCGGGGCTGACGGTGAGTCCGGTGACCTCCAGGTCGGGGTTGGGGGCGGGGGTGCCGATCGCCTGGAGTTCGGCCAACTGGCCTGCCGGGGCACCGGAGTTGGCGGTGAACTTCAGCTGCACGTCGGCGACCCGGGCGGTCAGCGGGACGGTGACGGAGTTGCCGCCGCTCGCCGGGTCGAAGGAGTAGCTCCTGGCGGCGACCAGGCTGGTGTAGCCGGTGGCGTTCTGCTCGCGGCCGAGGACCTCGACGGTCTGGGTGCGGGCGGACCAGGCGGCGTCGGGGTTGAGCTTGAGGACGAGCCGGGTGAGGTCGGCGTTGGCGCCGAGCTTCACGGTGAGGGTCTGCGGATAGCTGCCGCCCGCGCCCTCCCAGTAGGTGGCGGGGTTGTTGTCGTTGGCGTTCTCCGCCGCGTAGATGTGCACGGTGGAGCTGGCGGTGATGGGCTTGCCGACGGCGAGGTCGGAGCCGGTGCCGCCGGTGCCGTCGCGGGTGACGGCGTTGCTGGGCACGGACCGGTTCCCGGCGGCGTCCTTGGCGCGGACGGTGTAGGTGACGGTGGCGGTGGTGGGCTGGGTGTCGGTGTAGGTGGTGACGGTGCCGCCGACGGTGGCGCGCAGCGTGTTGTTCGCGTAGATCTCGTAGCCGGTGACGCCGGTGTTGTCGGTGGCGGCGTTCCAGGTCAGCTGGATCTGGCCGGCGGCGGGTTCGGTGAGGGCGAGGTTCGCGGGCGCGGTGGGCGCCTGGGTGTCGCCGGCGTCGCCGATCCGGGTGACGGTGTTGCTGTCGCCGGACTGGTTGCCGGCGGCGTCGCGGGCGCGGACGGTGTAGGAGACGGTCTGTCCGGCGGGCCGGTTGTCGGTGTAGGTCGTGGTGTCACCGGCGACGGTGGTGAGCAGGGCTCCGTTGGCGTACACGTCGTAGCCGGTGACGGCGGTGTCGTCGGTGGCGGCGTTCCAGGTGAGCCGGATCTGGCCGGTGGTGGGCTCGGTGTAGGCGAGGCCGGTGGGGGCGGTGGGAGCCCGGGTGTCACCGCCGGCCGGGCCGTAGATCTCCAGCTCGGAGATCTGGGCGGCGTTCTGGACGCTGTTGGCGGTGACCAGGACCCGGACGTGGCGGGTGGTGACGGCGTCGAAGGTGATCGTGGCCGTGTTCCCGGTGCCGGGGTCGAAGGCGTAGGCGCGGGCAGCGGTGAGGTCGGTGTAGGTGGAGCCGTCGGTGCTGCCCTGGATCTTCAGGGTCTGGCTGCGGGCCTCCCAGCCGGCGGGCAGCGCGAGCACCACGCGGTCGACCCGGACGGCGGAGCCGAGGTCGGCGTTCAGCCACTGCGGGAAGGCGCCGCCGGCGCTCTCCCAGTAGGTGGCGCGGTTGCCGTCGTTGGCGCCCGGCGCGGTGTACGTCTGGGTGTGGCTGCTGGCGGTGAGGGTGCGGCCGGCGGCGAGGTTCCCGGAGGAGCCGTCGGCGGCGTGCACCTCCAGTTCGGCGAGCTGGGCGGCCGGCCAGCCGGTGTTGGCGGTGACGTCGATCCGTACGAAGCGGGTGAGGGCGGCGGGGAAGCCGACGGTGACGGTGTTCCCGTTGCCGGGGCCGAAGGTGTGGGCGGCGGAGCTCTTGAGGGTGGTGAAGGCGATGCCGTCGGCGCTGCCCTGCACGGAGAGGGTCTGGCTGCGGCTCTCCCAGCCCGCGGGGAGCTTCAGGACCACCTCGTCGATGCGCTGGGTGGTGCCGAGGTCGGTCTGCACCCATTGCGGCAGTGCGCTGCCGGGGGCGCTCTCCCAGTACGTGCCCTGGTTGCCGTCGGTGATGGCGCCGGCGCCGTACCCGGACTGGGAGCTGCTCGCCGCGGCCGGGTCGCCGAGGGCGACGTTCGGTCCGCCGGCGGCACCGGCCGGTGCGAGCGGGCCGCCGAGCATCAGGAGGCAGGTGGCGACGAGCGCGCCCGTGGTGCGGGCCCATAGTGTGCGTAGTCTCATCAGTTCCTCGATCTCGTCTACGGGAAACACGATGCTGTTCATTCCTTGCAATGAACGCTCAGAGAGTTCCAGAGGACTGTCGAGTCGTCTACGCCCCCGGACAAGACCGGGACAAGAAAAAAGACGCCCCGCTCCGGAAGGGAGCGGGGCGCCGGGCGAGCGGCCGGGGACGGCGGATCAGCCGAGCGGCGGCGGCGCGGTCGAGCCGCGCACCACCAGCTCCGGCTCGAAGAGCAGCTCGCCGGAGTGGGTCTGGCTGCCCTGGATCTGGGCGCACAGCAGCTCGACGGCGGCCCGGCCCATCGCCTCGATGGGCTGGCGGACCGTGGAGAGCGGCGGCTCGGTGCAGTTCATGAAGGCGGAGTCGTCGAAGCCGACGACCGAGACCTCGCCGGGGACGGCGAGCCCGCGCCGGCGCGCGGCCCGGATCGCGCCGAGCGCGAGCGGGTCGCTCGCGCACACGATCCCGGTCACGCCGCGCTCCAACAGACGTCCGGCGGCGGCCTGTCCGCCCTCCAGGGAGAACATCGAGCGCTCGACGAACTCCTCGGCGAGCTCACGGCCCGCCGCCCGCGAAGCGCCGTACGCCGCTTCGAGCTTGCGCCGGGAGGGCACGTGGTCGGCCGGGCCGAGCACCAGGCCGATCCGCTCGTGCCCGAGCGAGGCGAGATGGCGCCAGGCCTGCTCGACCGCGACGGCGTCGTCGCAGGACACACAGGGGAAGTCGAGCCCCTCGATGGGGGCGTTGACCAGGACCACCGGGATCTTGCGCTCGGCCAGCCGCCGGTAGTGCTCGTGCGGGGCGTCGGCCTGGGCGAAGAGACCGCCGGCGAACACCACGCCGGAGACCTGCTGCTGGAGCAGCAGGTCCACGTAGTCGGCCTCCGAGACGCCGCCCTTGGTCTGGGTGCAGAGCACCGGGGTGAGGCCCTGCTGGGCCAGGGCCCCGCCGATGACCTCGGCGAAGGCCGGGAAGATCGGGTTCTGCAGCTCGGGCAGGACCAGGCCGACGAGCCGGGCGCGCTCGCCGCGCAGCTGGGTGGGCCGCTCGTAGCCGAGCACGTCGAGCGCGGTGAGGACGGACTGCCGTGTCGCCTCGGAGACCCCGGGCTTGCCGTTGAGCACCCGGCTGACGGTGGCCTCGCTGACCCCCACCTTCTTGGCAACCTGAGCAAGTCGTCGCGTCATGAGCGCAAGGCTAGCGCAAATCCCGCAAAAGAATTGCGTTGCTGCGTCAGGACCGCTCGGGCGTTCGAAATGAGAGGATCTTGGTCATGTCGCTTCCCGAACCCGCCGATCTGACCTCGCTCGTGCTGCGTACGGACTTCGCCGACGAGCCGACCTGGGAGGCGGTCCGCGCCGCGCTCGACGCCGTGGACGCGTACCCGCACGCCACCTGCGTGGCCGAACGGCGGTTCGCCGACGCGCGCGTGGCGGAGCTGGTCGCCTGGGACTCGGCCGCGCCGGAGGGAGAGCGGATCCACTACGTGTTCCTCGCGGACGCGGCCGCGCTGGCCGATCCGGAACACCCGCTGCTCGCGGTGGACCTAGCCGACGAGCCGGGGCGGACCTTCCGGGTGCCGGTGCGCTGGTTCCCCGACGTCTCGGCGAACCTCTCGCTCGCCAACATGGACTTCGCCGAGTTCGCGGACACGGCCGACGAGGGCGACGGGACCTACCGCGGCTTCGGCGAGGACTGACGACCGAGGACCGAGGACCGGGGCTGAGGTCCCCGCGAGCCCCGCCCCGCCGGGCGCGGGGTCAGCGCACTCCGCGCGGCCGGAACTGCACGCTGATCCGGGGGCCGACGGCCCGCGTGGTCTTCGGTACGGCGTGCTCCCAGGTGCGCTGGCAGGAACCGCCCATGACGAGCAGGTCGCCGTGCCCGGACGGCAGCCGCAGGGCCACCGGCCCTCCGCCGCGCGGGCGGAACACCAGGTCGCGCGGGTCGCCGAGGGCGAGGATGGCCACCATCGTGTCCTGGGTGGCGGACCGTCCGGTGCGGTCGCCGTGCCAGGCGACGCTGTCCCGGCCGTCGCGGTAGAGACAGAGCCCGGCGGTGGCGAAGGGCTCCCCCAGCTCGCGGGCGTAGTGGGCGCCGAGCGCGTCGCGGGCCTCGGCCAGCGCGGGGTGCGGCAGCGGGGCGCCCTCCCGGTAGTGGGCCAGCAGGCGCGGGACAGCGACCACGTTCTCGTACATCCGGCGCTCCTCGGCCTGCCAGGGCACTCCGGCGGCCAGCTCCTCGAAGAGCGCGTCGGCGCCGTGCAGCCAGCCGGGCAGATGGTCGACCCAGGCGCCGGCGCCGAGCACGGTGCGCCGGAGGCCCGTGAGGGGGCCGGGTCCGATCTCGGCGCCCTGGTCGAAGAGGGAGCCCTGGAGTCCGGGGATGTCGGGTCGTGCCGTGGTCATGGCTACAGCCTAGACCAGAAACCGAACACATGAGCGAATCTCTTCGGTCACGGCCTCGCCGTCAGTGCGGGAGCAGATGCCGGTAGCACTCCGGGTGGGTCGCGAGGAAGTCGGCGAAGGCCTGCGGCGAGTGCCCGGTCAGGGTGCGCACGTCGTCGGAGACGTCGGCCATCTCGCCCGCCGCCACCGCCTCGTACGAGGTGACCCAGCCCTCGACCTCCCAGTCGGGCGCCTCGTAGACCGCCCGCGAGGCGTAGGCCTCCTCCCGGGTCTCGGGCACATAGGTGACCGGGCGTCCACTGGCCAGGGTGAGCGCGGCGGCGATCTCCGCGAAGCTCAGCGCCTCGGGGCCGGTCATGTCGTACGTGGCGCCGTCATGGCCGCCGCCGGAGTCGAGCAGCACCGCGGCGGCCGAGTCGGCGATGTCGTCATGGGCGACGGCACCCACCCGGCCGCCCCCGGCGGGTCCGCGCAGCACGCCCTCGGGCGAGGTCATCGCGGCCAGGTCGGCCTGGTAGGTGCTGTCGCGCAGGAAGGTGAAGGCAAGGCCGGTGGAGCGGATGTGCTGTTCGGTGTGCCAGTGGTCGCGGGCGTAGGTGAAGGTCGCGTGGGGTGCGGCGTTGAGGTACGAGAGGTAGACGATCCGCCGCACCCCGGCGGCCACGGCGGCGTCCACGGCGCCGGCGTGCAGCCGGACCCGGCCCGGCGCCTCGTGGGCGGAGACCAGGAAGAGCGTGGCCGCGCCGTCCAGCGCGGCCTCCATCGCGCCGGCGTCGGCGTAGGACGCGGCCCGGGTGTCGCCGGTGGCCAGGGCGGCCAGCTTCTCCGGGTCGCGCCCCAGGGCGCGGACGGTCGCCCCCGCCTCGGCCAGCCGGCGCACCACCCGCCGGCCGATCCGCCCGGTGGCCCCGGTCACCGCGATGAGCTCGCTCATGTCCTGCCCTTCCGCCGTGGGTCCCGCCGCGGGGCCCGCACCCCATTCGACCGCGTGGACCCCCGCCGCGCACGCCCGCGCGCCCGCGCACCCCCGGAGTCGGTCCGGTCAGCCGGGCGTGAGGGTGTAGGTCCGGGAGGAGGTGTAGAAGTCGAGCGCGGCCCTGCCCTGTTCGCGCGGGCCGGAGCCGGAGGCCTTGGCGCCGCCGAACGGCAGGTGGAAGTCGACGCCGGTGGTGGGGGCGTTGATCCGGATCATGCCGGTGTCGAGCCGGTCGAGGGAGTCCAGGGCGGCGCCGAGGCCGGCGGTGTGCACGGAGGTGACCAGGCCGTAGCGGGTGCCGTTGCCGATCCGCACCGCCTCGTCGAGGTCACGGGCCGGCAGCAGGGCGGCGACCGGGCCGAAGACCTCCTCGGTGAGCAGCCAGTGGCCGGGCGGGGCCTTCTCCACGAGGGTGGGCGCCGCGTACCAGCCGGGCCGGTCGGGGACGGTGCCGCCGGCGAGCACGGAGAGGCCCTGCCAGGCGTCGGTGACGGCCTCGCGGGCGGCTTCGCCGATCAGCGGGCCGCAGACGGTGGTCTCCTCTGCGGGGTCGCCGACCGGGAGGGCCCGCAGGGCCTCGGCGAGGGCCTCGCGCAGCGGGTCCAGGGCCGCGCCGACGGCGATGACCCGGCTGGTGGCGGTGCACTTCTGGCCGGCGTATCCGGCGACGGCGGCGGCGATGTGCGCGGCGGCCCGCTCGGTGTCGGCGTCGGGCAGCACGATCGCCGCGTTGAGTCCGCCGGTCTCGGCCTGCACCGGGACGCCCCGGGCGGTGGCGGCGCGGACGACCTCGCGGCCGACGCCGGTGGAGCCGGTGAAGGAGACCGCGTCGGCCGCGCCGACCAGGGCCCCGCCCTCGGCGGCCCCGCCGGGCAGGACGGTGAACACCCCTTCCGGCAGGGCGCCTTGGACGAGTTCGGCGAGGCGGAGGGCGCAGGCGGTGGCCTCGGGAGCGGGCTTGAGGACCACCGCGTTGCCGGCGGCGAGGGCCGGGGCGGCCTTCCAACTGGGGATGGCGAAGGGGAAGTTCCAGGGGGTGATCAGGCCGGCGACGCCGTGCGGGCGGCGGCGGGTGAGCAGCAGTCCGGGGCCGGTGGCGGTCTCGTGGACGGCGCCGGTGGGCTCGTAGGGCGCCTGCGCGTAGTAGCGCCAGACGGCGACGGTACGGGCGAGTTCGGCGCGCGCCTCGGCGGCCGGCTTGCCCACCTCCCGTACGGCGAGCGCGGCGAGTTCGGCACTCGCGGCCTCGACGGCGGCGGCGACGGCGGTGAGGGCGGCGGAGCGGGCGGCGGCCCCGCCGAGCAGCCATCCGGGCTGTGCGGCGCGGGCCCGTTCGACCGCCTCGGCGGTGAACCGGGCGCCGGGGGCGGGGAGTTCGACGAGGACGTCGGACGGGTCTGCGGGATTGCGCGAGATGACGCTCATGCGGCGAACCTTCTCCGGGGGTGCGAGGGCTTGGTCATGTCCAAGGGCTTGCGCAGTACAATTTCACATTACTATTTTACGGGTCACATTTTCTGCTTGAACTCCCCACCCGGAAGTGACCCTGATGGACAAGCACCCTCGCATCACCCTCGCCGCGGCCCTGTTGACGGCCCTCGCGCTCGGCACCACCGCCACCGCCTGTTCCGGCTCCGGCACCGGCGGCGCCTCGGACCGGGGCCGGTCCGGCACCAACCCCGCGACCGGCAACCTCGGCCGGGTCGTCGGCGGCACCCCGGCGAAGGGCGGCACCCTGAACGTGCTGTCCAACCAGGACTTCACCCACCTCGACCCGGCCCGCAACTGGGTCATGGGCGACATGGACTTCGGCACCCGGCTGCTCTACCGCACCCTGCTCACCTACAAGGCCGAACCCGGCGCCAAGGGCAGCGAGCTGGCCCCCGACCTCGCCGAGGACCTGGGCACCTCGTCCAACGGGGCCAAGACCTGGACCTTCCGTCTCAAGCAGGGCCTGAAGTACGAGGACGGCTCCCCCGTCACCGCGCAGGACGTCAAGTACAACGTCGAGCGGTCCTTCTCCCCCGACCTGCCCGGCGGCCCCGACTACGCGGCCCGCTACCTCGCCGGCGCCGAGGGCTACAAGGGCCCGGCCGGCGGCAAGCACCTCGCGTCGATCAAGACGCCCGACGCCCGCACCATCGTCTTCGAACTCCGCGCGCCCTTCGCCGAGTTCCGCTACGCCACGGTGCTGCCCACCTTCGCCCCGGTGCCGGCCGCCCAGGACAAGGGCCCGCAGTACGACAACCGCCCGTTCTCCTCGGGGCCGTACAAGATCGAGTCGTACGCCCGGGACAAGCGGCTGGTCCTGGTCCGCAACCCGCACTGGGACGCCGCCACCGACCCGGTGCGCAAGGCCTACCCCGACCGGATCGTCGTGACCATGGGCCTCAAGGGCGGCCAGGTGGACGACCGGCTCGTCGCGGGCGCGGGCGCCGACGCCTCCGCCGTCCCCTGGGCCGGGCTCCGCCCCGAGTCCACCCCCAAGGTGCTCACCAAGCCCGACATCCGCGCCCGGCTGCTCGCCGAGTCCAAGAACTGCACCGAGATGGTGCAGATGCACACCGGCCGCGCGCCGTTCGACGACGTGCGGGTGAGGCAGGCCGTGCAGTACGCCCTCGACCGCGAGGCCATCCTCACCGCCTCCGGCGGCCCGGCCCTCAACGACCCGGCCACCGCGCTCATGCCCGGCTCCCTCTTCACCGGCGGCAAGCAGCCCGACACCCTGAAGATCCCGCTCACCGGCGACGTGACCAAGGCCAAGCAGCTGCTCAAGGAGGCCGGGAAGGCCGACGGCCTCACCACCCGGCTCACCGTCGCCACCGGCGACAAGGGCGTCGCCGAGGCGATACAGGAGTCCCTCGGCCGCGCCGGGATCAAGGTCGTCATCGAGACCGTCGACCCCTCCGCCTTCTACGACACCATCGGCGACACCAAGAACCGCACCGACCTCGTCTACACCGGCTGGTGCCCCGACTACCCCTCCGGCTCCACCTTCCTGCCCTTCGTCTTCGACGGCCGCTACATCAAGGAGAAGGGCAACTCCGGCAACCACTCCCTCTTCCGCGACCAGCCCACGATGCGGCGGATGGACGAGATCGCCGCGATGACCGACGCCACGCAGGCCAGCAAGGCCTGGCAGGAGCTCGACGGACAGATCCTCGCCAAGGCCCCGACCGCGCCCGTCGTCATCGAGCGCATGCCGCTCCTGGTCGGCCCCAACATCGCCGGCGCCTTCGGCCACACCTCCTTCGGCGGGCAGATCGACTACGCGACGATCGGCCTCAAGGACCCCGCGAAGAGCGGGAGCTGAGCCGCCGTGACCACCACCGACACCCGCCCCGAAGCCACCGCGGCGCCGCCACCGGCTGCCGCCGGCAGCCCCTGGCGGCTCGCCCTGGCCGAGCTGCGCCGCCGTCCCTCCGCCCTCGCCGGGCTCGCCGTCGTCGTCCTCTTCGCCGTGCTCGCCGCCGGCGCCCCGCTGATCGGCGGGCTCGGCGGCTGGCGCCCCGACGAGTTCGACAAGGCGGCCGTCGACCCGTACCTCGGCGGACTGCCGATCGGGCCGCTCGGCGGGGTGTCCGCCGACCACTGGCTCGGCGTCGAACCCGTCACCGGCCGCGATCTGTTCGCCCGGGTCGTGCACGGCGCGCAGGTCTCGCTGCTCATCGCCTTCGCCGCCACCGCCATCGTGGTCGTCGTCGGGGTCGCCGCGGGCGTCGTCGCCGGCTACTTCGGCGGCCGCACCGACACCGTGCTCTCCCGGCTCATGGACCTCACCATGTCCTTCCCCTCCCTCATCTTCATGATCGCGGCGATGTCGGTGGCCAGGGACGTCAACCGGATCCTGCTGATGGTCCTGGTCATCGGCCTCTTCGGCTGGCCCGGCATCGCCCGGATCGTGCGCGGCCAGACCCTCTCGCTCAAGCACCGCGAGTACGTCGACGCGGCCCGCGTCGGCGGCGCCTCCACCTGGCGGGTGCTCACCCGGGACGTGCTGCCCGGGGTCGCCGGGCCGGTCATCGCCTACACCACCCTGATCGTGCCGGGCATGATCGCCACCGAGGCCGCGCTCAGCTATCTCGGCGTCGGGGTGCGCCCGCCGACCCCGTCCTGGGGGCAGATGATCGCCGAGAGCGTCGCCTTCTACGACACCGACCCGATGTACTTCATGGTGCCGAGCCTCTGCCTCTTCCTCACCGTCCTCGCCTTCACCCTGCTCGGGGACGCGCTGCGGGACGTCTTCGACCCGCGCGGAGGCCGCGCGTGAGACAGCTGATCCCCTATGTCGGCCGCCGGCTCCTCGGGATGCTCGGCGTGCTCCTCGCCGTCGCCGCCATCACCTTCCTCATCTTCTACGTGCTGCCCTCGGACCCGGCCGCCGCGGCCTGCGGCAAGTCCTGCAGCACCGAACGGCTCGCCGCGATCCGCGCCCACATGGGCCTGGACCAGCCGCTGTGGCGCCAGTTCGGCGACTTCGTCACCGGCATCTTCACCGGACGCACGGTCGGCAGCGGCCCGTACGCGCTGCGCTGCGACTTCCCGTGCCTGGGCTACTCGTACGAGAACAGCCAGCCCGTCTGGGACCTGCTCGTCGACCGGATGCCGGTGTCCGCCTCGCTCGCCGTGGGCGCGGCCGTGATCTGGCTGGCGCTCGGCCTGGGCGCGGGGGTCACCGCGGCCCTGCGCAAGGACACCCTGACCGACCGGACGCTGATGGTCGGGGCGGTCGCCGCCGCCTCGCTGCCGGTCTACTTCACCTCGGTGATGCTGATCTACGGCTTCATCCGGGTGGCGGGGCTGCTGCCCTATCCGCAGTACGTGCCGTTCGGCGCCGACCCGCTCGACTGGGGGCGGAACCTGCTGCTTCCCTGGCTGGCCCTCGCCCTGCTGTACGCCGCCATGTACGCCCGGCAGAGCCGGAGTTCGATGATCGAGTCGATGGCGGAGCCGTACATCCGCACCGCCCGCGCCAAGGGTCTGCCGCGCCGGACCGTGGTGGTCAAGCACGGGCTGCGGGCCGGGATGACGCCGATCCTCACCCTGTTCGGCATGGACCTCGGCGGGCTGCTCGCCGGCGCGGTGATCACCGAGTCGCTGTTCGGGCTGCCGGGCGTGGGGCGGCTCTTCTACGGGGCCCTTTCCACCGGCGACCAGCCGGTGATCCTCGGGGTGACGCTGCTGGCCGCCGCCTTCATCGTCGTCGCCAATCTGTGCGTCGACCTGCTCTACGCCGTCGTCGACCCGCGAGTGAGGTTCTGATGCCGCCGCTGCTGTCCGTGCGCGACCTGTCGGTCGTGTTCCCGACCCGGCGCGGGCCGGTGCGCGCCGTGGACGGTCTCTCCTTCGACGTGCCGCGCGGAGGGACCCTCGGGATCGTCGGCGAGTCGGGCTCCGGCAAGTCCGTGACCTCGATGGCGGTGATGGGTCTGCACACCGGCGCCGAGGTGTCCGGCTCGGTCGTCCTCGACGGCCAGGAGCTGACCCGGTTGCGCGAGCGGGAGCTGAACCGGCTGCGCGGCCGGCGGATGGCGATGGTCTTCCAGGACCCGCTGTCCAGCCTCCATCCGTACTACACCGTCGGCGAGCAGATCGCCGAGCACCACCGGGTGCACTTCGGGTCACGGCGGCGGGTGGCCCGCGAGCGGGCCGTCGAGGCGCTCGCCGAGGTCGGCATCCCCGAGCCGCGGCGGCGGGCCGGCGAGTATCCGCACCAGTTCTCCGGCGGGATGCGGCAGCGCGTGATGATCGCGACGGCGCTTGTGTGCGAGCCGGACCTGCTGATCGCGGACGAGCCGACCACCGCGCTCGACGTCACCGTGCAGGCGCAGATCCTGGACCTGATCGCCCGGGTGCAGCAGGACCGGGGGCTCGGCGTCGTGCTCATCACCCACGATCTGGGCGTGGTGGCCCGGGTCGCCCACGAGGTCCTGGTGATGTACGGCGGGCGGGCGGTCGAACAGGCCCCGGTGGACGCCCTGTTCGCCGCCCCCGCGCACCCCTACACCCAGGGGCTGCTCGACTCGCTGCCCCGGCTCGACGACCCGGCCGACACCCCGCTGCGGGCGATCCCCGGTTCGCCTCCGTCCCTGCTCGCCCCCGCGCCGGGCTGCGCCTTCGCGCCGCGCTGCGCGCGGGCCCGGGACCGCTGCCGGGAGGAACGCCCGGTGCTCAGCGGTCCGGCGGACCATCCGACGGCCTGTCACTTCCCCGCGTACGAAGGCGTCGCCTCATGAGCACACCTCCCCTCCTCTCCGTCCGCGACCTGACGATGACCTTTCCCGGGCGCGGGTCCCGCTCCGCCCGGGTGCGGGCCGTGGACGGCGTCTCCTTCGACATCGCCCAGGGCGAGACCCTGGGCCTGGTCGGGGAGTCCGGCTGCGGCAAGTCGACCACCGGACGGATGATCGTCCGGCTGCTCGAACCCACCTCCGGCACCGTCACGTACGACGGGCGGGACATCAGCCGGCTGTCCGCGCGGGCGCTCAAGCCGCTGCGCCGCGAGATCCAGATGGTCTTCCAGGACCCGCACTCCTCGCTCAACCCGCGCCGTACGGTGTCCCGGATCATCGCCGATCCCCTGCTGGTGCAGGGGAGTTCGGCCGCCGAGGCCCGGGCGCGGGCGGCCGAGCTCCTGGAGCTCGTGGGGCTGCTCCCGGAGCATCTGGACCGGTTCCCGCACGAGTTCTCCGGCGGTCAGGCGCAGCGGATCGGCATCGCGCGCGCCCTGGCGACCGGGCCGCGCCTGGTGGTCGCCGACGAGCCGGTGTCGGCCCTGGACGTGTCCGTACAGGCGCAGATCGTCAATCTGATGGGGCGGCTGCAGCGGGAGCTCGGTCTCTCGTACCTCTTCGTCGCCCACGATCTGTCGGTGGTGCGGCGGGTCTGCGACCGGGTGGCGGTGATGTATCTGGGGCGGATCGTGGAGATCGGCCCGAAGGAGCGGGTGTACGGGGCGCCCGCGCACCCCTACACCCGGGCGCTGCTCTCGGCGGTGCCGCTGCCGGACCCGGCGGCCGAGCGGGCCCGGGAGCGGATCACCCTGCTCGGCGACCCCCCGAGCCCGGCGGCGCCGCCCCCGGGCTGCACCTTCCATCCGCGCTGTCCGAAGGCGCAGGCACTGTGCCGGACGGAGTCTCCCCCGCTGCGGCGGACCGCGGCGGGGGAGGCGAGGGAGGTGGCCTGCCACTTCCCGGAGACGGGCTGAGTCCTGGGGCCCGGCCGGTCACGGGGGGCCGGCCGGGCCCCGGGGACTCGGGTCAGCCGGTGAAACCGGCGGTGATCCGGGTGAACTCCCAGTCGCTCTGGGCGATGCCGGAGCAGGTCTCGGTCACGCCGCCGCCCGCGCAGCCGCGGTCGCGGTTGACGGACCAGAAGGCGAGCCGGGCGATGTGGTTGGCGTTGGCCCAGTCGCGGATCTGCGTCCAGATCTGCTGCGTGGTGACCTCCTGCTGGTCGGAGAGGCCGTTCATGCCGGAGATGCCGACGTGGGCGTAGGCGGTGGCGTCGTCCCAGCCGTAGACCGACTTCAGCTTGTTCTTCAGGCCGTTGGCGGCGTTGACGGTGTTGCCGTACATGTCGGCGCCGCCGCCGAAGTCGAAGGGCATGATGGTGAAGACGTCGATGTTCGCGTTGAGCGCCTTGGACTGCTCGATCAGCCGGTTGCCGTAGTAGGTGGGGCCGGTGGTCGAGGTGCCGAAGGTGAGGATGGTCCGCAGGCCGGGGTTGTTGGCCTTGACGATCTTCAGGGCGCCGAGGATGCGGTCCTGGACGGCCGCGTTCTCGAACTCGTCGGTGTTCTCGATGTCGACGTCGATCGACTTCAGGCCGTAGGCGTCGATGACCTTCTGGTAGGCGCCGGCCAGGGCCTCGGGGGTCGAGCAGTTGGGGCCGAGCTTGTTGCCGGACCAGCCGCCGATGGACGGGACGATGTCACCGCCGGCCGCGCGGACGGCGGCGATGGTGGACTGGTCGACGCCGCCGGTCAGCGGGCGCTGCCCGTCCCAGGCCGGGTTGCAGCCGCCGGAGGAGAGGATGAAGGCCATGGTGAAGGTCTTGATGCCGGTGGCGTTCATGACGGTGGCGGGCGCCGGCGGGTTGCCCCAGCCGAGGTAGAGGTAGGGCGCGGCCTGCTTGAAGCCGGTGCCGCCGCCCCCGCCGCCGGCCTCGGTGGTGACGGTGGCGGTGTTGGAGGCGGGCGAGACGTTGCCCGCGGCGTCGCGGGCCTTCACGGTGAAGGTGTACGAGGTGCTCGCGGCGAGCCCGCCGACGGTGGCCGAGGTGCCGGTGACCGTGCTGACCTTGGTGGCGCCCTGGTAGACGTCGTAGCCGGTGACGCCGACGTTGTCGGTGGCCGCGGCCCAGGTGAGGGTCACCGCGGAGGCGGTCTTGGACGCCACCTGGAGGCCGGTGGGCGCGCTCGGCGCCTGGGTGTCGGTGCCGCCGCCTCCGCCGCCGGGGCCGTCGAGGCTGATGTCGTCGGCGTAGTAGGTGCCCTGGCCGTACCAGCCGTGGGTGTAGACGGTGGCGCTGGTCTGGCTCGCGCCGGTGGTGAAGCTGAGCGACAGGCGCTGGTACGAGGGCGCGGACGCGGTCCAGGTCGAGGTTCCGCCGTCGACGCCGAGGTACACGTAGTTGCCGCGCACCCAACCGGACAGCGTGTAGGTGGTGTTGGGCTGCACGGCGACGGTCTGGGCGCAGCGGGCGTTGTCGGACGCGCTCGCGGCACCGGCGAGGGCCTTGGTGCCGCTGTGCACGGGGCTGGTGACGACGGAGCCGGTGCCGCCGGAACAGCTCCAGCCGGACAGGGTGCCGGACTCGAAGCCCGGGTTGCTCAGCAGTTCGGCGGCCTGAGCGGGGGCGGGCAGGGCGACCAGGGCCGCCGCGCCGAGGAGCGACGCGCCGAGCGTCGCCACCAGGCGGTTGCGGACAAGCACCGTACCTCCAGGGGGAGTTGTGGGGGCGGGGGCGTGCGGGGACTGCCGGGGAATGCGGGAGGACAAGCGCGTCACAGATTGGACTGGACCAATGCGTCCGTCAAGCCCCCGTCTCACTCCCCGCCCGTTTTCCGCACCCCACCGGGGGCCACAACTCCCCCTCTGACCTGCCTAGTTGGTGGCGGGGCGAAGGCGGTCGATCGGGTGGGTGTCGACGTACTCCCCGACCTCGTCGTCCTTGTACGCCTGCCAGAGCGCCGTGCAGCGCGCCCGGTCGAGGTAGACCACCGACTGCCCCTTCTCCATACCGGTGCCCTTCACCGGAGCGTTCATGAAGGTCATGTCTCCGGACCGCACCTCCCGCATGTTCCAGACCAGTTCGCGCATCTCGTCGTCGCCGAAGCGCTCGTCGACCGAGACCGTCTCGGTGAAGATGTCGAGAGTCTCCTTCAGTCGCAGCGGGTCCTTGAGGGAGGCGGAGTCCATCACCTTCTCCAGGACCGTGCGCAGATAGTTCTGCTGCCGGTGGGTGCGGTCGAAGTCGCCGTTGGGGAGATCCTTGCGCTCCCCCACGTAGTCCAGGGCCTGTTCGCCGTTCAGGTGCCGGCGCTCGCCGTCCGACATGATGATGTCCACGCCGCCGACGGCGTCGGTCAGCTTGCGGAAGCCGTTCCAGTCGATGACGGCGAAGTGGTCGACCCGGACGTCGGTGAGCCGCTGCACGGTGTCGATGAGCAGCGGCGGGCCGCCCCAGGAGAAGGCCGCGTTGAGCTTGGCCCGGCCCCGGCCGGGGATGTCCACCCAGGAGTCGCGGGGCAGCGAGACGACATAGGCGGCGGAGTGGTCGGCCGGGATGTGCACCAGCATCATCGCGTCGCTGCGCTGGTCGCCGTACTTCCACAGCCTGCCCTTGGCGTCGCTGCCGGTGGTGGGCACCTCGGAGCGCGAGTCGAGGCCCATGAGCAGGAAGTTCTGTCCGCCCTTGGACGCGGCGGGCACCGGCGCGTTGGTCGGGAAGGTCTGCGGGATGCGCTGCACCCGGTCGGTGTAGTGCTGGTACGCCCAGTAGCCCGCCCCGGCGGTCAGGAGCACCGCCGCGACGAAGAGCGCGAGGGCGCTCAGGAGGACGGTCCGCCCCTTGGGGCGGCGCCGCTTCCTGGGCGCGGGGCCCTGCGGGGCGCCGTCCTGTTCGGCACCGTCCTGCTCTGTGACGTCCTGCTCGGCGGCGGGCTCCCGCTCTTCCGCCTGCTCCTGCATGTCGTGCGCGCTCATGGTCGCGCCTCCCCCCTCCGCGGCCCCCGCCGCGGATCACCCCACCGGGCCCCCAACGCACCCTGCCGGGGGCGTACTTCAAGCCACCAGGATGCCGAAGATCGGCGGGGTGCGCATCGGGTCGGGGGAACCGGGCGGTTGTTACCCGGTCACGGTGATCTGCTGGGCGGGGTCGGTGGTGTCGGTGATCTGGTACGTGGCGCTGAAGGTCGCGGACTGGTTGCCGGTCGGGCAGAGGAAGCCGCCGGTGACGGTGGCGGGGACGGGAGCGCCGCTGATGGCGAGGGCGGACGGGGCGCCGTTGGTCCAGGTGCCGTTGACGGCGGTGGGGCCGGCGGGCGAGGCGGTGATGGTGCAGGTGGCGAAGCCGCTGGTCTTGAGGACGACACCGCCCTTGGGGATGGTGAAGCCGCCGGTGGCCGGGGCGCCGTTCTGCGCGGACAGCGTCCAGGCGCCGTTGGTGGCGTTGGCGGTGACGCTCACGCTGACGCCGAAGACGCTGGTGGTGCAGCCGCTGAAGGTGGGCGGATTGATGGTGGCGCTGACCGGCCCGGCGTCGTTGTGGTTGGCGGGTGCGGCCGGGACCTGGTTGTTGGCGCCGGTGCCGGACACGGACGCGGAGACCGTGCAGGTCATGGTGGTGGACCCGGCCACGAAGGTGGCCTTGCCGGTCAGCTTGGCGGCGAAGGAGTGGCCGGCCGGCAGCAGCGTGGTGGAGGCGGCGGCCTGGGTGCCGGCGCCGCCGAAGGCGAGGGCGGCGGCCGCGGCGAGTCCGGTCGCGGAGACGAGCAGCTTGGACATGGGGATCTCCTCGGTTGCGGTGTGTGGGGAGCGAGGAGGTGCGGATGCGCGTGGGGTGGGGGGACACGCGCAGTGGCTCAAGAGAAGTGACTTGAGAGTAGAACCGACCGGTAGTGACGTCCAGGCAGGTTTTCCGCCATGGCTGACGACTTGTCAGAAAGTTGGCGCAGCTGCGCACTTGACCGGGATCCCGTGCGCCGGATTCGACTCGGACACGCCACCGCCCCCGGAGCGGAGCCTCGTCCCGGGGGCGGCGATGAGCGGCGATGTCGGCGCACGACGCTCGGCACGGGATCCGAGAGCCCCCACGGCTCTCGTTCGGAAACGACCCCGGCACGTCCGATCCTGCCGTGTCCCGGCGCCCGGTTCGATGATCGACGGGCCCCTCCCACACGATCCGGGGAAGCCGGGGGCGCGCCTTGACGGCTCACGCGCCCCGCCGCGCGCCTGTCGTACCGGCGAGGCACCGACGTTCCGGGTGGCGGTTCCGGAGTCGTAACTCCCTGTTCCCTTCAGGGTGGTTGACGCTCCGTGCGGGCGGCTGCGAAGGTCTGGCACCACCCCCACCCAAGGAGTTGACGTGCACCTGACCTCCACGCCGAGGCGGCGCCGCCGTACGGCGCTCGCCGCCCTGCTGTGCGCCCTCGGACTCGTCGTCGGCGTCCCTGCGACCGCCCAGGCGGCCGTGCTCCCGCCGCTCCCGCAGAACGCCGACGGCCTCGACCAGACCTTCGCCCCGGCGTACGACTTCGACACCGACGGCTGCTACATGACCGCCGCCATCGGCTCCGACGGAACGCTCAACCCCGGTCTGAAGCTCGGCGGCACGGTCAACGGCAAGTGCCACGACCCGGCCCAGCTGGCCGCCGCGAACAGCTACTCCCGCGCCAAGTGCAACAACGGCTGGTGCGCCGTGGTCTACGCCGGCTACTACGAGAAGGACCAGGCGACCTGGGGCCCGCTGGCGATCGGCCACACCCACGACTGGGAGCACATCGTCGTCTGGATCAGCGACAACCAGGTGAAGTACGTGTCGGCCTCGCAGCACAGCGGCTACCAGATCGCCGACCGCTCGACCATCCGCTTCGACGGCACCCACCCCAAGATCGTCTACCACAAGGACGGTCTGTCCACCCATTGCTACCGCTTCGCCAACTCCTCCGACGACCAGATCGAGAACTCCACCGGCGGCTGGTTCTACCCGCGCCTCGTCGGCTGGAACGGCTACCCGGCCGGACTGCGGGACCGGCTGACGGCGGCGAACTTCGGTTCGGCCACCCTCAAGATCGACGACGCCGACTTCTCGTACACCCTGTCGAACGCCAAGCCGGCGGGCATCCCCTTCGACCCGAACGCCTAGACACGCCCGGAAGGGGCCGAAACCGGCCGCTTGTCGAACGACCCGGTCCCGGCATTGGGGATACTGGAAGGCCCACGGGATCGAGGCGACAGGGAGGGCTGGGTGGAGTTCCGCCTGCTCGGGACGGTGTCCATCACGGCCGAGGCGGGTGAGCTGCCGCTCGGCCCCGCCAAGCGGAGAAGCGTGCTCGCGGCGTTGCTGCTGCGCGCCAACTCCGTCGTACCCGTCGACCGGCTGATCGACACGGTGTGGGCGGAGGACCCGCCGGCCCGGGCCCGCACCGTGGTCCAGGGGCATGTCTCCCGGCTGCGCGCGCTGTTCGAGCAGGGCGGCGCGGACGACTACGGGGTGGAGCTTGCCACCCGTTCCCAGGCCTACGAGCTGCGCATGCCGGACCAGCTCCTCGACACCCACCGCTTCGAGGAGCTGGTCCAGCTCGCCGGGCACCAGAAGCACCCGGGCGACGCCGTCCTGATGCTGCGGGAGGCGCTCGCGCTGTGGCGCGGCCCGGCGCTGACCGGGACGGTGGCCAGCGAGCCGCTGCTCGTCGCCGCGCAGGCCCTGGAGGAGACCCGGCTGGTCACGGTCGAGCAGCTCGCGGCGGCGTACGGGCGGCTGGGCGAGCACACCCGGGCCGCGGCCGTCCTGCGCGCCGAGGCCTCGGCGAACCCGCTGCGCGAGTCCCTGACGGCGGCCCTGATGCTGTCGCTGTACCGCGCGGGCCACCAGTCGGACGCGCTCGACTGCTACCACCGCACCCGGGGCCTGCTCGCCGACGAGCTCGGCGTGGACCCGGGCCCGGCGCTGCGCGCCGCGTACGAGGCGGTGCTGCGCGGCCTGACGACCACGCCCCCGCAGACGGTCGCCGTCGCCACCGTCGCCGACGGGCCGGGGCCGGCCGAGCACCCGCCGCGGCCCGCCGCGACCGACGAGATCACGCCCTCCTCGGCGGCGGTACGGGACGCGGACGCCGGGCCCGGGACGCGCCCTGGTGCGGGTACTGGTGCCGGCGCCGTCCCCGGCCCGGCCGGTCATCACGCCTGGGCGGAGATGCCGGTCGACGGTGCGGCCACGCGTACGGGAACGGGTCCGGGTCCGGTCGCCGGTGCCGGGGCCCCGCAGTGGCCCGCGCCCGATCTGCTGCCCCGTACCCCGCGCGGCTTCCTCGGGCGCGAGCGCGAACTGGAGGAGCTGGACGCGGCCGTGGACGCCGCCCGCGTCGCGATCGTCACCGGGCCCGCCGGGGTCGGGAAGACGGCGCTCGCCCTCCAGTGGGCGCACCGGCGGGCGCCGCGCTTCCCCGACGGTGTGCTCTACGCCGACCTGCGCGGTTTCAGCCCCGACGAGGGTCTGGACGCGGGCGATGTCCTGCGGGAGTTCCTGCTCGCGCTCGGCGTGCCGCCGCGCCGGGTGCCGGAGTCGCCGACGGCCGCCGCCGCGCTGTACCGCTCGCTGACCGAGGACCGGGCGCTGCTGGTCGTCCTCGACAACGTGCGCGGCGCCGACACCGCCGGCCCGCTGCTGCCGGCCGGCGCGCGCAGCGCCGCCGTGGTGACCTCCCGGCTGCGGCTCGGCGGGCTCGTCGTCTCCGAACTGGCCCGGCCGGTGCCCCTTGGCGTGCTCGGAGTCGACGAGTCGGCGGCGCTGCTCGCGGCGGCCGTCGGCGCCGACCGGGTGGCCGCCGAGCCGGCCGCCGCGCGGCTGCTCGCCTCGCTCTGCGACGGGCTGCCGCTCGCGCTGCGGGTCACGGCGGCGCAGCTGGCCGCACGCCCGCACTGGCGCCTGTCCGATCTGGCCGCCGAACTCGCCGACGAACAGCGGCGGCTCGCCCTGCTTTCGGTGGACGGCTGCGCGGGCCCCGACGGGCAGGGCGTGGCCGCCGCGCTGCACCTCACCGTGCAGGGGCTGCCGGAGGAGGCGGCCCGGCTGTTCCGGCAGATCGGCGCGCTGCCCGGCCCCGATCTGGACCGGAATGCGGCGGCGGCGCTCCTCGAACGGCCGCCGGCGGTCGCCGCCGAGGCCCTGGACCGGCTCTGCGACGCGCACCTGCTCACCGAGTACGCGCCGGGCCGGCACACCCTGCACGATCTGGTCCGGCTCTACGCGCGGCGACTGCGCCCCGACGACGCGGCGCTGCTGCGGCTGCTCGACCACTACATGTACACGGCGATGGCGGCGACGAAGACGGCCGAGCCCGACGACCTGCCGTGCTGCACGCTGCCCGGGGACGCCCACCGGCCGCCCGCCACGCCGCACTTCGCGGGCCGGGACGCGGCGCTGCTCTGGTACGCGGCCGAGCGCGACAACCTCGCCGCGGCGGTCGCCGCCGCCCGGGCGGCCGGGCACCACGACCGGGCCTGGCGGCTCGCCCTGCTCCAGTGGCCGTACATGCTGTGGAACAGCCACGACGGCTGGGTGCCGCTCCTGGAGGCGGCGGTCGACTCGACCGCCCGCGAGCACGACCCGGACGCCGAGTCCCGGGCCCGCGCGCTGCTCGGCTGGCTCCTCACCCAGGAGGAGCGCCTTCCCGAGGCCCTGGTCCACCTCCGCCTCGCCCCCGGCCTCGCGGCCCGCGCCGGCGAGCCGTCCAGCGAGGCGACCGCCCTGGTCAACCTGGCGGTCGCGCTCGACGCCTCCGGCGTCACCGAGGAGTCCCTCGCGCACACCGCCCGCGCGATCGCCCTCGTCCGGGACGGCGACGACGTCATCACCGAACTCCTCGCCCTGGAGCACCGCGCCCAGCAGCTCCTCGCCGCGGGTGACCCCGCCGGCGCCCTCGCCTGCGCCCGCCGCGGCCTCACCCTCGACGGCGACACCGTCAACGGCCTCCTCGGCGTCCGCCACAGCATGCTCACCGCCACCATGGGCGCCGCCCTCCTCGACCTCGGCGACCCCACCGCCGCCGCACCCGCTCTCACCCGCGCCCGCGAACTGGGCCTGGCCCACGGCTACAAGGAAACGGTTCAGCGCGCGGAGAAGGAGCTCAGGCGCCTGCGAGAGACGGTCGAGGGCTGACGGGCGGGGGCTGACGGGCGGGGGCTGACGGGCGACGGATGGCGGGCGGCGGAGGACGGGAGGGGCGGGGGGGGCTACTCGCCCCACACCCCGGCCGACGGATCCGGCCATGGTTCCGTCCCCGCGCCCGCCTCCGCCGTGACGTCCCGTTTGAGGGCCAGGCACATGCGGCCGTGCAGGGCGCCCGCCGTGGGGCCGTGTTCCGGGGCGCGGAGTTCGCCGACGAGGTGCCAGTAGCGGCCGATCAGGGGGTCCGCGCCCGTGGCGAGGAGACGGGCGAGGCGGCGCCGGAAGGCGGGGGTGTCGCGGGTAGTGAGGGCGTCGGCGTAGGCGGCGACGAAGCGGTCCAGGGCCTCGGTCCGGTGCGCCGCCGCCAGGTCGTACGCCTCGGCGAGGCCCTCGTAGAGCGCGCTCGGGCGGTGCGGTACGCCGGCGAGGTGGACGGCCGGGGCGGGTACCGCGGCGACGAGGGCGTGGAGCCGGGCGTACGCCAGGACCTGCGCGGGGGTGGGGTCGGCGGGCGGTTCCGGGACCGCGACGTCCACGACGGCGGCCGCGAGCCGCGCCGGGAACCGTACGGGCAGGGTGCGCCGCCAGAACCGGGCCAGCGCGGTCGTGTCCGGCGGCGTCGCCAACCCGCCGAGCAGCCGCAGGCGTTCGGCCCGTTCGGCCGCTGGGGCGTCGCGGAGCAGCCGCAGCGAGGCCTCGTGCCAGCGCAGCGCCGTCATCCGCCGTTCCACCTCGCGCAGCCGGCCCGCGACGACGTCCTCCCAGGCGGCCCCCTGGTCGAGCACTCGGCCCACGTCCGTCACCGGGAGCTCCAGGGCGCGCAGCGCCCGGATCGAGCGCAGCCGCTCCAACGCCCCCGGCCCGTACCGCCGGTGTCCGCCGCCGGTCCGTCCGCCCTCCGGCAGCAGCCCGCGCTCGGAGTAGTAGCGCACGGTCTTGACGGAGACGCCCGCCCGTTCGGCGAGCTCCCCGATGCTCCACACCTCGTTCTCGGCCCCCACGCTCCCGACCCTAACGGCGCTCGCCTTGAACCTCCCCCTGGGGGAGTTCCTACGGTTCCCCGCGAACGGAACGAACGACGCGAGGAGAGGAGAGGGCGATGACCGCTTTCGTGTTGGTGTCCGGGCCCTTCACCGGCGGCTGGGTCTGGGACGAGGTGGCGGAGCGGCTGCGGAGGGCCGGGGCCGCCGCGTACCCGGTGACGCTCACCGGCATGGCGGGCGACGAGCGCGCCGGTACGCAGACGGAGACGGACCTGGAGACGCACATCGGGGACGTGCTGCGGGCGATCGACGAGGCGGGGACCGGCCCGGACGCGGGCGAGGTCGTCCTCGTCGGGCACGACTACGGCATCCACCCCGTCCTCGGCGCCGCCGACCGGCGGGCCGGGCGGATCGCGCGGGTGGTCTACCTGGACGCGGGGCTGCCGGGCGACGGGGATCCGGCCAGCGCCTTCGTCCCGGACCCGACCGCCGTCGGGCGGGCCGGCGCGGACGGGCTCGTACCCCCGCCGTCGGGGGCGGAGTGGGCACGGTGGGGCAGTACGGAGGGCCTGTCGGCGGCGGATCTGGCCCGGCTCGACCGGCTGGCCGCGCCGCAGCCGGTGCGCACCCTGACCCAGCCGCTGCGGCTGACCGGCAGCCCGTTCGACCGGCCGACGACGGGCGTGCTGTGCACCGCGAACGGCCCGGGGATCTCGGGCGTGGAGATGCTGCTCGCCGCGGGCCCGCCGCGGTTCCGGGTGCTGGCCTCCCCCACGGTGACCTTCTTCGAGCTGGAGACCGGTCACTGGCCGATGCTGTCCGCGCCCGGCCCGCTCGCCGAGGCACTGCTGGGGGCGGCGGCGGACGAGGGCGTGCGGCTCTCCGTACCGGAGACGGCGTCCCCCTTCGAGGGCGGGGGCTTCCTGCTCGACGTACCGGAGCGGCCGTCCGAGCGGCACGGACCGATCGACCTGTACCTCCCGGAGGCCGAGGGGCCGCGCCCGGCCGTGCTGTTCGTGCACGGCGGGCCGGTGTCGCCGGACCAGAAGCCGACGCCGCGGGACAGCGCCTTCTTCCAGGGGTACGGGCGTTACGTGGCGGGTCTCGGCGTCGTGGGCGTCACGCTCGACCACCGGCTGTACGGCCTCGCGGACTATCCGCACGCCGCCGGGGACCTGGCGCGGGCCCTTGAGCTGCTCCGGACGGACCCGCGGGTGGACCCGGACCGGATCGCGCTGTGGATCTTCTCCGGCGGCGGCCTGCTCGCGGCGGACTGGCTCGCGGCCCCGCCGCCGTGGCTGCGCTGCGTGGCGCTGAACTATCCGGTGCTCGCGCCGCTGTCCGACTGGCGCCAGGTGGACGCCCGCTTCCGTCCGGCGGAGGCGCTGACGGCGGCGAGCCCGCCGGTCGTGCTGACCCGGGCGGGCCTGGAGCATCCGCCGTTCCAGGAGACGGTCGACGCGTTCCTGGCGGTCGCGGAGCGCACGGGCGCGGAGGTGGAGCTGATCGACGTGCCGCTCGCCCACCACGGTTTCGAGGCGATCGACCACCTTCCCGAGACCCGGGAGGCGGTGACCAGGGCCGCCGCCTCGGTCGTACGGCATCTGACGGCGGGTCGCTGAACCCCGGGCCACGTCCGGGCCGCCCCGCGCGGCCCGGACGTGGCCGCCACCAAGATCACCAGTCGATAGTGTGTGTCCATGTCACGCATACGTCTCACCCTCGCCACCGCCCTCGTCGGGATGGCCGCGCTCACCGCCTGTTCCTCCGGCGGCGACGGGTCCGCCCCGGCCGACGGCACGCAGAAGAAGAAGGAGGACAAGCCGGCGGCCGCTCCGCGGCCGATCACCGAGGAACTCAGCCAGGCCCACCTCTCGCAGGCCCTGCTCGGCGACGGCGAGACCCTTCCCGGCTGGACCCTGCACGACGACAAGTCGGTGACGGACGGGCAGTACTGCAACGGCACGAAGGGCGCCGACTCCGCCCCGGCGGGCTGGCTCCGCGGCAGTGACGCCTCGTACGAGTACAACGGCTCCACGATCGACATGACGCACATACACATCTGTCTGTTCAAGACGGCCGAGGACGCCCACCGCCAGTACGTGGCCTGGAAGGGCACCGAGACGAGCAAGCAGCAGAGCCCGAAGGTCCCCGTGGGCGACGAGAACACGCTCGTCGTCAACCCCGGTCTCAGCGAGGACTCCGTCTACGGGTACGTGCGTTCGGGCAAGGTCAACATCCGGGTGCGCACCGAGGGCGGAACCGCGGGCGACCCGTCGGGCACCCAGGCCGTGCTCGCCGCGACGCTCAAGCGCCTTCAGGAACTCCAGGAAGGCAAGGCGGCGACCGTGACGGCTCCCGACGAGCAGGCCGCCGCCCGGCAGTAGTGGCAGCAGCCGCGAGGGACTGATGACGAAAGTCTGACGGAACGGCGCCGGCCCTGTTCCCGGGCGGGGAGAGCTGGTCGTATCGGGGGCGTGAACAGCACAGACGAACACCCCCGAGGCACCCCCGTGGGCCGCCGCGTCGTCCTCGGTCTGCTCGGGCTCGGCGCCGCCGGCGTCGCGGCGGGACCGTACCTCCAGCAGGCCCAGAGCGCCGTCGCCGCCAAGGATCCGACCGGGCTGACCGCGCTGCTGCCGGGCGGCGGCGGCTTCCGCTACTACTCCGTGGTCTCCTCGGTGCCGGCCCGCACCGAGCGGACCTACGCGCTGACGGTGGACGGCCTGGTCGACCGGCCGGCCCGCTACCGCCTGGCCGACCTGCGGGCCATGCCGCAGCGCCGCATCGTGCGGGACGTGCAGTGTGTGACCGGCTGGCGGGTGCCGGACACACCGTTCGAGGGCGTCTCCCTCGCGCACCTCCTGGACGTCGCGGGGGTCCGGGCGGGGGCCGGCGCGGTGCGGTTCACCTGCTTCGACGGCACGTACACCGAGAGCCTCACGCTCGATCAGGCGCGCCGTGACGACGTCCTGCTGGCGCTGCGGATGCAGGACGCCCCGGTCTCCCATGCCCACGGCGGGCCGGTACGGCTGTATGTGGCGCCGATGTACTTCTACAAGTCCGCCAAGTGGCTGTCGGGCATCACCGTCACCCCGACGGTGCGGCCGGGCTACTGGGAGCGGTACGGCTACGACGTCGACGCCTGGGTCGGCCGGTCGAACGGGCGGGACGATGCGCCGACTGCCTGACTCCGCCTCCGACTTCGAATCCGGCTCCGACCCCGAATCCGGCTCCGAATCCCGCTCTGGCCCCGGCCCCGGCCCCGGCCGTCTGCTGCGCTTCGCCCGCCCCGTGCGCTGGGCGCATCGCACCACCGCGGCGCTGATGCTGACCTGCCTGGCCACCGCCGCCTGTCTGTACGTGACGCCCCTGGCCGAACTGGTCGGGCGCCGCCGGCTTGTCGTGACCGTGCACGTGTGGTGCGGTCTCGCCCTGCCCGTACCCCTGCTGCTCGGACTGCTCTTCCGGGCGCTGCGCGCGGACGCGGCCCGGCTCAGCCGGTTCACCCCGCTCGACCGGGCGTGGCTGCGGGCGGTGCGGTCCCGTGATCCGTACCGCCCGGCGGGGAAGTTCAACGCCGGGCAGAAGCTGTATGCGCAGTGGACGCTCGGGACGATGCTCGTGCTCGTCGGTACCGGGCTGCTGATGTGGCTCACCCACCTCGCGCCGCCGTCGGTGCGGACGGGTGCGACGTTCGTCCACGACTGGCTCGCCGCGGCCGTCGCCGTGGTGGCGGCCGGGCACATCCGGATGGCGGCGCGGGATCCGGAGGCCCGGCTCGGGATGCGCACCGGTCTGGTGGACCGCGACTGGGCCGCGCGGGAGCACCCGTACTGGAGACGGGAACGGCGAGCTCTTACGGAAAAGTGACGGGTGGTCGTGGTGCGGCCGGACCGGGGCCTCGGCCCTCTAGCGTGGGGCGGTATGCGGGTATTGGTCACCGGCGGAGCCGGATTCATCGGAACCCAGATCGTCGACGCGCTCCTCGCGCGCGGCCATGACGTCGTCTCCTACGACGTCCTGCTGCCGTCCGCGCACTCCGGTCCGCCGCGCGCGGCGCGCCCCGGTGAGGAGCTGGTCGTCGCGGACGTCCGGGACGGCACGGCCGTCGCGGAGGCCCTGCGGGGCGTGGACGCGGTGTGCCACCAGGCGGCGATGGTGGGCCTGGGCAAGGACTTCGCGGACGCGCCGGAGTACGTCGGGTGCAACGATCTCGGCACGGCGGTGCTGCTCGCCGCGATGGCCGGGGCCGGGGTGCGGGAGCTGGTCCTCGCCGGCTCGATGGTGGTCTACGGCGAGGGCCGCTACGAGTGCGCCCGGCACGGTGTGGTCCGGCCGGCCCCGCGCCACGAGGCGGATCTGGCCGCGGGCCGCTTCGAGCCCGGCTGCCCCCTGTGCGGGGCCGCGCTCACGCCGGGCCTCGTGACCGAGGACGCGCCGGCGGACCCGCGCAACGTCTACGCGGCGACGAAGCTCGCACAGGAACACCTCGGCGCCGCCTGGTCCCGCGCGACCGGCGGCCGGACGGTGTCGCTGCGCTACCACAACGTCTACGGCCCCGGCATGCCCCGGGACACCCCCTACGCCGGAGTGGCCTCCCTGTTCCGCTCCGCGCTCGCCCGCGGCGAGGCCCCCCGCGTCTTCGAGGACGGCGGCCAGCGCCGCGACTTCGTCCACGTCCGCGACGTCGCCGAGGCGGCGGCCCTGGCCCTGGAGGCCGCGCACGGCCTGGCCGCCGGCTCGTTCACCGCGTACAACACCGGCAGCGGCGATCCCCGCACGGTCGGGGACATGGCCCGCGCGCTCGCCCACGCGTACGGCGGGCCGCCGCCGATCACCACGGGCGAGTACCGGCTGGGCGACGTCCGCCACGTGACGGCGGACTCGTCCCGGCTCCGCCGGGAGCTCGGCTGGAAGCCGCAGGTCGAATTCGAGGCGGGAATGCGGGAGTTCGCGCGCGCGGAGCTGCGCTAGCGGGTGCCTTGTCGATCAGGCCGGATCGGGGAGCGGCTCCCCCGGAGCCCCGCCTGGGTGGGGGCACCGTCGGGCCCGCAGGGCCCAGGGGCGCGCCCCGGTCCGGTGCGCCGCAAGGCGTCGGAGCGTCGCGACAGCGGAGCTGTCGGGGCGGCTTCGGCGCGGGGTCTCCCCGGGCCCGCCGGGGTCTAGGGCCTGTCCGGCGGATCAGGGTCGGACAGGCCTCGGCGTCTGGTGCATAGGGTCTCCCCAGGCCCGCCAGGGCCGAGGGGAAGCATGGCAAGGCGCCGGAGCGTGTGGAAAGCGGAGCTATCGGGGCGTTTCGGCTTGGGGTCTCCCCAGGCCCGCCAGGGCATGGGGGAAGCAGCCTGGGGGTCCGCCCCCTGGCTTCGCCGGAGGTACCCCCACCGGGCCCGCAGGGCCCAGGGGGAGTGCCGTGCTGGGGGCACCACCCAGGCGAAGCTCTGGGGGAGTCGCGGACCCGGCCATGATCCGCCGGACAGGCCCTGGGGGAAGCGGCGGCGGGGCCGCCCCTGGCTTCGCCGGGGGTACCCCACCCAGGCGAAGCCCTTGGGGAGTCGCGAGCCCGACCAGGTCGACGAGACACCCCCTAGCGGCCCGGTCGCCGGAGCAGCACGAGCCCCTCCGGCCCTGGCGGGCCTGGCCGAGGCCGAGCGCTAGGCGGAGGAGGGCGAGGCCGGCCGGGCCAGGGGTCGGCCAGGCCCGGCGTCGGGTACAGGGCTGCCCGGCCCCGGCGACGGGCGCGGGCCGGCCGGGCCTCGGCGGAGGACGGGGCAGCCGGAGGCCGGCGGGGCGCGGGCCGGCCGGCCCGGCAGAGGGCTCGGGGCAGCCGGGCCCTGGCGGCAGGCGCGGGGCAGCCGGATGGCCGGCGGCGGGGCTCGGGGCAGCCGGGCCCTGGCGGCAGGCGCGGGGCAGCCGGCGGCGGGGTGCGGGGCGGGCCGACCGTCTGCCCGCGGCAGCGGGGTCGGCGGCGGTCAGTGCGGCGCGGCCGGGAGGGTGACCTCGAAGCGGCAGCCGCCGGGGACGTTGTGGACCTCGGTGCGGCCCGCGTGGGCCTCGACGATGCCGCGGACGATGGCGAGGCCGAGGCCGGCGCCGCCCGGTGGGGTGCGGGCCTCGGTGCCGCGCCAGCCGGTGTCGAAGACGCGGGGCAGGTCGTCGTCGGCGATGCCGCCGCAGCCGTCGGTGACGGACAGGACGACGGCGCCGGCACGCCGTTCGGCCGCCACCGCGACCGTGCCGTCGGCCGGTGTGTGGCGGATGGCGTTGACGAGCAGGTTCGCGAGGACCCGGGTCATCTCCTTGCCGTCCACCTCGACGGGCACCGCTTCGACCTCCTCCCCCACCAGACGCACCCCGTGCTCGCGGGCGAGCGGGTCGGCGCCGCTCAGGGCGTCGCCCACGAGGTCGTACACGGACATGCGGCTCGGGCTGATGGCCAGCGCGCCGGCGTGGATGCGGGAGAGCTCGAAGAGGTCGGTGACCATGGTCGTGAGGCGCTCGACCTCGGTGCGGATCTGCCGGTGGTAGCGGGCGGGGTCGGCGGCCATGCCGTCCTCCAGGGCCTCGGCCATGGCCCGCAGTCCCGCCAGCGGGGTGCGCAGGTCGTGGGAGATCCACGCGACGAGTTCCCGGCGGGAGGCCTCGAGCGAGCGCTCACGGCGCCGGGAGGCGTCCAGCTTCGCGCTGGTGGCGGCCAGTTCCCGGGTGAGCGCGGCGAGTTCGGCGGTGGCGGCGCCGTCCGGGGCAGCGAAGCTGCCGCCGTCGCCGAAGTCGCGCGCGGCGCGGGCGAGGGCCCGGCTGCGGGCCACCACCCAGCGGCCCAAGACCAGGGCGGTGCCGAGCGAGACGAGCGCCGCCATGGCCACGACGACGGTCACCACCCACAGGTCGTGCGCGGACAGGAACATCGCCTGGGCGACCGCGAGCGTCCCGGCGAGCATCGCGGTCACCGTGACGGCCGCGACCACGGTCAGGGAGACCGCGACCGAGCGGCGCCGTACGAGGCGGAGCACCAGCGCTCCGCCGAGCCCGGCGCACACGGCCCCGGCCAGGGCGAACACCGCGATCAGCAGGAGGTCCTTCATGACACCACGCCCCCGTCCGTGCCCTCCGGCTCGAAGCGGTAGCCGACGCCCCACACCGTCCGGATCAGCCGGGGCCTGGCCGGGTCGTCCTCGATCTTGGCGCGCAGGCGCCGGACGTGGACCGTGACCGTGGACAGGTCGCCGAAGTCCCAGCCCCACACCTGCCGCATCAGTTCCTCCCTGGTGTGCGCGGCTCCGGGGTGCTCCAGAAGATACGCGAGGAGGTCGAACTCCCTGAGGGTGAGAGCGAGTTCATGCCCCTCCCGGGTGGCCCGGCGGGTGACCGGGTCGACGGTGAGGCCGGCGGCGCGCAGGACCGGCCGGGGAGCCGCCGGTCCGGTGGCCGCGCGGCTGCGGCGCAGCACGGACTCGACCCGCAGCACCAGCTCGCGCGGGCTGAACGGCTTGGTGACGTAGTCGTCCGCGCCGACCTCCAGGCCGGTGATCCGGTCCTCCTCGTCGCCGCGCGCGGTCAGCATGATCACCGGAACAGGCCCGGTCTCCCGCAGCCTGCGGCACACCTCCAGGCCGTCCAGGCCCGGCAGCATGAGGTCGAGGAGCACGAGGTCCGGCCACCGCTCACCGGCACGCAGCAGGGCCTCGGGGCCGTCGGCCGCGTGCTCCACCGCGAACCCGGACCGGTCGAGGTAGCCGGTCACCACCTCGGCCACGGTCGGATCGTCGTCCACGACCAGGATCCGGGCCGCGGGCCGGGTCTCAGGCCGGACCTCGGGCCCGGGCTCGGACCGGGCCCCAGACCGGGGCGCTGCCTGGGGCCCGGACCCGAACTCGGCCCGGGGCTCGGCCCGGCTCGCGGGCCCGGGCTCGGCCCGGGAGTCAGGCCGGAAGTCGGACCAGGACCCCGGCCGGCTCGCGGCCCGGGACTCCGGCCGGGCCTCGGACCAGGTCGCGGGCCCGGGCCCGGGCCCGGGCCGGGCCGCGGACCCGGGGGTGCTGTGCTCGTTCATGCCGCCCAGCGTCGCATCCGCCCCGCACGGGGTCACCGCCACCCGGGCGTACGAGGGCCGACGTCCGCGTTTCGTAAGGACTTCCGCGCCCCCGATCCACCGGCTGCTTCCTACGGTGGGAGCCGTGACACTCATGACCGTAGATGTCGTCCTTCCCTGTCTGGACGAGGCCGAGGCGCTGCCCTGGGTGCTCTCCCGCATCCCGGCCGGCTGGCGGGCGATCGTCGTCGACAACGGCTCCAGCGACGGCTCCGCCGGCATCGCGGCCGGCCTCGGGGCCACCGTGGTGACCGAGCCCCGGCGCGGTTTCGGTGCCGCCTGCCACGCCGGGCTGCTCGCCTCCGACGCCGAGTACGTCTGCTTCTGCGACTGCGACGCCTCCCTCGACCCCGGCCTGCTGCCGGGCCTCGTCGCCGCGGTGGCCGACGGCTCCGCCGATCTCCTGCTCGGCCGCCGCCGGCCCACCGCGCGCGGCGCCTGGCCGGTCCACGCCCGGGCGGGCAACCTGGCGCTTTCCTGGCTGCTGCGCCGCCGCACCGGCCTCCGGCTGCACGACCTCGGCCCGCTGCGGGCCGCCCGCCGCGAGGCGCTCCTCGGGCTCGGGCTCACCGACCGGCGCAGCGGCTACCCGCTCCAGATGGTCGTGCGGGCGGCCGACGCGGGCTGGCGGGTGCGGGAGGTCGACGTGCCGTATCTGCCCCGGGCCGGACGGTCGAAGGTGACCGGCACCTGGCGGGGCACCTGGCAGGCGGTCCATGACATGCGCAGGGTGCTCGACGAGCCGGCGCCGACGCGCGGGACCACGACGGCCGGAGTGCGCCCGTGACCACCCTTCTCGTCATCGCGAAGCAGCCCCTGCCGGGCCGGGTGAAGACCCGGCTCACTCCCCCGTTCACGCCCGACCAGGCCGCGGCGCTCGCCGAGGCGGCCCTCGCCGACACGCTGACCGCGGCCGCCCGCGTACCGGCGGACCGGCATGTCCTCGTGCTCGACGGGGAGCCCGGCCCCTGGCTGCCGCCGGGGTTCCAGGTCGTCCCCCAGGTCGCGGGCGGGCTCGACGCACGGCTGGCGGCCGCGTTCGCCGCCTGCGCCGGGCCGGCCCTGCTCATCGGCATGGACACCCCACAGGTCACCCCCGCACGGCTCGCCCCGGCCCTGAGCTGGGACGCGTACGACGCCTGGTTCGGTCCGGCGGCCGACGGCGGCTTCTGGGCCCTCGGCCTCGCCCGCCCCGACCCTTCCCTGCTGCTCGGCGTGCCCATGTCCCGGCCGGACACCGGCGCCGTGCAGTACGCCCGGCTGCGGAAGGCCGGGCTGCGCGTCGGCCGGCTGCCGGTGCTGCGGGACGTGGACACCGCGTCGGACGCCCGGCAGGTGGCGGCCGCCGCGCCCGGCACCCGTTTCGCCGCCCGGTACGCCGAGTCGACCGCCGCGACGGCGGGAGCCGTCCGTTGACCACCACGACCACGGCGACGACCACGGCGTGGCGGGCCGATCCGTACACCGACGCCCTGCGCACCGGCCGGGGGCCCCTCTTCCTCCGCCGCCACGACGGCTGGCTGCTGCCCCTGGAGGTCGAGCGCTGGTGCGAGGCGCCCGATGCCGCCGACCGCTCCGTGCTCGACCGCTGCCGCGGCACGGTCCTCGACATCGGCTGCGGGCCGGGACGGCTCGTCGCCGCACTGGCCGCCGAGGGCCGGCGGGCCCTCGGCATCGACATCAGCCCGGCGGCGGTGGCCCGCACCGCGCGGCTCGGCGCCGCGGCGCTGTGCCGGTCGGTCTTCGACCCGCTGCCCGCAGAGGGGCGCTGGGACACGGCGCTGCTGATCGACGGCAACATGGGCATCGGCGGCGACCCGGCCGCGCTGCTGCGCAGACTGCGCCAGGTCGTGTCGCGCTCCGGGCACGTCATCGCCGAGTGCGCGCCCGTCGACGTCGACGAGTGCTGCGACGTACGCGTCGACGACGGCCGGGGCGGACGGGGAACGCCGTTCCCCTGGGCCCGGGTGGGCGTCCGCGCCCTGGCCGCGCACGCGCGGAACGCGGGCTGGGCCGTCCACGAACAGTGGACCGTGGACGGGCGCCCCTTCCTGTCCCTCGCGCTTCAGTCCTCCGCTCGGTCCTCGACGGCGGGACCCCGCTGAGGACGCGCCCGCCATCGTCGTACGAGATGCACCACTCCCGCCGCCACGGCGACACCCGCCAGCACGAGCGCGAGATTCCGGCCGTACGGGAGGGGCAGCGCCGACGGGTTGGGCGGGGCTCCCGGCCGTACGAGCAGGGGCAGGGCGATCAGGATCACGCAGCCCGCCACCAGCAACGCCCCGCGCCACAGGCCCCGTTGGCGCCGGCCCACGAGCAGCAGCCCCACGCCGAACACCAGCGGGGCCAGGATCCCGTCGTGCAGCACGAGCGCGCCGGCCAGCCACACCAGCACCCCGAGCGGATCCGGCTCGGCCACCACCAGCCAGGCGCCGAGCCCGATCAGGGCGAGACCGAGCCCGCCGACCGCGTACCGGAACACATTCCCCGTACTCACAACACCTCCAGCCGGTGCACCCACTTGGTCTGCAGGACCCCGGGCCGGCCGGGGGCGATGATCCGGGCCGGGAAGCCGTGGTCGAGCGAGAGGGGCTGCCCGTTCAGGGTCAGGGCGAGCAGGGTGAGCGGGTCGTCCGCGTACTCCGCGCCCATCTCCATCACCCGGTAGGCGCCGCTCACTTCGAGCGAGGTCACCCGAACCCCGTCCCGGCCCGGCCGCCCGCCGGCCCGCTCGACCAGGTCCCGTACCCGTACCCCGCCCCAGTCCGCGTCGACGCTCCAGCCCTCGACACATGCGATCGGCAGCCGGGCCCTGTCCCGCGCCATCGCCCGCAGGGCGTCGAGCGTGAGGACGTACGGGCGGGGCCCGGCGACTTCGAGGCGCCACCCGGCCAGTCCGCGCGCCGTGACACCGGCCGCGGTGGCGGTCCGGTTGACGGGCAGCCCCTGCGGGCCGTGGTCGGGGTGCCGGGGCGCGAGCAGGTCGAGCGCCTTCAGCGGGGTGAAGGACTGGCCGACCGTCGTCAGCGTGATCACGCCGACGGCCGCGCCCGTGGCGAGCAGCAGCGAGCGTCGGTCGACCGCGTCCTCGGCCGGCAGGGCGCGCGTCCCGGCCGAGCGGCGGCCCCAATGGTCCCTGATCTCGGGGGCCTTGACCGCGATGTGCAGCAGGAGCGCGCCGGTGACCACCCAGGCGACGGCGAAGTGGACGGGGACGAAGCCGAAGGGCCACGGATACCACTCGACGATGTTGAGCAGTCCGGTGAGCACCTCGAAGACGGCGGCGGCCACCAGGACGGCGACGGACAGGCGCTCCAGGGCGTGCCGCACGGACCGCACCGGCGGCCATGCGAACAGCCGGGGGTACACCGCCCACAGCTTGACGAGGAGCAGCACGATCGCCGCGAGTCCGGTGCCGACGTGCAGGCCCTGGGTGAGCGCGTAGCCCCACACCGGCCGGGCGGGCAGCCGGTCGGCGAGCCAGTCGGGCGGCTGCTGGAGGTAGTGGCTGACCAGGCCGGTCGCGAAGCAGACGGCGAAGGCCGCGCCGAGCCACCGGCCGACGGCCGTCGCGGTCCTGGCGTCGTGCAGCCGCCCGGTGAAGGCGGGCGGCCGGACGGCCGGGAGCCGGAACGCGGGGCGCGGCAGGTGAGGCAGGCGCGGCAGGTGCGGCAGGCCGGGCGAGCGCGGCAGCCTGGGCTTGCGGAAGGTCATGCCGTCCATGACACCGCCGCGAGCGGCCGCGCGGAGCGCCCGACACCTTACGAAACCCGAACGCCTCGCCGGGTCTCCTCCTCGTCCGCCGCCCGCACTGCCAGTCTGCGCCCATGACCCGCGCCCGCCGTCTCCCGCTCCCCGGCCCCCTCGCGGCCCCCGTCGCCGCCCCCGTCCTCGTCACTCTGTTTCTGCTCTGGCTCCTGGCCGTCTCGCTGGTCCTGCTGCTCCGCGGGGACGCCCACGGGCCCGCCTTCCTGGCCGGGTACGCGGGCGCGTGGGCGGTGTTCGCGGCGGCGGTGGGCGCCCTGCGCCGGGTCCCGCGCCGGCAGGTCGTACCGCTGCTGCTCGCGGGGGCGGTCGCGGTGACGGCGACGGGGCTCGCGGCGGCCCCGCGGACGAGCACCGACTCGTACCGTTACGCGTGGGACGGGCGCGTGCAGGCCGCCGGCATCTCCCCGTACGACCACGCGCCCGCGGACCCGGCGCTCGACGGGCTGCGCGACGACTGGCTCTTCCCCGGGGCCGCGGCCTGCGGGCGGGGCGACTCCGACCTGGCACCGCTCGACGCCGGCGGATGCACGCGGATCAACCGGCCGGCCGTGCACACGATCTATCCGCCCGTGGCGGAGGGCTGGTTCCTGCTCGTCCACGAGCTGTCCCCGGAGGGCGTGCGCCACAAGGGGCTGCAGGCGGGCGCGGCGCTGCTCTCGCTGGCCGTGAGCGGTCTCCTGATCGGCGTGTTGCGCCGGCGGGGCGATCCGCGCGGGGCCGCGCTGTGGGCGTGGTGCCCCGCGGTCCCCGTGGAGGCCGTCGACAACGCCCACGTCGACGTCCTCGCCGTGCTGCTCTCGGTCGGCGCGCTCGCGCTCGTGGCCCGCCGCCGTCATCTCACGGGCGGGGTGCTGCTGGGTCTGGCGGTCGCGGCCAAGCTGCTGCCCGCCGTGCTGCTGCCGGGCGCGCTGTCCGGCGTCCGGCGGCCCCGTACGATCGCGGCCGTCACGCTGTCCGCAGCGGCGGCCGTGGCGCTGGCCTACCTGCCGTACGTGCTGCTCTCCGACGGTTCCGTCCTCGGCTATCTGGGCGGCTACGCGCGGGAGGAGGGCTACGACGACGCGGGCGCGGGCGGGCGGTACGCCCTGCTGCGGCTGGTGCTGCCCGACGCGTGGGCGCTGCCCGCGGCGATGCTCGGGACGGCGGTGGTGTCGGTGGCGGTGTGGTGGCGCGGCGACCCCGAACGCCCCTGGCACGGAGCCCTGCTGACCATCGGCACCGCGTTCCTGCTGCTGACGCCGGGCTATTCCTGGTACGCACTGCTGCTCGTCGCCCTGGTCGCCCTGGACGGGCGCTGGGAGTGGCTCGGCGTCGCCTTCGCCGGCGCGGTGGCGTATCTCGCGGGCCCGGTCACCGGCCCGGTGGGCGGCACCCTCGCGTACGGGGCGGCGGCGGCCGCGGTGACGGCTCAGCCCCTGACCGCCTGGGTGCGCCAGATGCTGGGGCTGGTGTCGAAGCGGGTGCGGAACCAGCGGGAGAAGGTGGCGAGGGAGGAGAAGCCGAGCAGGCCGGCGATCTCGGTGAGCGGGCGGTCGGAGCCTCCCACGTAGCGGCGTCCCAGTGCCGTACGGACCGAGTCGACGATCGAGGAGTAGCCCTCCCCGCTCTCCGCGAGGCGTCGCTGGAGGGTTCTCGGGTCGATGTCGAAGGTGCGGGCGACCTGTTCCAGGGAGCAGCGGCCGGTGGGCAGGAGCGCCTCGACGACCTCCTGCACGCGGTCGGTGAAGGCGCTGGCGGGCGAGGGCGCGATGTTCTCCAGGAACTGGCGGGCGTAGGGCCGCAGCCGGGGGTCGGCGAGGGTGTTGGGCGCGTCGAGGTCCGAGGGGTACAGGATGATGCCGGAGCGCGGCTGCCCGAAGGTGACGGCGGGGCCCAGGACCCGGTGATGGGGGCCGGGGTCGTCAGGGGCGGTGTGGCCGATCGGGACGCCGACCGGTGTCCAATCGGCGCCGAGCAGTCGGCCGATGAGCGCGTGGCAGACCCCGACCAGCATGTCCGTCGCCTGGGGGCGGCTGTCGGGCGGTGAGTCCAGGGCCAGGTCCAGCCAGAGCCCGGCCAGGCCGTTGCTGAGGGTGATCTCGGCGCGCAGGGCCTCGTTGTAGAGGTGGAGGTGCTGGATCAGCAGCTCCAGGGCACTGCGCACGGAGGGCTCCTCGCGGGCGACGAAGCCGATGGGGCCGAGGTTCGAGAAGCGGGCGAGCTCGGCGAGCCGCAGGCCGAAGTCGGGGCATCCGGTGGCGGCGGCGGTGTCCTCCAGGAGCCGGGCGACCGCGGCCACGGGGAGCCAGCGGTCGGCGGCGGCCAGCGCGGCCGGGTCCAGGCCCACGCCGCGCATCAGCGCCGACGGGTCCGCCCCCAGGGAGCGGGTGAGGTCGACGTAGTTGGCCAGGCCGGTGGTGCGCATCCGCAATTCCACGGTGGTCTCCCGAGTGGTCTCCAGAGCGCCGACGGGTGTCGCGAAATGCTAAACGATTCGTCGTCTGGCGCAAAGCACGTCGTCTTTCGGCCGGGTAGCGTCCGGATCCAGGCGCTCCGGCGTCCGAGCCGCCCCTCGATCCGGGGCGCGCCGGCCGGGCCACTGCCCACGCCACCCATCCACCCGAGGAGATCCCGTGACCACGACCGAGACCCAGGCCACCGGGGAGTCCGCCGCGCTGACGGCGCTGGCCGCCGAGGCGTACGTCTTCGCCTATCCGCTGGTCACCATGGAGCTGACCAGGCGCCAGATGACCGCTCCGGGTGCCGTCGTCCCCGGCAGTGCCGCGCCGAACACCTTCGCGCACCTGCCGGTCACCCCGGACGCGTCGTTCGAGGGCGTGGTCAGCCCGAACGCGGACACGCTGTACTCGCTGGCCTGGCTGGACCTGTCGGCGGGGCCGGTGCGGCTCTCCGTGCCGGACACCCGCGGGCGGTACTTCCTGCTCCCGCTGTACGACGCCTGGACCAACGTCTTCGCCTGCCCCGGCTCCCGTACGACGGGAAGCACCGCCGGTGAGTTCGCCCTGGTCGGTCCGGGCTGGGCGGGCGAGCTGCCGCCCGGGGTGGAGCGGATCGACGCCCCCACCTCGATGGTCGCGATCATCGGCCGGACCCAGGTCAACGGTGTGGCGGACCACCCGGCGGTGCACGCCGTCCAGGCCGGCTACCGGCTGACTCCGCTCACCGGCACCTGCCCCACCACCTGCGCCGACTCCGCCAGGGCCACGGCCTCTCCCGCTACCTCGGCCGTGGCGGCGGGCCCCGGCCCGGTCGACCTGGTGACCGCTCCGGTCGACCAGGTGGCCGCGCTGGATCCCGCCACGTTCTTCGCGATGACCGCCCACCTGATGGCGGCCAACCCGGCGAAGCCCGACGACGCCCCCATGGTCGAGCGGCTGGCACGGCTCGGTGTCGTCCCCGGCCGGCCCTTCGACTGGGACTCCCTGAGCCCCGAGGACCGGCAGGCGATCGCCGAGGGTGCCGCCGAGGGCATCGCCCGGGTGGAGGCGGCCGGCCGCAGCCCGCGGGCGCGGGTCCGCGACGGCTGGATGACCCCGGTCGAGATCGGCGCCTACGGGACGGACTACCTGCAGCGGGCCGCGGTCACGCTGATCGGCCTGGGCGCCAACCTCCCGCAGGACGCGGTCTATCCGGTCTGCCGGGTCGACGGCGACGGCGAGCCGCTGCACGGCCGCCACCGCTACCAGCTGCACTTCGCCGCCGACGGCCTGCCGCCGGTCAACGCGTTCTGGTCGCTGACGATGTACAACGACCGCCAGTTCTTCGTCGACAACCCGATCGACCGGTACGCCATCGGCGACCGCGACGCGCTGAGGTTCAACGCCGACGGCTCGCTCACGCTGCTGATCCAGCACACGGCGCCGGCCGAGGGCCTGGAGTCCAACTGGCTGCCCGCGCCGGAGGGTTCCTTCAACCTCATGATGCGCCTGTTCTGGCCCCGGCCCGCGGTCCTGGGCGGCACCTGGCACGCACCGGCCGTCCGCCGCGTCGGCTGACCCGGCCACCCGACGCCCGCCACCCACCACCCGACGCCGCACAGCCCCCTGCCCCCTGCTCCTGCCCCGGAGGTCTTCCATGGACAGCCCCTCGCCCCACCCGGCGGTGCTCCCGGCGCCCGGCTCGCCGGACGCACCGGGTTCGCCGGGCTCGGAGAAGCTGCCGGTGTCCAGGCGCTATGCCTGGACCGTGTTCGCGCTCGCCTTCGCGCTGATGCTCACGGACTTCGTCGACCGGCAGATCATCGTCGCCACCTTCCCTCTCCTCAAGGAGGAGTGGGGACTGTCGGACACCCGGCTCGGGGCCCTGGTCTCGGTCGTCTCCGTGACCGTGGCGCTCGGTGCGCTGCCCTTCGCGCTGGTGGCCGACCGCTGGAGCCGGGCGAAGTCCATCGCCGTGATGGGCACGGTCTGGAGCCTGGCGGCCATGGCCTGTGCCATGGTGGGCAACTACGCCCAGCTCCTGGCGGCGCGGGCGGCCATCGGGCTCGGCGAGGCCGGGTACGGGCCGGCCGGCGGCGCCCTGATGGCCGGTCTCTTCCCGCAGCGGCTGCGGGCGACGGTGGTGGGCGCGCTGCAGGCGGCCGGACCGCTCGGTGTCGTCCTGGGCGTCTTCCTGGGCGGGCTGATGGTGCCCTCGCTCGGCTGGCGCACGACGCTCGCGGTGTTCGCCGCGCCCGGTCTGCTCCTGGCCCTGCTGTTCCTGAAGGTACGGGAGGGGCGTGAGGTACGGGAGGGGCGTACGCCGGTGGCGGGCCCGGCCGCCGCGGCCGCCCCCGCCGACGCGGCGCCGATCCGTACCCGGGGCGCCCTGGCCGAGCTCTTCCGCAGCCGTACCGCCGTCGCCTCGTACCTGGGGGGCGCCATGCAGCTGGTGGTGCTCTCCACGCTCTACGCGTGGCTGCCGAGCTACCTCACCCGTACCCACGACCACACCAGCGCCGAGGCCGGCGCGGTGTCGGCGGCCGCGGTCGTCGCCAGCGCGGTCGGCACCGTCGTCCTGGGCTACGCGGCCGACCGGGCCGGAGCGGCCCGGGCCCGGCGCAAGCTGACCCTGCCGGCGGGGCTCGCGCTGCTCGCGCTCGTCCTGCTGACCTCCGCCTTCGCGTGGGCACCGGCCGGCCCCGTGCAGCTGGTCCTGATCGTGGCCGGTGCCTTCACGGTGACGGCCGCGGTGGGCCCGGTCCCCGCGGTCGTGATGGACGTGGTCGACCCGGAGCTCCGCGCCACCGCGCTCGGCATGGTCACGCTGATCCAGAACCTCTTCGGCCTGGCGGTGGGCCCGCTGCTCACCGGTTGGCTCTCCGACACCCTGGGCATCGCCGCCGCGCTCGCCCTGATGCCGCTGTTCTGCGCCGGTGCCGCCGCCGCGCTGTGGACCGCCTCGCGCAGCTACGAGCGCGAACTGCGCACGGACGCCGACGGCGCCACCCCGCAGGCCGCCGCCCTCTGACCCCCGGTCCCAGGACCCCCTCGATCCCCCGGCCCCGCCGTCTCCGCCCACCCGCACCCTCGCACCCGTACGGAGTTCCCATGTACAACCTCGCCGTGATGCTGGAGGACAGCGCTCGCGCCGTCCCCGACCGTGCCGCCGTCGTCCTGGGCGAGCAGCGGCTCAGTTACGCCGAACTGGACACCGAGGCACGCCGGGTGGCCGGCCTGCTGCGGGCCCGCGGCATCCGGCCGGGCGACAAGGTCGCCCTGTCCTGCCCCAACCTGCCGTGGTTCCCGATCGTCTACTACGGCATCCTCAAGGCCGGTGCCGTGGTCGTCCCGCTCAACGTGCTGCTCAAGGGCCGCGAGATCGCCTACCATCTGGCCGACTCCGGGGCCAAGGCCTACTTCTGCTTCGAGGGCTCCGCCGAACTGCCCCTCGGACAGGAAGGATTCTCCGGCTTCGAGCAGACCCCGGGCTGCGAGCACTTCTTCCTGATAATGGCCGACGCCGCGAGCTCCGAATCGCCCGTCCCCGGCGCCGAGTCGCTCGGCGCGGCGCTCGCCGACCAGCGCGGCGACGTCGACACCGTACCCACCGAGGCCGACGACACCGCCGTCATCCTCTACACCTCCGGCACCACCGGCCGCCCCAAGGGCGCCGAGCTCAGCCACGCCAACATGGCGTTCAACGCCCTGGCCTGCCACAAGCTCTTCGGCGAGGCCGAGCACGACGTCCATCTCGTCACGCTGCCGCTCTTCCACTCCTTCGGCCAGACCGTGCAGATGAACGCCGGACTGTCCGCCCGCGCCACCCTGGTCCTGCTGCCCCGCTTCCAGGCCGCCGACGCCCTGGCCCTCATGCGGCGCCACTCCGTCACGTTCTTCGCCGGCGTGCCCACCATGTACTGGGCCCTGCTCGGCGAGGACTCCAGCGCCGACACCGACACCGACACCGCAAGCGCCGACGCGGAGCGGATCGCCGCGCACCTGCGCACGGCCGTCTCCGGCGGCGCCGCCCTGCCGGTGGAGATCCACCGGCGCTTCGGCGAGCGGTTCGGCGTGACCGTCCGGGAGGGGTACGGCCTGTCGGAGACCAGCCCGGTCGCCACCTTCTCGCCCCGTGGCGAGGCCGTCCGCCCCGGCTCCATCGGGCGGCCGATCTGGGGAGTCGAGGTGGCCCTGATCGCCGAGGACTGGTCCCCCGTCGGGGGCCCCGACGCCGTCGGCGAGATCGCCGTCCGCGGCCACAACGTCATGAAGGGGTACCACGGCCGGCCCGACGCGACCGCCGAGGTGATCCGCGACGGCTGGTTCCGCACCGGCGACCTGGCCCGCCGGGACGCCGACGGCTGGTACTACATCGTCGACCGCGCCAAGGACCTGATCATCCGCGGCGGGTTCAACGTCTACCCGCGGGAGATCGAGGAGGTCCTGCACACCCACCCCGCGGTGAGCACGGCCGCGGTCATCGGCGTCCCGCACGAGCGGCACGGCGAGGAGATCAAGGCCTGCGTCGTACGGGCTCCCGGTGCGGCGCTCACCGAGGACGAACTCGTCGCCTGGTGCAAGGAGACCATGGCGAGCTACAAGTACCCGCGCCTGGTGGAGTTCCGCGACGCCCTGCCCACCAACGCCACCGGCAAGATCCTCAAGCGCGCGCTCCGGGACGCCCCCGCCTCGTAACCCCCCGCGTCGTCCTCCCTCGTAGCCCCCGCTTCCCGCAGACCCCACCCACCCGTCACTCCTCCGAGAGGCTCCCCTCCCATGGCCAAGGAACACTTCACCCCGCAGGAACTCGCCGACTTCAAGGCGGCCCAACGACTCGCCTACGAGGCGGTGGCGGCCGTCGAGGCGCAGCTGTACGAGGGGATCACCGAGAAGCAGGCCGCGCGGGCCGTCGAGGACTGGCTCCGGGACCACGGGGTGAAGCGCTTCTTCCACTACGGCTTCGCGTGGTTCGGGGAGCGCACCCGGTTCCGGGACTTCGCCAAGCCCAAGGGCGGCGCGCTCGGCAGCCTGCTCAACCCGAAGATGGCCCACTTCGGCAAGCAGTTCCAGCCGACCGACCGTCCCCTGCGGCACGGCGAGGCCGTCATCCTCGACGTCGGTCCGGTGGTCGGCGACATCGCCTGCGACATGGGGTACTCGTGCACGCTCGGCGGCGAGGACAGCGAGGAGTTCCACGAGGCGCGCATGGCGCTCGAGCCGCACCGCGCCCTGATCCTGGACCTGGTCAGGAGCGGCGCCACGCAGGCCCGGATCTATAGGGAGGTCGACGAACTGATCGCCGACCAGGGCTTCGAGAACATCCACAGCTACTACCCCGGCTCGGTCATCGCCCACCGGGTCGGCAAGGTCCCGGGCACCCGCCTGCCCACCTTCCGGATCAACGGCTTCAGCCCGCAGGCCCTCGCCTATCTCAGCGGCCATCTCCTCTCCTCCGCGATCCGTCCGCGCCTGAACCGGACGCCGCTGTGGAACGAGGGCTCCGACCGGCCGTGCGAGCCCGGTCTGTGGGCCGTCGAGCCGCACATCGGCAAGGGCGAGATCGGGGTGAAGTGGGAGGAGTTGTTGGTGGTCACCGAGGACGACGCCTACTGGCTGGACGACGACCTGCCGCACACGCGCTACTGGGCCCGGCACAACGCCTGATCGTCTCGCCTGCGCCGGTCCGCCGCCGCCCCCGGTGAGGGTCCGGTAACCCCCGTGCAATGAAACACGGCGGAAACTCCGGCGTAGGCAACGCGAAACGCGCGGCCGTGAGGCTCTCCCCCGACCCCGTAGGAGGAGACCGTTGATGCCCCTCGCCGCCGCACCCCGGCTCGACACCGGCGACACCGCCTGGCTGCTCGCCGCCACCGCGCTCGTACTGCTGATGACCCCGGGCCTGGCCCTGTTCTACGGGGGCATGGTCCGCACGAAGAGCGTCCTCAACATGCTGATGATGAGCTTCGTGTCCATCGCCCTGGTCACGGTGGTCTGGCTGGTCGCGGGCTACTCGCTCGCGTTCGGCGACGACGCCTTCGCCGGCCTGGTCGGGGGTCTGGGCCACCTCGGTCTGGCGGGCATCGGTCCGGGCACGCTCACCGGCACGGTGCCCACGTTCCTCTTCAGCACCTTCCAGCTCACCTTCGCGATCATCACGGCGGCGCTGATCAGCGGCGCGGTCGCGGACCGCACCAGGTTCGCGGGCTGGCTGGTCTTCGTACCGGTGTGGACGCTGCTCGTATACGTTCCGGTGGCGCACTGGGTGTGGGGTCCCGGCGGCTGGATCTCGCACTCGCTGGGCGCGCTCGACTTCGCGGGCGGGCTCGTCGTCGAGATCGCGTCGGGCGCGTCCGGTCTCGCGCTGTGTCTGGTGCTCGGCCCGCGCATCGGCTTCAAGAAGGACGCGATGCGGCCGCACAACCTGCCGATGGTGCTGCTCGGCGCGGGTCTGCTGTGGTTCGGCTGGCTCGGCTTCAACGGCGGTTCGGCGCTCGGCGCCAACGGTCTGGCCGCCGCCTCCCTCCTCAACACGCTCGTCGCCGGGTGCACCGGCCTGCTCGGCTGGCTCTTCGTCGAGCAGCGGCGCGACGGGCATCCGACCACCTTCGGCGCGGCGTCCGGCGCGGTGGCCGGGCTCGTGGCGATCACTCCGGCCTGCGGGGTCGTGGGGATGCCGGGCGCGGCCGCGGTCGGTCTGGCAGCGGGCGTCGTCTGCTCGTACGCGGTCGCCTGGAAGTTCCGCCTCGGCTACGACGACTCCCTCGACGTGGTGGGCGTGCACTTCGCCGGCGGGGTCGTCGGCACGCTGCTCATCGGCCTGTTCGCGACCCCGGTGATGACCGGTGGCGCGGCGGGGCTGTTCTACGGCGGCGGGCTCGGCCAGCTCGGCCGGCAGGCCCTCGCGGTGGTGGCCGTGGCGGCGTACACCTTCCTCGTCACGTACGGGATCGGCAAGGCGCTCGACCGGGTGATGGGGCTGCGGGCCTCCGCCGAGGAGGAGCTGACGGGACTCGACCAGACGGTGCACGCGGAGACCGCCTACGATCACGGCGTGCTCGGGCACGGCGGCGCGCCGCTGCACACGGCGTCCTCCGTCGTCTCGTCCGTCACGTCGCCCGTCGCCCCGCCCGCCAGCTCCCCCGTCAAGGACAGGAAGCCCTCCGCATGAAGCTGATCACCGCGATCGTCAAGCCGTTCCGCCTCGACGAGGTGAAGACCGCGCTCCAGGCGCTCGGCGTCCACGGGCTCACGGTCACCGAGGCCAGCGGTTACGGGCGCCAGCGCGGCCACACCGAGGTGTACCGGGGCGCCGAGTACCGGGTGGACCTGGTGCCGAAGGCCCGGATCGAGGTCGTCGTCGAGGACGCCGACGCGGAGCCCGTCATCGACGCCATCGTCCGCGCCGCCCACACGGGCAAGATCGGCGACGGCAAGGTGTGGGCGGTGCCGGTGGAGACGGTGGTCCGGGTGCGCACGGGTCAGCGGGGCCCGGACGCGCTCTGACCGGGTGCCGTGCCGGTGCCGTGTCCAGGGGGCGGCCCCGGAGCCCGCGGGCTCCGGGGCCGCCCTTCGCCGTGGCGTCAGTTCACGAACACCGCGGGGCTGCCGGCCTGGCTGGTGTCGAGGACCGGGCCGTACTTCGCGCTGAAGTAGCCGCTGCCCGGACAGGTGCCCGGGCCGCTGTACTTGGTGAAGAGCTGGTTGGAGAAGGTGAGCGAGTTGTCGGCGTTGTTCGGGGTGGCGGTGAGGCTGCCGGCCCGGTAGACGCAGGTGGACGTGCCGAGGATGGTGCTGACCTTGAGGGTGGTCTGGATCGGACCGGCGGCGCCGGCCGTGACGGTGAGGCTGCCGCCGGAGCTGACCGCCGCGTTGAACGGCAGGTTGTTGACGGTGATGCTCTGCACACCGGTGGCGCCGATGATGTTGGTGGTGCAGTTGCTCAGGGTGTGCGCGGTGACGGACTCGGTGGCGGTGCCGGGCGCGGCGGGGTTGGCGGTGGCCGTGGCGGTGAAGGCCGAGGTGTTGCAGGTGATGCCGGTGCTGCCGCCCGAGGTGGTGGCGATCCGCGCCTGGGTACCGGTGGCGAGGGAGGCCGACAGGACGTCGCCGACGGCCACGGCGGGGCCGCCGGAGCTTCCGGTGGTGAGGACCTCGCCGGCCGCGGCGGTCGCGGAGGCGGAGGCGGTCACCGCGAGCACGGCGGCGACGGCGGCACCTAAGGCAGCGGAGAGAGCACGCTTGTCCATGGGGGTTCCTTTCGCACGATGGCGGAGGGTGAGAGAGAACTCGGCGGATCGCGTGGCTGCGCGGGCCCGTGCGCACGGGGGACGTGGGCACGGGGGGAGGTACGAAGGGGCGCGCCGCGCGGGGGATCACGTCAGGCCCGTCCGCCCGGCCGTGGCGGGGCGTTGATGCGGGTGACATGGTGACGCGGCGGCGCCGTGCGGCGACGGCCACCGCCGGAACGATCCGGCGCCACGGATCTCCGGCAGCGGTGTCGCGATACGGGGTGGAGCGTAATACTCGGTGTGCGGTGCGCGGCGGCGCCGCATCCCGTCCCACGGGGGTGCGGTTCCACCGGTGTTCGCCCGGAGCACCGAGAGGAAAACCCATGAGGGTTGTAATCCTGCCGGGTATGTGACGTCAACAACCGCCGAAGGATGTGGCCGATGACGAGCGTTCGGGGCGCCGAGGAGGAACTGGTCCTGCCGGGGGCCCGCACGGGCCGCGAGCCCGAGCGCTCGCTGCGGCCCGGGCCGCGCCGGATGACGCCCGAGGAGGTGGCCTCGCGGCAGCGGGAGCGGCTGCTCGACGGGGTGGCGCGCACGGTCGCCGCCAACGGCTACACGGGCGCGCGGATCAGCGACATCTGCCGGGCCGCCGGAGTGACCCGTCCGGTCTTCTACGAGCTGTTCTCCGGCAAGGAGGACGCGGTGCTCGCGGCCTTCCGGGGCGGCACCGAGACGGTGCTGCGGGCCATGCAGCGGGCGTACGAGGAGACCGGCGGCGCGGTCGACTGGCCGGGGGCGGTACGGGGCGGGCTCGGGGTGCTCCTCGGTCTGCTCGCGCGCAATCCGGCCTTCGCCACGATGGTCGCGGAGATCGAGTCGGTGGGCCCGGCCGGGCGCCGGGCGCGCGCCGAACTCTTGGCCAGTTTTCGACTGTTCTTCGCGGACGCGCCGGCGGGTCCGCCGGGGGTGCCGCGGGGCGAGCTGGTGGACACGGTGGTGGGCGCGGTGCACGCGGCACTGCTGCGGGCGGTGGACGAGGGGCGGTTCGGGGAAGACCGGATCACGGAGGGGGCCGAACCGGCACCGGGCGAGGGACTCGGGGCGCTCCTGGACGTGCTCGTGCATGTGGTCGTGGCGCCCTTCGGATGGCCCGGCGGGACCGCGCCCTCGATTCCTGAGTGATCGTCAACAGGCATTTGTTACTGGGTAGTTGACGCGCCTTATAACGGCGCGTACGGTCCGTTTCGGTTCCCTGCGGCACCGCCGCCTCCGCACGATCCCGGGAAGACCCAGGTGGATGGGGAACCGTCCGCGCCAGGACGTCGCCGCGCTCCGTTTCCTCATCCATGTCAGGAGCAACGCATGGCCCTGTCCGAAGGCACCATCGACCCCGGCGCGAAGCCCGCACGCGCCGCCGCATCCGACAGACGGGGCGGGGTGCGCTACCGCCGCGCCGCCCTGATGGGCGTCCCCGCATTCCTCGCCGCGTCGACCCTGGTGGTGCTCACCGCCCAGGGCGCGCTCGCCGCCCAGTTCGCCATCTCCGGCATGCCGTTCGTGGTCTCCGCGGACTCCCTGGAGGGCACCGGATTCGGGCAGTTCGGCGCGCTCGACAACATGGCCGAGGGCAGCCCCAACGCGGGCGACACCGGCGGCCAGGTCCTGGTCATCGTGACCGCGATCCGCGAGGCGAAGCTGACCAACCTGTGCCAGAGCGTGGAGCTCGGCGGCACCTATCTGCACATCACCGCCGGCAACAAGGGCACCCCGGTCAAGGCCTCCGGGCTGACCACCGACTCGACCGACATCACCGGCAAGCTCGCCGACTTCGACAACATCGAGATCGGCGGCGACGCCAGCACCTTCGAGAAGCCGCCGGTCAAGGGCCCGCTCGGCTCTTTCGGGCAGCAGGCGGACACGGTCCGGCTGAATGATCTGCGGCAGACCAACTACGCCACCACGGCGGTCCGCTTCACCCTGCCCGACCTGCACATGAACTTCAGCTCGGAGGGCTGCTGACCATGGCACCGGGCACGGACGAGGCCGTCGCCGAGGCCCCCGGGACCCCGAGCGGCGAGCCGGCCGGCAGCCGCCGCCGGCATCCCTGGCGGGCCTTCCGGCGCTGGCGGCACCGGCGGCCCTTCGGGGCCGGCCTCGCCCTGGCGCTCGGCGGCGCGGAGATCCTGCTGACCCAGCGGGCCAGCATCTCGGTGGTCCTCGCCGCCGGCGCCGACAGCCTGGCGGGCTATGTGCTGCCGATCGTGATGACGGTCTGCGGACTGCTCATCGTGTTCAACCCCCGCCAGCGGCTTTTCTATTCGGTGATCGGCGTGCTCGCCTCGCTGGCCAGCTGGGTCACGTCCAACCTGGGCGGCTTCTTCGTCGGCATGCTGCTCGGCCTCGTCGGCAGCTCGCTGGCCTTCGGCTGGCTCCCGGACCGGCCCCGGCGCCGCCGGTGGCTGCGCCGGAGCCGTACCCGTACGGAGGCGGTGCAGGCGGAGTAGTACGGCGGCAGGTACCCACAAATAAGTGGGTACTTGTCGCCCCTCCGCCCCCGGGAGAGGCTGAGCACGACCGAGGGAACGGACCGAAGGAAGAACGAAGGGACGAACGAAGGAACCACCGCACCACCAGAAGCCGCAGAAATATCAGGACGGTACGACGTGCTCCGCGACCAGCCGGTCGATCCGGCGGTGGCCCCACGCGGCAACCGGGGCGAGCGCCACCGAGAGCGCGCGACCCTCCTCGGTCAGCGAGTAGACGGTCTTCGGCGGCACCACGTCATGCACCTCACGGTGCACCAGCTCGTCGGACTCCATCTCGCGCAGCGCCTGGGTCAGCACCTTCTCGCTGATGTCCGGGATCTTCCGGCGCAGTTCGCCGGGCCGGTGCGGGCCGGCCTCCAGGAGCCACAGCAGCAGGGTCTTCCACTTGCCGTCGATCACCGCGACGGCCGCGGTCACTCCGCACACGTCGGTGTCCCTGGCCCGCTTGCGCGTCATCCGTCCCGTCCTTCGTCTTCCTCTGTCATGCCCTGAACCCAGTCTTTCCTCGTTACAAGGGAGTTCCGCCATGTCTTCTTCCCCGCTGTCCGCCTCCGCCGTCACTGTTCTCGGGCTCGGCCCGATGGGCCGCGCCCTCGCCGGCGCGTTCGTCGCCGCCGGGGTGCGGACGACGGTGTGGAACCGTACGCCGGGCCGCGACCGCGAGCTTGTCGAGCGCGGCGCCGTCGGGGCGGCGAGCGCCGCCGAGGCGGTCGCCGCGAGCCCGCTGACCGTGATCTGCCTGGTCAACTACGACGCCACGGACGCGGTACTGCGCCAGGACGCGGTCACCGCGGCGCTCAAGGGGCGCACCCTGGTCAATCTGAGCGCCGACGTCCCCGAGCGGGCCCGGGACACCGGGCGCTGGGCCGGCGAGCACGGCATCGGCTATCTCGACGGCGCCATCATGACCCCGACGCCCACCATCGGCACCCCGCACGCGGTGTTCCTGCACAGCGGCCCGGAGGAGCTGCACCGCGCGCACCGTCCGGTGCTCGACGCCCTCGGCGGCACCCACAGCCACCTCGGCGAGGACGTCGGCCGGGCCGCCGCGTACGACATCGCGCTGCTCGACGTCTTCTGGACGGCGATGGCCGGCTATGTGCACGCCCTCGCGGTGGCGCGCGCGGAGGGCATCACGCCGCGCGAACTCGCCCCGTACGCCCAGGGCATCGGCGCGATCCTGCCGTCGCTGTTCGAGGAGCTGGCCGGGGATGTGCAGGACGGCGGTTTCTCCGGCGAGGGCAATCCGCTGACCTCGGCGGTCTCCACGATGGCGCACATCGTGCATGCCGCCGAGGCGCACGGCATCGACACGGGCGTGATGCGGGCGGCCGAGGGCCTGGCCCGCCGTACAGTCGCCCTCGGGCACGGCGCGGACGGCTTCTCCCGGATCGCCGAGGTCCTCGGCCGCCGCTGAGGGATCCGCTATGACCGGAGCCGCCGCAGGGCGCCCTCCGCGCGCAGGTCGGCGAGGGCCGGGTAGCCGTCCACCGCCATGATCAGATCGGTCTCGGCGAGCAGCGAGCGCAGCACGTGGACGATGCCGTCGGTGCCGTCGAGGGCGAGCCCGTAGGCGTACGGGCGGCCGACGGCGACGGCGGTGGCGCCGAGGGCGAGGGCCTTGACGACGTCGGCGCCGCTGCGGACGCCCGAGTCGAAGAGCACGGGCAGTCCGTCGGCGGCGGCGACCACGTCGGGCAGCGCGTCGAGGGCGGGCAGTCCGCCGTTGGCCTGGCGGCCGCCGTGGTTGGAGCAGTAGACGCCGTCGACGCCGCCGTCCCGGGCGCGGCGCACGTCCTCGGGGTGGCAGATGCCCTTGAGGAGGAGCGGAAGCCTGGTGAGGGACCGCAGCCAGGGCAGGTCGTCCCAGGTCAGCGGGTTGCCGAAGATGCCGGTCCACTCCAGGACGGCGGCCTGCGGGTCCTCCTCGGGCGCCTTGGCGAGCCGGGCCCGGAAGACCGGGTCGGAGGTGTAGTTGGCGAGGCAGTGGCCGCGCAGCTGGGGGAAGTTGCCGGTGGCGAGGTCGCGCGGGCGCCAGCCGGTGACCCAGGTGTCGAGGGTGACGACGATGCCGCGGTAGCCGGCCTCCTCGGCACGCCGCACCAGGCTCTCGGCGAGGGCGCGGTCGGTCGGGGTGTAGAGCTGGAAGAGGCCCGGGGTGTCGCCGAGGGAGTCGGCGACCTCCTCCAGGGGGTCGACGCTCAGGGTGGAGGCGATCATGGGGACGCCGGTACGGGCGGCGGCGCGCGCGGTGGCGAGGTCGCCGTGGCCGTCCTGGGCGCACAGGCCGATGACGCCGACCGGGGCCATGAGCAGTGGGGTGGGCAGCCGCATCCCGAACAGGTCGACGGAGAGGTCGCGTTGCGCGGCGCCGACCATCATCCGGGGCACCAGGCCCCACTGGTGGAAGGCCTCGGTGTTGGCGCGCTGGGTGCGTTCGTCGCCCGCGCCGCCGGCGACGTAGGACCGGATCGAGGGCGGGAGCGCGGCCTGGGCGCGCCGTTCGAGTTCGGCGAAGTCCATGGGGAGCTTCGGCAGGGTGCCGAAGAGTCCGTTCAGGTAGATCTCGTTCTGGTAGTCGCCGAACCGCTGGTTCATCGTGCCCTTCGCCCTTCGCCTGCCGACCGGGTCTCCCTGGGGCACGGACGCTACCGTCCGGTACGGCGGTTGGCCATGGCCCGGGACGGCGGGCCGGGACCTGTGGCGTACGGCGACTCCGTGCCGTCAGGCGGCGGCGAGGGCGAGGTCCTGGCGGACGACGATCGCGTTGAGGCGGAGCGCGAAGGGCACGGTGTCGGTCATGGCGAGCGCGCCGACCCGGGCCTTGTCGAGGCCGACGGTGACGTCGGCGCAGAAGGCGATGGCGTAGAGGTAAGCGCCGGTCTCCGCGTCCTGGAGGGCGAAGAAGAGGTCGCGGTAGTAGCGGGTGCGGTCGGGGCCCTCCTCGTAGTAGGAGAGGCCGGGCCGGCCCTCCTGCCCGGCGAGGCCGGTGAAGGCGGACACCAGCTCGCGTTCGATGGTGTCCCAGAACCCGGCCTCGGCCGCCTCGGGCGGCAGCGCCTGGCGGACGGCCTCCTTGAGGGAGAGCACCATCACCAGGACGGGCGCCTCCTCCTGGAGGCCCCAGCCGCGGACCATCCGGACGACGGTGCTGTCGGGGAGCGCCGCGGCGGCGGTGTGGATGTGCTCGAAGTCGAATTTGACGGTGGCGGGGGCGATCGCGTCCTGGAAGGCGCGGGCCAGGCCCTCGGCCTGGGCGCGGTGGGCGGCGCCCACCTCGATGACGGTCTTGAAGCTGGCGGCCAAGACTTCTCCTTAAACAATCTGTTGATCAAGGCGGCGTCAGTATGCCGCAGGGGTGGTGTACGGGCGGGCGCGGGGCCGACAGGTGGACGGCCGGGCGCCCGACGGCTGACGGCCGGGTCGGCCGATCGGTTGACCCGGGTGGGGCGGGAGCGGACGGAGCATGGGTGGCGGGGGCGGACCTGCCGCCCGTCACCCCGTCCGCCCGTCCGCCGCCTGTCCGTCCGCCCGTGCCCCTGGGAGCCCGCCGATGAACCGATCCCGCGCCCTCGCCGTGCTCGCCGCCTCCGTCGCGCTGCTCGCCGGCTGCGCGCGGGGCGGCGGCGAGCCCGCCCGGTCCGCCGCCCCCGCCATCACGGCTCCCACCACGACGGCCCCGGTCCCGGCCCCCGCCACGGGCGGCACCCCGCCCGGCACCCTGCTCGTCGCCGACTTCGGTGCGGACACCGTGAGCTTCGTCGACCCGGCCCGGGGCGCCTTCGCCGCGGTCGAGGTCGGCACCGCCCCGTACGGCCTGGCCGTCGGCGCGGACGGGCGGGCCTGGGTCGCCACCGCCGAGGGCGTCGCCGTCGTGGACACCGAGTCCCGCACGCGCCTCGCGCTCATCCCGTACCGCACCGCGAGCGGCCCGGCGACCACCGGCGAGTACCGGGGCGGCGGCATGGGCATCGCGCTCTCCCCCGACGGGCGCCGGGTGTACGTCGGCGTCAACGTGCCCGGCGGCAACGGCACCCTGGAGGTCGTCGACACCGCGTCCCTGAAGGTCGTCGACCGTGTCCCGGTCGGCCGGCGCCCGTTCGACGTGGACGTGTCGCGCGACGGCTCCGAGGTGTACGCGACGAACCACGACTCCTTCGACGTGACCGTGGTGCGGGCCGACGACCTGACCACCCGGCGGATCGAGGTGGCGCCGTACGGCACGGAGGGCGGCCTCGGTTCCTGGCTGAAGCCGCACTACGCGGCCGTACGCCCGTCGGACGGGCGGCTGCTGCTGCCGTTCGAGGGCGAACGCCTGGTGGTGGTCGACCCGCGCACCGGCCGCTCCGAGATCCAGAAGATGACCGCCAACACCCACCAGCACGGCACCACGATCACCCCCGACGGCACCCTGCTCACCGTCGGCACCGGCCCCATCGACCCGGCCACCGACCGCGGCCCCTCCCTCACCGTCCGCGCCCCCGACGGCACCGAGCGGGTCTTCCCGCTGGACGGCCCGCACGAGGACGTTGCGGTGTCGAAGGACGGCCGCACCGCGTACGTCACGGGCGGCTTCACCCGCGACGGCTCCTGGGACGGCCTCACGGTCGTCGACCTGCGGACCGGCGCGACCCACCGCCTGCCGGCCGGCTCGCGCCCGCTGGGCATCGCCGTCCTGTGACGTCCCGCGGGAGGGGGCTGTCAGTGGCCTGGTGTTGGGTGGGGGCGTACGTGTACGTCCCCGGCCGAGGAGTCCGATGAGCATCGCCGACCGCAACGCCACCCCGCCGCCCGCCCACGCCTCGCTCGGCGCGGGCGTCGTCGTGACCGACCCGGAGGGCCGGGTGCTGCTCGGGCTGCACCACTCCGGGGTGTGGGAGCTGCCGGGCGGGAAGGTGGAGCCGGGCGAGTCCCTGGAGGCGGCGGCGGTCCGTGAACTCGCCGAGGAGACCGGCCTGGTGGCCGACCCCGCCGACGTCTCCGTGCTCGGTCTGATCCTCGACACCGCGAGCTTCGCCGCACTGACCTGCGTGACGGCGGCGACGGCGGTCCGCGCCCACACCGGCACCCCGACGGTCACCGAACCGGACAAGATCGCCCGCTGGTCCTGGTTCCCCCCGACCGGCCTGCCCGCCCCGCTCTTCCACCCCTCGGCGCAGACCCTCGCCTTCGCCTATCCCGAACTCCCGCTCGCGCAGGGTTCGTTCCACCGCTACCCGATGGCGCCGGCCGCGGGGCGCTGACATCATGGCGTCGGGGGGATGCGCGATGGAGCGGATCGACCGGGTGACGGTGCCGCCGCCGGACGAGGCGGCGACACGGGCCGCGCGCGAGGCGGGGCTCGGGGTGTATCTGCGCGGCTTCCGGGCGCGGCACGGGGACGGTGCGCAGGAGTTACGGGGGCGGGGGCGCCGTTGTCTGCCGGTGCTGCTGCTCGCGGCGGCCGGTCTGGCGCTGCCCGCGCTCGCCACCCGGTGGGCGGGGCCCTGGCTGGGGATCCCGCTGCTGCTCGTACCGTTCGGGGCGCTCGGCTGGTTCCTGTGGCGCGCCTTCCGCCCGCCGGCGCCGCCCGCGCTGCGGCCCGGCGAGTACGTGTACCTGTACGAGCGGGGTCTGGTGTGTCCGGGCGAGGCGGGCGAGGCGCGGGCGGTGCCCTGGCGGTCCGTCACGGCGATGCACCAGGACGTGACCCGCACCTACGTCAACGGCGGCTACACCGGCACCCACTACGCCTACCGGCTGCTGACCGACGGGCGGGCGGGGGTCACCGTCGGCGGGTTCCTCAACGAGGAGGTCGTGGCGCGGCCGGCGGACTCGCAGATCCGCGAGCTGGCCCAGATCGTCCTCGACGAGACGGTGCGCCGTGCGCTGCAGCCGGCGGTGACCGCCCTGGAGGCGGGCGAGCGGGTCCCGTTCGGCGAGGTCGCGCTCGCCGGCGAGGGCATCGCGCTGCCGTCGGGGACAGCGCCGTGGGAGCGGGTGCGGGGCTGCGAGTGGCGCGGGGACGGCCTGGTGGTGGTGCGCACGGCGGGCGCGGGCCGCTGGGCACGGGAGGCGAAGGACATCCCCGATTTCCCGGTGTTCTGGACGCTGGTGAAGGAACTGTTCCCGCAGGCCCGGGAGTTCCGCCGCTGACGGTTCACCCGATCGGGTGCCTGGTCAGCCCTCAGGAGCTGGCGCCGAGGGTCGCGTACCGCACGTACGCGACGAGCGCCGCGCACGGCCCGGTCCGGGTGCATCTGCTCTCCGTGGATCTGCGGGCCGAGGGCGTGGAGGTGGACCTGCTGCATCCGGGGGCGGTGGCGGCGCGGGCGCCGCTGTCGGAGCTGGCGGACGCGCGCGGGGCGATCGCCGGGGTGAACGGGGACTTCTTCCACATCTCGGAGGCGCAGCACCCGGGCGTGGACGCCACCGGCGCGCCGGTCGGCCCGGCGATCGGCGGGGGCCGGGAGCTGAAGGCGGCCGTCCCGGCGGGGCAGCGGTTCGGTCCGGCGCTGCCGCCGGGGACCGACACGCGTGAGGTGTTCGGGGTGGGTGCGGACCACCGGGCGCGGATGGGCCGGCTCGCCCTGGACGGCGCGGTCACCGACCCGGCGGGCTCGTTCCCGCTGGGCGGGCTGAACCAGTACGCGCTGCCGGTGGGCTCGGTCGGTGTCTTCACCGCCGACTGGGGCGCCGCCTCGCGGGCGCGGGCGGTGTGCGGGACGGACAGCGACCGGGCGGCGGCGTGCTCGGCGGAGACGTACGAGGTGACGGTGCGCGCCGGACGGGTGGTCGCGGTCGCGGACGCCCCGGGGCGCGGCCAGGTCGCCGAGGGCACCGAGGTCCTGGTGGGCCGGGAGGAGGGTGCCCGGCGGTTACGGGCGCTGGCAGTCGGCGACCGGGTGCGGGTGCGGCACCGCCTTGTCGCGGAGAGCGCGGGCGTGCCGTACCGCTTCGCGGTGGGCGGCTTTCCGCTGCTGCGGGACGGGACACCGCTGCCCGGCCTGGACGCGGTGACGGCGGCCGTGCGGACCGCGGCGGGGATCACCCACGGCGGGCGCGGGCTGCTCCTGATGGCCCTGGACGGCGCGCCGGGCCTCCGGGCGGGCATGACGCAGGCCGAGGTGGCGGCGCTGTTCGCCGGGTCCGGGGCGAGCGAGGCGTTCGGCCTGGACGGCGGGGGCTCGTCGACGCTGGTCGGGCGGGCGGCGGGCGAGCCCGCGGTGACGGTGCGCAACCATCCCAGCGGGGGCGCCGAGCGGCCGGTGCCGAACGGCATCGGAGTCTTCTCCGGCGGCTGAGGTGCCGGGACTCCGGCCCGGCTACCGTGCGTCACCGAGCGGGCCGGGACGGACCTGGCTAGCGTGGCAGGCGAGACAAGGACGTCATCGAGCGGAAGAGAGAGTCTCGTCATGGCCTCACGACCTGAAGGCACGCCGGTCTGGACCGACGCGATGTTCACCGACCTCGAGGGTGCCAAGGAGTTCTACGGCGACGTGCTGGGCTGGACCTTCGGCGAAGCCTCCTCGGAGTTCGGCAACTACACGCAGGCCCTCAAGAACGGCAAGGCGGTCGCGGCGGTGGTGCCGCCGATGCCCGGGCAGGACGGCGAGGCGCAGTCGGCCTGGTGTCTGTACTTCGCCTCGCCCGACGTCGCCGCCACCGCCGAGAAGATCAAGGGCGCGGGCGGCACGCTGCTGATGGAGCCCATGCAGGTCGGCGACTTCGGCTCCATGTGCCTCGCGCAGGACCCGACGGGCACGGTGTTCGGCGTCTGGCAGGCCGGTCAGCACGAGGGCTTCGAGCTGCAGGGCGAGACGGGCAGCTTCGTGTGGGCCGAGGTGTTCACGCGGGAGCCGGCGAAGGCGGACGCCTTCTACACGACGGTGTTCGGCTACGGCTCGAAGAAGATGAAGGACGACCAGATCGACTACCGGATCTTCGATCTGGGCGCCGATCCGTTGCTCGGCCGGATGGTGATGACGGCGGACGACTTCCCGCCGGAGATCCCCTCGTACATCCAGATCTACTTCGGCGTGGACAACTGCGACAAGGCCGTCGAGAAGGCGGAGGCGGCCGGCGGCCGCAAGGTCTTCGGCCCGATGGACAGCCCCTTCGGGCGCTTCGCGGCGCTGCTCGATCCGCAGGGCGCGGCGTTCGCGGTGATCGACGTGCGGACGACGGTCGGCGAGATGCCCGAGATGGAGTGACCTCGCCCTCCGCCACGCGAGGGTGCCCGGGACCGCGGGGTCCCGGGCACCCCTGTGCATGAAGGGTGGGGCGGCCGCATCAGGTGCCGTCGTGGACGGCGACGATGCCGTTGAAGACGCCGGCGTACGCGGTGCCGTCGGGGCCGATCGTGATCGGCGCCCAGTTGTTGTCGTAGGCGGGGCCGGTGCCGGTCAGCCGCGACCAGGCCCGGGCGCCGGTGCGGAAGTCGACGGCGGTCAGGTACCAGGCGTCGATGCCGAGGGGGTGGGGCCGCTTCTCGTAGAAGTAGAGCAGCCCGTTGGCGGTGGAGAGCTTGGGGACGGTGGACGGCGAGCGGACGTCGCTCTCCCAGACGGTGTCGCAGCCGCTGCCGTCGGGGCGCACGTCGACGCGGGTGACGCCGCCGACGACGCTGCGGCCGAAGGTCAGGGTGGTGGGGTTCTCGTAGCCGTAGTTGTTCTCGACGACGAGGCTGTTCCCCCAGCTGATCAGGGAGTTGTCGGTGGTGGAGGCGCCGGCGCCGAAGACCGGGACCTTGCAGACCAGCCGGTCGGCGGGGGCGACGTCGGTGCCGCGCCGGTAGACGAGGACGTTCATGCGGTCGTCGGCGTTGTCGGTGATGGCGACGTACCGGGCGCCGTGCTGGCCGAACAGGTCGGGTGTGGTGCCCGAACCCTGGTTCACGGAGCCGGGCTTGGTGCCGGTGCCCCGGTCGTAGCTCTGCCGCCACTGGACGCGCGGGGTGCCGTCGGCGTCGGCGCGGAAGCTGTAGAGGGCGTGGTCGGAGACGATCGACACGCCGTCCTCGGCGACGGAGAAGGAGTTCTGGATCTCCTCGCCGTCCAGCCGGATCGCCCGCAGGGCGCCGGTGCCGGGGTCGACGGTGCCGACCCGGCCGAGGCGGGTGACCCACCAGATGCGGCCCTGCCAGTCGGGCATCACCGAGGTGACCGGGTCGCAGACGCCACTGGGGAAGAGGTTGGTCCAGCTGACGCAGTCGTGCGGGACGAGCGGGGTGAGGTCCCAGTCGTCCTCGACGGCGAACTCCCAGGTGCCGTCCGGCTTCTGGCGGTGCGCGATGCGCAGCACGTGCTGGCGGGAGTCGGCGAGGACGACCCGGTCGCGGTCGTCGAGGTAGAAGTAGGCGCCGCCGGAGGTGTCCTTGAAGATCTTCCCGAAGTCGAGCCGGGTGACGGCCTCGACGGTCGAGGAGCGCTGCGGCAGCTTGTACTCGGCGAGGGTGTCGAGGGTGTGCGGGTCGAGCAGTTTGAGCAGGAAGCCGCTGAAGGTGCCGCACACGGTGACGAGCCGGCCGCCGGCGTCGAAGGTGGCGGTGGCGCACTCGCCGCCGAGCGGGGCGATCTTCTCGCTGGTCACCTGCGGGTTGCGCCCGAGCGGGCCCGGGTAGGGGTGGGTGCCGCTGCCGGCGGCGTCGGCGTGCATGCCGCTGCGCCCGTTGGGTGCGAGGTACGGGTGCTGGGGCGGGGCCTCGGCGGGGACCGGCCGCGCGGTGGCGGGGGCGCCGAGGTAGGAGTCGACGAGGCGGTGTCCCGGGGCGAGCGGGATCTCGTCGGCGAGGGCGACGGGGGTGGAGAGCGCGAGCACGGTCGCGCTCAGCGCGGCGACCAGCGCGAGGGTGCGGGCCCGCAGGTCGGGGGGTCGGGTGGTCAATGCGGCTCCTCGGGTCCGTGCGTACGAAGGTCGCGCCGGTCGACGAAGCTAGGCCCGAGTGCGTGAGATGTACATGGAAGTGCCCGCCGTTTCATGGGCACTTCACGCGTGCGCAACGGTCAGGGTTTGAGGTTGGAGACCACGTTGGCGGTCGCGGCGACCCCGTTCTGGATGGTCGGCGCCATGCTGGTGCTGGCCAGGAAGAAGCCGAGCAGGGCGCAGACGATGGCGTGCGAGACCTTCAGGCCGCCGTTGCGGAGAAAGATCACGGCCAGGATCAGCAGCAGCAGGACGACGGATACGGAAATGGCCACCGGGCTCACCCTCCTTGCGCCGCACCGGAATTGCGGCGTTCGGCGGACAGTGTGACGGAAGGGACGATCCGGACGGCGGTATGGCGTGGCGGCCATCCGGGTGACGTTCCGGAGCAGGCCGTTCCCTAGCCGTTGGCCAGGGCTTTCGTGAGCTGGTCCCAGTCGGCGGTGCGGTCGGTCCAGCGTTCGAGGAGGACCCGGTCGTGGCCGACGGCGAGCAGTCCGGCGCCGGTCTCCGCCCGGTAGTTCTCGACGGCGGCGACGAGCGCCGCCGTGGTCGAGGCGTCGAGCATCGCGGTCATCTCGTCGCAGATCAGCCAGCGGGGCCGGAGCACCAGGGCGCGGGCCAGGCAGGCGCGTTGCAGTTGTCCGTCGCTGACCTCGTGCGGGCGTCGGGCGAGCAGGTCGGGGGTGAGGCCGACGGCGGGGACGAGCGCGTCGAGGCGTTCGGGGATCTCGTCGCGGCGCCCGGTGGCGCGCAGCGGCTCGGCGATCAGGTCGGCGAGCCGCAGGCGCGGGTCGGCGGAGAGCCGCGGCTGCTGGAACACCACGCCGATGGCGGTGCGCAGGGCGCGCGGGGCGCGGTGGCGCCAGCCGCGTACCTCGGTGCCGTCGACCACGACCCGCCCGGCGTCGGGTTGGTGCAGCAGGGCGGCGACCCGGGCGAGGGTGGACTTGCCGCAGCCGCTGGGGCCGAGCAGGCCGACGGACTCGCCGGCGGCGACGGTGAGCGAGACTTCGCGGACGACGGGCGCGCGCCGCTCGTAGCCGGCGGTGACGGAGTGGAGTTCAAGCACGGACGGCTCCCGGAGCTCCGTGGGGGTGGTGGCAGGCGACGCCGGCCCGGAACGCGGGCCGCTGCGCGCACGCCTCGGTGGCGCGGGCGCAGCGCGGGGCGAAGGCGCAGCCCTCGGGCAGGTCCGACAGCTCGGGCGGGAACCCGGGGATCGGGGTGAACTCCCGTTCCGGGAGGGCGTCGAGCAGACCGCGGGCGTACGGGTGGCGGGGGCCGGGCGCGCCGAAGAAGCGGTCGGCGGGGGCGAGTTCGACCATCCGTCCGGCGTACATGACGGCGACCCGGTCGGCGACCCGGCGGGCCGCCGCGAGGTCGTGGGTGATGAGCAGCAGCGCCTTGCCGCGGTCGGCGTGCCGGCGCAGTTCGTCGGCGGTGCGGTCGACGAGGGCGCGGTCGAGTCCGGTGGTGGGTTCGTCGGCGAGCAGCAGCGGCGCGTCGCCGATCAGCGCGAGCGCGGTGGCGGCGCGCTGCGCGAGCCCGCCGGACAGCTCGTGCGGGTGCCGGTCGAGATGCCCGGCCGGGAACGCGGCCCGCTCGGCCGCGGCCTCGGCCGCCGCGCGCCGCTCGCCCCGCCGGGTGCCGGTGAGCGCCCGTACCGTCTCCTCCAGATGCGCCCGTACCGTACGCACCGGTGTGAGGTGGGCGGCGGGGCTCTGCGGTACGAGCCCGATGCGCCGGCCCCGTACGGTGCGGGCGAGGGTCTTCTCGTCGGCGGCGAGCAGATCCGTACCGTCGAGGAGGGCGCTGCCGGAGGTCTCGGCGTTCCCGGGCAGCAGCCCGAGCAGGGCGGAGGCGAGGACAGACTTGCCGCAGCCGCTCTCGCCGACCAGGGCGAGGCACTCCCCCGCCGCGAGGTCGAAGTCGGCGTCGGTGACGGCGGCGACCTCGCGTCCGCCGCGCAGCCGGAAGCGGACGGTGAGGCCGCGCACGCTGAGCAGGGCGTCCTCGGCCCGCTCGGCGGAGACGGCCCGGAGGGCGCGGAGCACATGGTCGGCGGTCACAGCATCAGCTCCGATCGGCGGCGCGGGTTCAGCCGGTCGCGCCAGACGCCGGCGAGGCCCGCGACGGCGAGGGTGGGGGCGATGAGGAGGAGGCCGGGGAAGAGGGTGGGCCACCAGTGGCCGGTGAGGAGAGAGGAGCGGGCGGTCTGGACGAGGTTGCCGAGGCTGGCCTGGTGGCTGGGGAGGCCCAGGCCGAGGAAGGACAGGGCGGACTCGTGCCACATGGCGTGCGGGATCATCAGCACGGCGGCGAGGCCGGCCTGCGGGAGGACGGCGGGGAGCAGATGGCGGACGGCGATCCGCCATCGGGTGGCGCCGCCGGAGATCGCCGCGTCGACGAACGGCCGGGAGCGCAGGGACAGCACCTCGGAGCGGACGATGCGGGCGGTGGAGAGCCAGTGGGTGAGGGCCACGGAGACGATCACCGGCCAGACCCCGGGTCGGAACATGGCCACGACGAAGATCCCGAGCAGCAGGTGCGGCACGGAGGAGAAGGCGTCGACGATCCGCATGAGGAGGCGGTCGGCGCGGCCGCCGAGCGCGCCGGCCGTCGCGCCGACGGCGGTGCCGATGACGGTGGCGACGAGGGCGGCGACCAGTCCGACGAGGAGCGAGACGCGCAGTCCGTAGACGCAGCGGAGCAGCAGGTCGCGGCCGACGTCGTCGGTGCCGAAGGGGTGTGCCCAGGAGGGCGGGAGGAGTTTGGCGCCGAGGTCGACGGCCTGCTGGTCGAGGGGGACGAGCGGCGGGACCAGGAGGACGGCGAGGACGACGGTGCCGGTGACGAGGGCGGAGCTCCAGAGCCGGAGGCGCCGGGTGCGGGGGTCAGCCATCGAAGCCCACCCTGGGGTCGGCGAGCCCGTACAGGAGGTCGGAGAGCAGGTTGCCGAGCAGGACGGCGGCGGTGGCGAGCACGGTGAGCGCGGCGAGCAGCGGGAAGTCGGCGGAGACGGCGGCCTGCACGGTGGCGGCGGCGATGCCGGGCCAGCTGAAGACGGTCTCCACGAGGAGGGCGCCGGTGATGAGTTCGGGGATCCGGGAGCCGACGAGGGTGAGCATGGGGAGCATTCCGGAGCGCAGGGCGTGGCCGGTGAGGACGGTGCGTTCGGCGAGGCCGCGCGCGCGGGCGCCGCGTACCGGGTCCTCGTCGAGGGCGTCGCCGACGCCCTGGCGTACGTACAGGAAGAACCAGGGCAGTTGGGAGAGGCCGAGGACGAGGGCCGGCAGCACCAGGTGGGTGGCGACCTGTCCGGCGGTGACGGTGTCGCCCGCGGTGTCGGTGAGGCCGCCGGGCGGCAGCGCGCCGAGTTCGAGGGCGAAGAACCAGACGGCGAGGAGGCCGAGCCAGAAGGCGGGGGCGGCTTCCAGGGTGTACGCGAGCGAGGACACGGCCCGGTCGAGCAGGCCGCCGCGGCGGCGGGCGGCCAGGACGCCGAGGAGGGTGCCGAGCAGGATCGCGACGAGGAAGGCCGTGCCGGCGAGGAGCGCGGACCAGCCGATGCGTTCGGCGACGACGTCGGCGACCGGCTGGCGCATGACGCCGGAGTCGCCGAGGTCGCCGCGCAGGGCGTGGCCGAGCCACTCCCACCAGCGGGTGTACCAGGGGCGGTCGGCGCCGAGGTTGGCGCGCAGCTGGTCGAGGTTCTCCTGCGAGGCGGTGAGTCCGGCGGTGCCGGCGTAGGCCTTCACGGGGTCGAAGGGGGAGGCGGCGGCGACGGCGAAGACCGCGAGGGTGACGCCGAGGAGGACGGGGACGGCGGCGAGCGCGCGCCGTGCCGCCATCCGGGCCATGGGCCGGAGCGGGAGAGCGCAGGTCACTGCTTCGGCGTCCAGTCCTCGACGTTCCACCAGGGGCCGGAGCCGAGTCCGTGCTCGTGGGGTTCGACCTGGGTGGTGAGGCGGCCGGCGGCGGTGGTCCAGCGGTCGGCGACGACGTAGACGTGGGCGACGTGGGTGAGGAAGGTGTAGCCGGGGTTCTTCACCAGTTCGCGCTGGACGGTGTCGTAGGCGGCGCGGCGGCGCGCTGGGTCACTGGTGCGGCGGCCGTCCTCCAGGGCGCGGTCGACGGCCGGACTGGCGTACGAGGCCATGTTGTTGAAGCCGTCGCCCGCGAGCTCGGACTTGAGCAGGAGGTACTGGTCGAAGTCGGGGTCGCCGGGCGCGCCGCCGCCGGCGAGGACGGCGTCGGTCTTCATCCGGGGTTCGATGACCTCCCAGGTGCCGGCCTGGGTGGCGATCTCGATGCCGGCCTTCTTGGCGTCGGAGGCGTAGGCGAGGGCGTGGTCCTGGCGGAGCTTGTCGCCGGAGAGGTACCAGAGGGGGAAGGCGGCGCGGACGCCGTTCTTGACGCGGACGCCGTCGGGGCCGGGCTTCCAGCCGGCCTCGTCGAGGATCTTCCGGGCGCCGGCGAGGTCGTGGCGGCGTTCGGTGCCCTTCGCGAACCAGGGGCTGTCGGTGGGCACCGGGCCGTAGGCGGGTTTGCCGGCGCCTTCGAGGATCTTGTCGACCATGGTCTGCCGGTCGACCGCGAGGTCGAGGGCGCGGCGGACGGCCACGTCGCCGGCGACCCGGTTGCGGCTGGGCAGGGTCACGGTGCGGTAGTCGAAGGTGGTGGCGGTGTGCGCCTTCCGGGTCTTGTCGGCCCTGAATCCGGCGGCGAGGTTCGGCGGCAGGATCGCGGCGTCGAGGTCGCCGGCGCGCAGCCGGGTGGCGCGCACGTCGTCGTCCTTGACGACGGCCATGGTGAACTTCTCGACCGCCGGTGCGCCGCCCCAGTAGTGGGGGTTGGCGCGGAAGGTGAGCTTCTCGCCCCTGGTCCAGCCGGTGAGGATGTATGGACCGGTGCCGATGGGGCGGGTGGTGAAGGGGCCGCTGTTGACGTCCTGCTTGCCGGCGATGTGTTCGGGGGCGATGGCGAGGACGGTGCGCCGGGCGAAGGGCGCGTAGGGGTACTTCAAGGTGAAGACGACGGTGTCGTCGCCGGTGGCGCGCACGTCCTTGAGGGCGTCGAGTTCGCTGCGGGACGGGTTGTTGGTCTTCGGGTCGAGCACCGCCCGGTAGGTGAAGACGACGTCGCGGGCGGTGAAGGGCGTGCCGTCGCTGAAGGTGACGCCCTTGCGCAGCGTGTACGTGTAGGTGAGGCCGTCGGCGCTGACCGTGGGCAGTGCGGTGGCGAGGGCGGGCCGCAGCCGCATGCCGGCGTCGAGGGCGAGCAGCCCGTCGAAGATCTTGGAGTTGCCGTCCTTGCCGTAGCCGAGGAGCGGGCTGAGGGTGTCGGGTTCGGCGGCGATGCCGACGACCGCGGAGTCACGGGGGCCGCCCGCGCCGTTGCCGGCGCCGTCGGGGTTCGCGCAGGCCGCCGCGGTGAGGGCCGTCACCCCCGTGAGGATCGCGGCGGTCGCACGGCGGACGGGTCGGGCGGCCATGAAGTCCACACCCCTCTTGAAGATCAACTGCTATTGCGAATACCTCGCAATTAAACAGTATATAGAGGGGTGTGGACTCCGGCGCCCCTTACCCCGGGGCGGGCAGGTCGACCAGGGCGGCGATCACGTCCCGGTGCCGGCCGGCCGAACCGAGCGCGGTCTGCGCGGACTTGGCCCGCTTCAGCGCCAGGTGCGCCGGGTGCTCCCAGGTCATGCCGATGCCGCCGTGCAGCTGGACGCACTCCTCGGCGGCGTGCACGGCGACCTTCGCGCAGTACGCCTGGGCGACGGCGACGGTCAGCTCGGTGTCCGGAGCGCCGGTGGCCAGCGCGTCGGCGGCGGCGCGGGCCACCGCCCTGGCCCCCACCAGCTCCAGCCACAGCTGCGCCATCCGGTGCTTGAGCGCCTGGAAGGAGCCGATCGGCCGGTTGAACTGGTGGCGCTCCTTGGTGTGCCGGACGGTCTCCTCCAGGCACCAGGCGGCGAGCCCGAGTTGCTCGGAGGCGAGCAGCCCGGCACCGGCGAGCAGCCCGCGCCGGACCGCCGCCCCGCCGGTCTCCGGTCCGGCGAGCCGGGTCCCGGCGACGCCCGTGGTGTCGACGACGGCCAGCGGACGGGTCAGGTCGAGCGGCACCTGCGGAGTGATCCGGGCCTCGGCGGCCGGCACGGCGTACAGCCCGTCGGCGCGCGGCACGAGCAGCACGTCGGCGGCGGCCGCGTCGGCGACGGCCGGCACCGGACCGTCGGTCACCGGGTCGGCGCCCGGCGCGGTGGACAGCGGCACGGCGAGCACGGCGGTCTTCTCGCCGGCCGCGAGCGCGCCGAGGAGTTCCGCGACCGGGCCGCCCTCGTCGGCGCCGAGCGCGAGCAGCGTCTCGGTCGCCACGACGGCACTGGTGAGGTACGGGGCGGGGGTCACGGCCCGGCCCAGCTCCTCCAGGACCACGGCGGCCTCGCGGTGGCTCGCGCCCTGGCCGCCCAGCTTCTCGGGCACGAGCAGTCCGGCGGCGCCGATGCCGCCGGCGAGGGCGTCCCAGAGACCGGGGAGGTACGGGGCCTCGCCCTCGATCCGGGCGAGCAGCGTCTGCGGGTCCGCCCGGTCGGCGAGCAGCGAGCGGACGGCGGCGCGCAGGTCCTCCTCGGCCTCGGAGTAGAGCAGATCGAGCTGGGCGGCCACCGGCTTCGGCGTCTCGGTCATCGGGCGAGGTCCTTCCAGGCGACGTCCTTGTCGTTGCGGGGCTCGGGCGGCAGTCCGAGGACCCGCTCGGCCACGATGTTGAGCAGCACCTCGGTGGTGCCGCCCTCGATCGAGTTGCCCTTGGCGCGCAGATAGCGGTAGCCCGCGTCGCGGCCGGTGAAGTCGACGAGATCGGGCCGGACCATCGTCCAGTCGCCGTACAACAGGCCCTCGTCGCCGAGGAGTTCGACCTCCAGGGCGCTGATGGCCTGGTTGAGCCGGGCGAAGCCGAGCTTCATCGCGCTGCCCTCGGGTCCGGGCTGGCCGGCCACCAGCTGCTGGCGGAGGCGTTCGCCGGTGAGCCGGGCGACCTCGGCGTCCACCCACAGGTCGAGCAGCCGCCGGTGCAGGTCGTGGGTGCGCAGCTCGGGGCGGGCCCGCCAGGTGGCGGCGGCCTTGCCGATCATGCCGCCCTCGCGGGGGATGCGGGCGCCGCCGATGGAGACCCGCTCGTTCATGAGGGTGGTCTGGGCGACCCGCCAGCCGTCGCCGACCTCGCCGAGGCGGTGGGCGTCGGGGATGCGCACGTTCGTGAGGAAGACCTCGTTGAACTCGGCCTCGCCGGTGATCTGGCGCAGCGGCCGGACCTCTACGCCGGGGTCGGTCATGTCGCAGACGAAGTACGTGATGCCGCGGTGCTTGGGCAGGTCGGGGTCGGTGCGGGCGATGAGGATCGCCCAGCGGGCCACATGGGCGCTGGAGGTCCACACCTTCTGCCCGTTGATCACCCAGTCCTCGCCGTCGCGGACGGCGCGGGTGCCGAGCGCGGCGAGGTCGGAGCCGGCGCCGGGCTCGCTGAAGAGCTGGCACCAGACCTCCTCGCCGACCCAGAGCGGCTTCAGGAAGCGCTCCTTGACGGCGTCGGAGCCGAATTCGAGGAGGGTGGGGGCGGCCATGCCGAGGCCGATGCCGATCCGGCGGGGGTCGTTGTCGGGGGCGCCTGCGGCGGCGAGTTCGGCGTCGACGACGGCCTGCAGGGAGCGCGGGGCGCCGAGTCCGCCGAGGCCCACCGGGTAGTGCACCCAGGCGAGGCCGGCGTCGAAGCGGGCACGCAGGAAGTCGGTGCGGTCGGTGGTGGCGGGCGGGTGCTCGGCGAGCAACCGGCGGGTGCGGTCGAGGAGTTCGGCGGCGTCGGGGGCCAGGGCCTTGTCTCCGCTCATGCGCGGGCTCCTTCCGGGAGGACGACGAGCCGGCCGGTGGTGACGCCCTCGGAGAGCCGCTGCACGGCGTCGGCGGCGCCCGCGAAGGGCACCCGCTCGCTCACGTACGGCTTGATCCGGCCCTTGGCGGCGAGCTCGGTCAGGGTCTCGTGGCAGCGCAGGACGGCGGCCGGGTCCTTGAGGTTGTACAAGCCCCAGTGCAGGCCCAGGATCGAGTAGTTCTTCACCAGGGCGTGGTTGAGGGCGGGGGCGGGCACGGTGCCGCTGGCGAAGCCGACGACGACGATCCGGCCCTCGAAGGCGACCAGCTTGGCGGACTGCTGGTAGGCCGCGCCGCCGACCGGGTCGTAGATCACGTCGGCGCCGCGGCCGCCGGTGGCCTCCTTGACGGCCGCGACGACGTCCTCGGCGTGCCGGTCGACGACCGTGTCGCAGCCCAGCTCGCGGGCCACGGCGGCCTTGTCGGCGCCGCCGACGACGCCGATGACGGTGGCGCCGGCCGCCTTGCCGAGCTGGACGGCGGCGCTGCCCACGCCGCCCGCGGCGGCGTGCACGAGCAGCGTCTCGCCCTCCTTCAGGGCGGCCCTGCGGTGCAGCCCGAACCACCCGGTCTGGTAGCCGATGTGCAGGGCGGCGGCCTCGGCGTCGTCCAGGGCCTCCGGCGCGGGGAGCAGCGCGGCGGCGTCGGCGACGGCGTACCCGGCGAGACCGCCGTACGGGAGGGCGGGGGTGGCGATGACCCGGCGGCCGTCCTCGGTCTCGGCGCAGATCTCCACGCCGGGGGTGAAGGGCAGCGGGGGCCGCACCTGGTACTGGCCGCGGCAGAGCAGCGCGTCGGGGAAGTTGAGGCCGGTGGCCCGGACCTTCAGGAGCACCTGCCCCGGCCCGGGCTCGGGCGCCGCGACCTCGTCGAGCTGCATCACCTCGCCCGGCTCGCCGTTCTCGTGCACTCGCCATGCCTGCATCGGGGGCCTCCACGTGCCGTCGTGCGTCCTGCGCGGTCGACCGCATACTAAGCGGTCGCTTGGGCCGTGGGGAACAGGCTCTCAGGACTTCTTCGGCCGGGCCCGTACATGCATCCGCTCGCCCTGCGGGCCGAACAGGCTCAGGAACTCCACCGGCCGGTCCCCCGCCGGGCCGAACCAGTGCGGCACCCGGGTGTCGAACTCCGCCGCCTCGCCGGCGCCCAGCTCCACGTCGTGGTCGCCGAGCACCAGGCGCAGCCGCCCGGAGAGCACGTACAGCCACTCGTAGCCCTCGTGCACCCGGGGATCGGGCTGCTCGGCACCGGGCTCCTGGAGCACCTTGTACGCCTGGAGGCCGCCGGGCTGGCGGGTGAGCGGGTACAGGGTGCGGCCGTGGCGGCGGATCGGCTTGGCCTTCACCCGGGGGTCGCCGACCGGGGGCGCGCCGACGAGCTCGTCGAGCGGGACCTGGTGGGCGCGGGCGATCGGGAGCAGCAGCTCCAGGCTGGGCTTGCGCTGCCCCGACTCCAGGCGGGAGAGGGTGCTCACGGAGATGCCGGTGGAGGCGGAGAGGTCGGCCAGGGTGGCGTCGCGCTCGCGGCGGATGCGGCGCAGGCGGGGGCCGACCTCGGTGAGGACGTCGTCGATGCGGTCGTCGCCGGTGCGGTCGTCAGCGGTGTGGTCGTCAGCGGTCATGCTCTTCATTGCAGAAACGGCAACTTTGTTTGTCAAGCGGGTGCGGGCCCGGCGATCCTCGCGGCATGAACGCACACAGCTCGCAGCACGAGAACGGATTCGCGTACGAGGACGAGTACGACGTGGTGGTGGTCGGCGGCGGCGCGGCCGGCCTGAGCGCGGCCCTGGTCCTGGGCCGGGCCCGCCGCCGCACCCTGGTCGTCGACGCGGGAGAGCCGCGCAACGCTCCCGCCGCCCATATGCAGGGCTATCTCGGCCTCGACGGCACGAGCCCGGCCGAGCTCCTGGCGACCGGACGCGAGGAGATCGCCGCGTACGGGGTGGAGTGGACGAAGGGCCTGGTCACCGCCGCGACGCCGACGCCGGCGCCCGGCGAGGGCTTCGCGGTGGACCTGGCGGACGGGCGCCGGGTGCGGGCGCGGCGGCTCGTCGTCACCACGGGCCTGGTGGACGAGCTGCCCGACCTGGCCGGGGTGGCCGAGCGCTGGGGCCGGGACGTCATCCACTGCCCGTACTGCCACGGCTGGGAGGTGCGCGACCGGGCCTTCGGTGTGCTCGCCCACCCCGTGATGCCGGCCCACCAGGCCCTGATGGTCTCCCAGTGGTCCCCCGACGTCACGCTCTTCCTCCACACCGCCCCCGAGCCCTCCCCCGAGGACACGGCCCGGCTCGCGGCGGCCGGGGTCACGGTGGTGACCGGCGAGGTCGCCGGGATCGTCGTCGAGGACGACCGGCTGACCGGCGTGCGGATGGCCGACGGCCGGATCGTCCCCCGCGAGATCCTCTTCGTCGGCACCCGCACCGTCCCCCGCGACGGCCTTCTCACCGCCCTCGGCGCCGACACCCACGAGACCCCTCTCGGCCGCTTCGTCACCATCGACGACTCCGGCCGCACCTCCGTCCCGGGCGTCTGGGCCGCCGGAAACGCGATCGGCCCCTTCGAACAGGTCGTGAACGCGGCCAGTGGCGGCTACCGCGCGGCGGCCGCGATCAACGCCGACCTCCTGATGACGGACCTGGACCGGCGGGTGGCGGAGGGCGCGGGCGCGCGGGGCGCCTGAGGGGCGTCGGGTCGGCGCCGGGTCGGGACCTGGCGCCGACCCGAGGGAACCCGCACCCCCTTCCGGGCGTGCACCCGGGGCCGGTGCGCTGCGCCGTGCGGATGAAACCCGGCGGGCGGGGCTGCGCCCGCCCCGGCCGAGGGCGAGGATCGGCCATGGTGGCCGGAAACCCCGGCCCCGTACGGCGCCCACGGCACCGCGCGGCCTCCCACCCGGAAGGACGGGACCCACCCCATGCTCGGTACGGACTTCATCACCGGCTCCCCCGACTGGCTCGACCTCGGCAGCCCGGACACGGCCGCCGCCGCCCAGTTCTACGGCCGGGTCTTCGGCTGGGACTTCGCCTCGGCGGGACCCGACGCCGGTGGCTACGGCTTCTTCCAGCAGGACGGCAAGACCGTCGCGGCGCTCGGCCCGCTGACGGAGGAGGGCGCGAGCAGCGCCTGGACGGTCTACTTCCAGACCCCGGACGCGGAGGCGACCGCGCAGGCGGCGGAGAAGGCGGGCGGGACGGTGCGCGCGGCGGCGTTCGACGTGATGGACGCGGGGCGGATGGCCTCGCTGACCGACCCGGCGGGCGCCCAGTTCGCGGTGTGGCAGCCGAACACCGTCAAGGGCCTGGAGCGCACCTCGCAGAACGACACCCTGGTCTGGGTCGAGCTGCACGTGCCCGACCCGGAGACCACCCTCGGCTTCTACCAGGGCCTGTTCGGCTGGCGCTGGCAGGAGATGGAGTCCTCGGGCATGACGTACCGGGTGCTGCTGACCGCCGAGGGCGAGCCCCAGGACGCCTCGTTCGGAGGGGCGGCGCCGCGCCAGGAGGGCATGGACAAGTCGATGTGGGTGCCGTACTTCATGGTGGCGGACGCGGACCGCACCTCGGTGACGGTGCAGGAGAACGGCGGCTCGGTGCTGCTGCCGCCCTCGGACGTCCCGGACGTCGGCCGGCTCGCCTGGTTCACGGACCCGTTCGGCGCGCCGTTCGCGGTGCTGCGGCCCGACCCGAACATGTAGGCGCGGCCGGGCCGCGTTCGCCGCGTGACCGCCCTAGCGGGGGAACACCTCGAACGCGACGGCCGGACGGCCGCCGAAGCGGGCCGCGGCCCGTCCGGTGGACTCCGCGACGAACGAGCGGCAGTACGTGTCGACGTCCTGGTCGGTCAGCGCCTCGATGTAGGTGCGGTGGGCGCGCAGCGAGCGGGTGGCACGCTCCAGGCCGGGGCCGGCGTCGACGGCGTGGGTGGGCAGGTTCGAACCGGCGACGGCGACCCAGCGGACCCCGTTCCAGGGGTCCAGGCCCTGCTCGGTGAGTTCGGGGAAGATCCAGCGGTTGCCCGCGTCGGCGGCCGCGTCGAGGACGGCGCGGCCGACGGCCTTGTGGTCGGGGGTGTTCCAGAAGCCGCCGGGCTCGGGGCCCCACGTGTCGCGGTGGTTGAGGGTGATGACCAGTTCCGGCCGGTGCCGGCGGATCGCGGCGGCGATGTCACGGCGCAGCCCGAGCCCGTACTCGACGACGCCGTCGCGGTGGTCGAGGAACTCCACGCTCGTCACGCCCACGATCGCGGCGCTCTCGCGCTGCTCGCGTTCGCGCAGCGGGGCGCAGGTGGCCGGGTCGAGGGTGTCGATGCCGGCCTCGCCGCGGGTGACCAGGAGGTAGCCGACCTCCTTGCCCTGGTCGGTCCAGCCGGCGACGGCGGCGGCGCAGCCGTACTCCAGGTCGTCGGGGTGGGCGACGACGGCGAGCGCGCGCTGCCAGTCGGCGGGCATCTCGGCCAGCGGCTGGGCCTGTTCGGTGTTCTGGCTGTTCTCGCCGTTCTCGCTGTTCTCGCTGTTCTCGCTCATGGGGGCAGGATACGAGCCGGGCCCCGCCGTGATCCGTAGAACAGGCGCTACCGGGCGCCGGCGAGGATCACCGAGCGGGTCAGGTTGCGCGGGCGGTCGGGGTTGAGGCCGCGGCGGGCGGCGAGGGCGACGGCGAGGCGCTGGGCGCGCACCAGGCCGGCCACCGGGTCGACGGCGTCGGCGACGAACTGGGCGCCGGTGGCGTCGACTTCGTCGGCGAGGCCGGGCGGGACCGGGCCGAGGCACCAGACCAGGCTGCCGGGGTCGCTGATGCTGATGGGGCCGTGGCGGTACTCCATCGCCGGGTACGACTCGGTCCAGGCGCGGGCCGCCTCGCGCAGCTTGAGCGCGGCCTCGTCGGCGAGGCCGACGGTCCAGCCGGTGCCGAGGAAGGTGAACTGGCCGTGCTTCTCCCAGGCGGTGGGCAGCGGCTCGTACAGGGCGAGTTCGGCGTCGGCGATGGAGGGGCCGAGGTCGACGCCGAGCGCGGCGCGCAGGAGTTGCAGCGCGGTGGTGGCGAACCGGGTCTGGACGACGGAGCGTTCGTCGGCGAAGCCGAGGTCGACGACGGCGTCGGCGTGGTGGCCGGCCGGGCTGTCGGGGACACCGGTGAGGGCGACGGTGGGGATCAGGCCGGCGGCGCGGGCGAGGAGTCCGGCGACCTCGGTGGTGGTGCCGGAGCGGGTGAGGGCGACGATCCGGTCGTAGCCGCGGCCGAGCGGGGTCGGGTCGGAAGCCGGGAAGGCATCGGTCTCGCCGGCGCCGAGGGACTCGCGCAGCGCGGCGTAGGCGCGGGCGATGAAGTACGAGGTGCCGCAGCCGACGACGGCGATCCGCTCGCCCGTCCGGGGCAGCGGGTCGGCCCGCTCGGCGGCGAGTTCGGCGGCCCGCCGCCAGCAGTCGGGCTGGCTCGCGATCTCGTTCTCGACGTGGGTGGTCATGTCCGTCCTCTCTCGGCGCGGTGAGCCGCCCGTCGAGGGGCCGGGGGCTCGGACGGATTTCTATCCCGGCGGACCGCAGCGCAGCCATGAGCAATCAGTGAGCACCGCTTGGACTTTTGTGCGCACCGGCGGCGAGTCCGGCAGCGGATACGGCGGCGGGCGCGGCGCCGCAGGAGGCGCGGACCACGAGCCGGGGCCGCAGCTGCACCTGGTGCAGCGGGGAGGCGTCGCCCTCGGCGAGGCGGCGCAGCAGGATCTGCGCGGCGAGCCGGCCGACCTGGAACTTGGGCGGGGAGACGGCGGTCAGCGGGGTCTCGGCGACATCGGCGAGCTCGTTGTCGTACGAGATCAGGGCGAGGTCGTCGGGGACCCTGAGCCCGGCGCGGCGGGCGGCGGCGAGCACGAGCGCGGCCTCGCGGTCGCCGAAGCAGAGCGCGGCGGTGACCCGGGCGGCGCGCAGCGCGGCGACGGCGGCGTCGGCGCGGTCGGCGTGCCACTCGCCCATGGTCGCGCGCTCGCAGTGCGGTGCGGGCAGGTGCAGGTCGGCGACGGCGCGGGCGAAGCCGGACTCGAGGGGTGCGGTGGTGGGGGCGTCGGAGCGGACCAGGAGGCCGAGCCGGCGGTGGCCGAGGCCGCGCAGGTGCCGCACGGCGTCGTAGGCGCCGCCCTCGTGGTCGGTGCAGACGTGTTCGGTGGGGTCGCCGGGTCCGTGGGCGGCGAGCCGCCGTTCGACGAGGACGGCGGGCACGGGCAGAGCGAGCAGTTCCTCGGCGCGCCGGCCCGGGTCGGTGGCGGTGTGCAGGGTGGGCACGAGGAGCAGTCCGTGGACGCCGGAGCCGAGCAGCCGGGCGACGGCGGCGTCCTCCTCGGCAGGGTCGTAGTGGGAGCAGGCGAGGACCAACCGGGCTCCGGCGGCGGTGAGTTCCTGCTCGATGCCGTGCAGCACCCGGGGGTAGTAGAAGGCGGTGTCGGGGACGAGGACGCCGACCACGGTGCGGCCGCCGCGCGGTTCCTCGGGGTGCGCGGCGGCGAAGGTGCCCGCGCCCTGGCGGCGTTCGACCAGGCCGAGGGCGACCAGCTCCTCGTACGCGCGGCGGACCGTCGTCACGGAGACGCCGGTGTCGGCGGCGAGGGCGCGCTCGGTGGGCAGTTTGCTGCCCGGCGGCCAGGTGCCGTCCAGCATGCCCTGGCGCAGCCGGGCCGTCAGGGCGCGGAACTTCAGCTCGCGTCCGGACGACGGCACGGGGATCCCGCCGGGTGTCACCGGTCCCCCTGCGGCCAACGGTCCCCCAGGTGCTCGAACGGGCGGCGGGCGATCGCCGATTGCTCACCGATTGCGCGCGCATCCTATCCCCGGGCGCGGGCGGCGGACCCCGGCGCGGAGCGACCGGTTCCGCCACCCGCGCCCGGGGCCGTCGCCGCGCTCAGACCTCGTCGCGGACCAGGGCGAGGAGCCGGTCGAGGACGCGCGGGCCGCCGGCCCGGACGCCGTCGTGCTCGAACTCGTCGGTGACCCAGGTGCGCAGGCCCCGGATGGTCCGGGCGGTGCGCAGGGAGTGGGCGGTGTCCACGTACATGTCGTCGTGGTAGACGGCGGCGGCGACCGGCACCTCGTTGGCGGCGAGCCGGGCCGGGTCGTAGAGCGGCGCCCAGTCGGCGCGGGCGGCCAGGTGCTCGGCGGTCTCGCGCAGCGGGGCGAGCGCCGGGTCGGTGGCGAAGTGCCAGGGGTGGATGCTCTCGCCGGTGAGCATGACCGGTCCGTCGCCGGTGAGCGCCTTGGCCGCGTCGAAGGCGGGGAACTCGGCGCGGACCCGCTCGGCGGCCCAGTCCGTGGCGCCGTGGCCGTGGCCCGGACCCTGGGCGTAGATGGCCTCGTGGAGCACGGCGTAGAGCGGGTGTCCGGCGAAGGAGAGCTGGGCCCGGACGGCTTCCAGGAAGGCGTCGGAGAGCGCGGGGCCGGCGGGGGTGGGGACGAAGGCGTCCTCCAGGAGCAGATGGAGCTGGTGGGTGCCCTGGCCGGTACCGAGGAGGATGCCGAGGGACTGGAAGGCCTCGGGGGTGAGGGTGCCGCCGCCGGGCAGGGCGGCGGGCCGTTCCTGCAGGTGCGCGACGATCGCCCGGACCCGCTCGACGTCGTCGGGGTAACGGGCGTAGTGCGCCTCGTTCTTGCGCAGGATCCTGGGGTACGCGGCCCGGTAGACCTCGTCGGCGGTGGCGCCGAGCGAGGGCAGGCCTCCGGTGATGAGGACGGTGGCGAGGCCCTCGGGCGCGGTGGAGAGGTAGTGGGTGGCGCAGAAACCGCCGAAGCTCTGGCCGAGGACGGTCCACGGGGCGCCGCCGGTCAGCTCGCGGCGGATCAGTTCGCAGTCCTTGACGATGGAGTCGGCGCGGAAGTGGGCCAGATAGGCGGCCTGCCCGCGCGGAGTGCCGCGGAGCGGCAGGGTCTGCCGGTTGGCGGGGGTGGAGCGGCCGGTGCCGCGCTGGTCCAGGAGCAGCACGCGGAACTCGCGCACGGCGCGCCCGAGCCAGGCCTGCGGGCCGATGAAGCGGCGGGCGCCGAAGCCGGGGCCGCCCTCCAGGTACAGCAGCCAGGGCAGGTCGTTGCGGTCGGCCTTGTCCCTCGCGACGACCTCGCGTCCGTACAGCTCGATCGTCTCGCCGTCGGGGCGGGCGTGGTCGAGGGGGACGGTGTAGTGGCGGTCGGTGAGGACGAGTTCCGGCTGACGGTACGTGGACACGGCGTACGGCTCCTGTTCGTGTGCGCCCCCGCCAGGACAGTGGATCACATGACGGGGGCGCACGCCGCCCAAGGTCCGGAAGGCCGTGGGGCCGGAAGCGGCGGATCAGCGCTGGAGCACCGCGATGACGTTCTTCGCGGAGTCGGTGAACCAGGCGATGGCGGGCCCGCGCTCGTCCCGGCAGATGCCCTTCGCGTCGAACTCGAAGCCCTCGTAGCGCTGGAACTCGACGCCCTTGTCGGCGAGGGCGTCGACGGCGACGTCGATGTCGTCGACCTGGAAGTTCAGGACGGTGAAGCTCGCCGGGCTGTGCGCGTCGCCCTTCGGGTAGACCATGACCCTCGCGCCGCCGGCGAGGGTGAGGAACAGCATCCGCATCTCCCCGGTGCCCTCCACGTCGGCCTGGAGGCCGAGGGTGTCGCCGTAGAAGGCGCGGGCCGCGTCGAGGTCGTCGACCGAGAAGCTGCTGAATGCCGTGGTGCTGCCGAACAACACGGGTGATCTCCCTTCGGTGGGGCGTCTGCTGACGTCCCCACAGGGCACCACGGCCCGGGCGCCCGGCCGCCCCCGCCACGCGGAAACGGCCGGATGGTCCCCCGGCTGTCACCCTCGGGTGACCGTGCCCGGAGGGGCGGGGGCCCAGGGGCCTCAGGGCGCGATCGGCAGGCTGCGCTTGTGGTCGGTGAGCCGGTAGCGGCGCACGATCGCGTCGAAGGCGGCCTCGCCGACCGGCTTGCCCTCCAGGAAGTCGTCGATCTCGTCGTACGTCACGCCGAGCGCGTCCTCGTCGGGCTTGCCCGGGTCCAGGGTCTCCAGGTCGGCCGTCGGGGTCTTCCACACCAGCTCGGCGGGGGCGCCGAGCTCGGCCGCGACCGCGCGCACCCGGCGCTTGGTGAGACCGGTGAGCGGGACGAGGTCGGCGGCGCCGTCGCCGTACTTGGTGAAGAAGCCGGAGACCGCCTCGGCGGCGTGGTCGGTGCCGACCACGAGGCCGTCGTGCGCGCCGGCCACCGCGTACTGGGCGATCATCCGCTGGCGGGCCTTGATGTTGCCCTGGACGAAGTCCTGGTGGTGCGCGTCGCGGAAGGAGACGCCGGCGGCCAGGGCCGCGTCGAGGGCGGCGTCGCTGGCGGGCTTCACGTCCACGGTGAGGACCTGGTCGGCCTCGATGAAGCCGAGGGCGAGCTGGGCGTCGTGCTCGTCGGCCTGGACGCCGTAGGGCAGCCGCATCGCGTAGAACACGGCCTCGTGGCCGGCAGCCCGGGCCCGCTCGACGGCCAGCTGGCAGAGCCGGCCCGCGGTGGTGGAGTCGACGCCGCCGCTGATGCCGAGGACCAGGGAGCGCAGACCGGTGGAGGTGAGGCGCTCGGCGAGGAAGGCCACCCGGCGCTCGATCTCCGCATTCGGGTCGAAGGTCTCGCCGACCTCCAGCTCCCGGGCGATCTGCTGCTGCAGGGCGGCGGTGGTCTCCGGGTCGGTCACGGAATGCTCCTCGGTGCTGCGGTGTCTGGCCTGCGGTGTCCGGCCCGCGGTGACGGTCGGTCCCGGTCGACTCTATCCGGCCGCACGGACACCCCCGCGGCGGCGACCGGGTGGGACGGGTCACTCCGCCAGGCAGTGCACCTCGACACGCTGCACCAGGTTGTTCCCGAAGCCGCCGCGGTTCCAGGGGGCGGTGAGCGGCTGGGTGCGGCCGGTGGCGTCGGTGGCGCGGACGCTGAGGAGGTACGTGCCCGGGGTCGCCGTCCAGCCCGCCCGCCAGGCCGCCCAGGCCCAGGGCCGGTCCGGGTCGGCGGTGACCTCGGCGTCCGTCCAGCTCTGCTCGCCGTCGGCGCTGAGCTCGACCCGGACCACGGGGCCGTGCCCGGACCAGGCGCGGCCGGCCAGCGGCACCGGGCCGGGGCGGACGACGCGGGCCCGGGTCATGAAGTCGGGGAAGCCGGGCGGGATCATCAGGGCGCGCGGGGCGATCAGGGTCACCGGCTCGCCCGGGTCGTCCGGATCCTCGGTGACGCCCCGGTAGCGGTACGCGACGGCCTGCTGGAAGCCGGTGAAGGGGGTGTCGGTGACGGTGACCGAGCGGAGCCACTTCACCGAGGCCATGCCGTACCAGCCGGGCACGACCAGGCGCAGCGGGTGCCCGTGCTGGGGCGGCAGCGGGGCGCCGTTCATGGCGTACGCGACGAGGACGCCGCGGTCCGGGTCGGCGGCCTGGCCGAGCGGGAGGCTGCGCCGGTAGTCCTGCTCGACACCGCGTTCCACGCCGTGGTCGGCGCCGGTGAAGACCGCCTCGACCGCGCCGGCCCGCGGGCCCGCCTCGGCGAGCAGGGCGGCCAGCGGGACGCCGGTCCAGTCGGCGGTGCCGACGGCCTCGGCCAGCCAGGGCTGGCTGACCGGGCGGGGCGTGAGGCGGGCCCGGCCGTTGCCCGCGCACTCCAGGGTGACCCGGTGGGTGACGGCGGGGCGGGCGCGGAGCGCCGCGAGGTCGAGCGAGAGCGGGTGGTCGACGTGGCCGTCGAGGTCGAGCCGCCAGACGTCGGGGTCGGTGGCGGGGATGTCGTAGTGCACCAGGACGTAGTGCAGGCCGGGCGGGCTGGTGTCGTGGGCGAGCGCTTCGAGCGGCAGGCCGTGGTTGCGGGTGGCGAGGGCCAGTTCGGCGGTGCTGATGCCCTCGTCGGGCCCGGCGACGCGGCCCGGCGCGCTGACCTCCCCGAGGCTGACCTCGCCGAGTCCGGGTGTGCCGTCCATAGTCCTCATGGTGCGCCGTCCGGGCCGGGGCGGCATCCTTCGGAGCGGGGCAGCAGGGGGTCGCGGCCGGGGTACCGCGCCGGGGGGGGGCGCCGGGCGCGGCCCGGCCGGGCACCGCGGGCCGGTGTTCCCCGGACGCCCGCCGTCGACGAGTCGCGCCGGTGCCGTGCCACCGGCGGTGGGCCCGGGGCCGCCGGTTCGGTGGTGGGCGGGGCGTACCGCTGCCGCCAGGCCAGTGCGAGGCGCTCACGCGCCGGGGCCGCCGGGCGCGGCCCGGCACCGGCGGGCAGCCCGCCGTGGGCGGGGGCGCTTCGGCCACCAGGTGCCGGCGCCGCTCAGTCCTCCGTGACGGTGACCTTCACGGAGTGCAGGCCGGTCGCCCCGTCCGGCATGACGTCGGCGCGGCGGTCGGTCTGCACGGCGCCGGTGCCGTCGGTGGCGCGCACCGTGAGGGTGTGCTTGCCGGGGGTGGCGGGCCAGCGGTGGACCCACTGGCGCCAGGTGTCGCGGCCGTCCTCGGCGCCGAGCTCGGCGTCCTGCCAGGGCCCGTCGTCGACCCGTACCTGGACCCGGGAGACGCCCCGGTGCTGGGCCCAGGCGACGCCGGCGACGGCGACCGGCCGGGTGCCCGCGGTGATCCTGGCGAGGGGCCGGGGGGTGTCGATGCGGGACTGGGTCTTGATCGGGGCCTGTGCGGACCAGCCGCGCGGCACCCAGTAGGCGTCGTACGCGGCGAAGGTGGTGAGCTCCAGGGAGCTCAGCCACTTGCAGGCGGAGACGTAGCCGTACAGGCCGGGGACGACCATGCGGACGGGGAAGCCGTGCGCGAAGGGCAGCGGCTCGCCGTTCATGCCGAAGGCGAGGAGCGCGTCGCGGCCGTCCATGACGTCCTCGACGGGGGTGCCGATGGTCATGCCGTCGACGGAGCGGGCGACGAGCTGGTCGGCGGGTCCGCCCCGCGAGGGCGGGCGGACCCCGCACTCGCGGAGCAGGCCGTCGAGGCGGACACCGAGCCAGCGGGCGTTGCCGACGAGGGAGCCGCCGACCTCGTTGGAGACGCAGGCGAGGGTGATGTCGCGTTCGACGACCTCGCGGCGCAGCAGCTCGGGCAGGGTGAAGACCCGCACCTGCGGTACGCCGCTGCCGTGGATGCGCAGCTTCCAGGTGTCGGCGTCGACGCGCGGGACGACGAGCGCGGTGTCGACCCGGTAGAAGTCCTTGTTCGGGGTGACGAAGGGGCTGATGCCCTCGACCGGGAGCTGGGCGCCGGGCGGTACGGCGGGGGCGGGCGAGGCGGGCCGGGGCAGCCGCAGCGCGCTGCGGGAGGCGGCGGCGTGCTCGGAGCGGGTGGAGCCCAGGCTGCGGGCCAGGAAGGTGGCCGCGGTGGCGCCGGCGGCCACGCCGGCCCCGGCGAGCAGGAAGCCGCGCCGGTCGGTGCGGGGCGCCGCGGCGGGGCGCGGCCGGGTGAGCCGGGCGATCAGGACGTACAGCAGGGCGGCGGCGGTGGCCGCGCCGGCCAGCGAGGGCAGCGCGTCGCCGGCGGAGGTGGAGTCGGGCCGGGTGACGGCGGCGAGCACCCCGAGCGCGCCGAGCAGCCCCACGCCGGCGAGGGCGGCGGCCCGGCGGCGCAGGGCGAGCAGACCGAGACCGGCGGCGATCAGCGCGAGCAGCACCAGGATGCCGAATTCCAGGACCGCCTTGTCGCTCTCGCCGAAGGTGCGGATCGCCCAGTCCTTGACCCCGGCCGGGGTGCGGTCGACGACGGCGTCGCCGACGGCGGGCACCGGCCCGGCCTCGGGCCGCACCACGACGGCCACGAGCGCGGCGACCGCGAGCCCGCCGTATCCGGCGAGGATCCCGGCGAGGGCGGCGAGCAGCCGGTCGGTACGGGTGGGCGGCGGGGGCGCAGCGGTCATGCCCCGATTCTGGGCGCGGGAGCGCCCCGGGGCGAGCATCCGGGGCGCGGCGTCGTTCGTACGGACTCAGGGCCGTTCCCCGCCGCCCGGCGGGTGTTCGCCGGGTACGGCGAGCTCCTCCACCGCCTCCACTCCGACGACGGCTCCGGTGGAGCGCTTGCCGCGGCGCAGCCGGCCCTCCAGCCAGGAGGCGAAGGTGGTGAGGAGGAAGTTGAGGATCACGAAGACGACGGCCACGATGGTGAACGAGGCGATCGTGTTCGCGCCGTAGTTCGCGCTCATCGGGCGCACGGAGGCGAGGAGTTCCGAGAAGCCGAGCATCGCGCCGCCGAGCGCGGTGTCCTTGACGATGACGACGAGCTGGCTGACCAGTGCGGGCAGCATCGCGGTGACGGACTGCGGGAGCAGCACGTACGCCATGGTCTGGCCCTTGCGCATGCCGATCGCCTTGGCGGCGTCGGTCTGGCCGCCGGGCAGGGCGAGGATGCCGGCCCGGACGACCTCGGCGAGGACCGAGGAGTTGTAGAGCACGAGGCCGGTGACGACCGCGTACAGCGGCCGGTTCTCGGGGCTGACGTCGGTGAACTCCGAGTAGGCGGCGTTGGCGAAGAGCATCAGGATCAGTACGGGGATGGCGCGGAAGAACTCCACGACGGTGCCGGCCGTCGCCCGTACCCAGGTGTGGTCGGAGAGCCGGGCGATGCCGAACAGCGCGCCGAGCGGCAGCGCGATCACCATGGCGAGGGCGGCGGCGATGACGGTGTTCTGCAGGGCCGGGAGGAGGTAGGTGCTCCAGACCCGGGAGTCGGTGAAGAAGGGCTTCCACTTGTCCCAGGTGAGCTGGTCCTTGTCGGCGAGGCTCTGCACCACCCACCAGACCACGGCGGCCAGGGCCACCAGGAAGAGCGCGGTGTAGAGCACGTTGCGCCGGCGTGAGCGCGGCCCGGGGGCGTCGTAGAGGACGGTGGGCTTCTCCTTCATCGCTTCACCGCCACCTTCTTGGCGACCCAGCCGAGGAACAGTCCGGTGGGCAGGGTGAGGCAGATGAAGCCGAAGGCGAAGATCGCGGAGATGAGCAGCAGCTGCGCCTCGTTCTCGATCATCTCGCGCATCAGGAGCGCGGCTTCGGCGACGCCGATGGCGGCGGCGACGGTGGTGTTCTTGGTGAGGGCGATGAGGACGTTGGTGAGGGGGCCGACGACCGAGCGGAAGGCCTGCGGCAGCACGATGAGGCGCAGGGTCTGGGTGAAGTTCAGGCCGATGGCGCGGGCGGCCTCGACCTGGCCCAGGGGCACGGTGTTGATGCCGGAGCGCAGGGCCTCGCAGACGAAGGCGGAGGTGTAGGCGGTGAGGCCGAGGACGGCGAGCCGGAAGTTGATGGCCGTGAAGTCCTTGGCGCCGAGGCTGACTCCGAGGGTCTGGAAGAGGCCGAGCGAGGTGAAGACGATGATGACGGTGAGCGGGATGTTGCGGACGATGTTGACGTAGACGGTGCCGAAGCCCCGCATGAGGGGAACGGGGCTGACGCGCATGGCGGCCAGCAGCGTTCCCCAGATGAGGGAGCCTATGGCGGAGTAGAACGTCAGCTGGATGGTGGTCCAGAAGGCGCCCAGGATGTCGTAGCCCTCGAGGAAGTCGAACACGGCGGCCTGCTCACTGGACGATGACGCCGATCTTGGGGGCGGGTTCGTTCTGGTAACCGGCGGGGCCGAGGTTCTTGTCCACGGCGGCCTGCCAGGATCCGTCGGCGACCATCTTCTCCAGGGCCTTGTTGATCTGGTCCTTGAGTTCGCTGCCCTTCTGGACGCCGATGCCGTAGTTCTCGTTGCTCAGCTTGAAGCCGCCGAGCTTGAACTTGCCCTTGAACTCGGGCTGCGCGGCAAAGCCGGCCAGGATCGAGTCGTCGGTGGTCAGGGCGTCGATCACGCCGTTCTCCAGGCCGGTGAGGCACTCGGAGTAGCCGCCGTACTCCTGGAGCTGGGCGTTCGGGGCGATCTTCGTCTTGACGTTCTGGGCGGAGGTCGAGCCGGTGACCGAGCAGAGCTTCTTGTTGTTGAGGTCGGTGGGCTTGGTGATGGTGTTGTCGTCCGCGCGGATCAGCACGTCCTGGTGGGCGAGGAGGTAGGGACCGGCGAAGTCGACCTTCTCCTGCCGCTTCTCGTTGATCGAGTAGGTGGCCGCGATGAAGTCCACGTCGCCGCGCTGGAGCAGCGTCTCGCGGTCGGCGCTCTTCGCCTCCTTCCAGACGATGTCGGACGGATCGTGGCCGAGTTCCTTCGCGACGTACGTCGCGACGTCGACATCGAAGCCCGTGTACTTGCCGTCAGGCGTCTTCAGGCCGAGGCCGGGCTGGTCGAACTTGATCCCGACGGTGATCTTGTCGTCGCCGCCCCCGCCGCCGCCACCGTCGTCGCTGCACGCGGCGCCGGTGAAGGCGAGGACGACCGCGGCGGCCGCGGCGACGGTGATCCTGCGGTTCCTGTGCGGGTTCATGGTCTTCACTCCACGGTGGTGCGGGTACGGGTACGGGTTTCGGGTGGGGGTACGGTGCGGGTCAGTGCTTGAGGATCTTCGACAGGAAGTCCTTGGCGCGCTCGCTGCGCGGGTTGCTGAAGAACTCGTCGGGCGTGGTCTCCTCGACGATCCGGCCGTCGGACATGAAGACCACACGATTGGCCGCCGAGCGGGCGAAGCCCATCTCGTGGGTGACGACCACCATCGTCATGCCGTCCTTGGCCAGCTGCCGCATGACCTCCAGGACCTCGTTGATCATCTCCGGGTCGAGCGCCGAGGTCGGCTCGTCGAACAGCATCACCTTGGGGTCCATGGCGAGCGCGCGGGCGATCGCGACGCGCTGCTGCTGTCCGCCGGAGAGCTGCGCCGGGTACTTGTCCGCCTGGTTGGCCACGCCGACCCGCTCAAGCAGGGCGCGGGCGCGTTCCTCGGCCTTCTTGCGGTCCTTCTTGCGGACCTTGATCTGGCCGAGGGTGACATTGGCGAGGACGGTCTTGTGGGCGAAGAGGTTGAACGACTGGAAGACCATGCCGACGTCGGCGCGCAGCGCGGCCAGCGCCTTGCCCTCGGCGGGCAGCGGCCGGCCGTCGATGGTGATGGTGCCGGAGTCGATCGTCTCCAGCCGGTTGATGGCACGGCACAGCGTGGACTTGCCGGACCCGGAGGGCCCGATGACGACCACGACCTCCCCACGGTGGATGGTGAGGTCGATGGACTGGAGCACGTGGAGCGCGCCGAAGTGTTTGTCGACGTCGCTCAGGACGACGAGTGCGTCGCCACCGTCCGGGACGGCCATGACACCCTCCTGGGTCACCGCCCCCGTATCGCCGCTTCCTCCCCACGTTCATGCTCCGCCCTCCGCCCGGGAGGCGCACGCCGGGCCGGGGCGCGCGGACACGGAGCGTGGCGGGGCGGCCGTACGGCGCGAGAGGAACGGCGCGGGTGAACGGCGGGCGGCGGAGGCGCAACGTCCGTATTTCACCATCCGGGACGCGCCCGAAAGGCCTTGCCCTCGCTCGCCCGCACTTGCTTGGATCTTGTCCGCTCGCAGAACCAGGAACAGCGCACGACCTGCCGGTGCCACACGCAGCCCACGGAAAGGCCCCCACACCGATGCACGCGCGACCGGACGACGTCCGTCATCTGCACACGTTAGGTCCGCACGGGACGAACCTGGAGGCCGCCTCTCACGAGTGGCTGCGCCGCCGCGGCGTCACCGACGGCTCCGTCACCCTGCACGCCTCGATCGAGGAGGCCCTGGAGGCCGTCCCCGACGACGGCCGGCACGCGCTCACCGCGTGCGCCGTCTACCCCGCCCTGCACACGCTGGTCTTCGCCAATCTGCACCGGCTGCACATGATCGACAGCTTCGTGATGCCGACCCACAACATGGTGCTCGCCAGCCGCGGTACGGACACCCCGGCCGTGGTCGCCTCGCACCCGGCGCCCCAGGGCCTGGTCCGGCCGGCCCTCGCCCCGGCCGGCGTCGAGGTACTCGAGGTGCTGAGCAACTCGCAGGCCGCGATCGACTGCGCCGAGGGCCGGGTGGACGGCTGCATCACCACCATCGTGGCCGCCGAGCGCCACGGACTGCGCGTGATACGCGACTTCGGGCCGGTGCCCATGGTCTTCACGGTGCACCAGGTGCTCGCCGTCGACCTCTCGTCCGACCCCTCCGCCATCGCGTCCGACGCCGCCGCACCGCTCGCCGGGGCCGCCCGATGAGCCTTCGTACGACGCCTGCCGCGGGACGGCCCGCCACCGCGCCCGTGCCGGAGTATCTGCTCGCCGAGGCGACCGTGCTCCAGGACTCGCTGATCCCGCTGGTGAACCGCTTCCGGGCGCGCCAGGCCGACGACGGCACGGTGCCGGCGCCCACGGCCGACGACCGGGAGCTGCTGGCACGGATACGGGACGAGGGCGCGGCCTGGTACCGGCGGCACGCGCTCGACGGGCAGGCCGAGGCCCTGGAGGCCGACGTCGACGGCTGGCTGGCTGCCGGGCTCGACGCCCGCCCGCACTTCGGGCGCTCCCGGGACGCGCTCGCCGCGCCCGCCGACGGCGAGACCACGTTCTTCCTGGCGCCGGTCCAGACGACCAACAGCGCGCCGCCGGTCGGCAAGCGGCTCGACTGCTTCTTCGCCCTGCGCAAGGAGCCGGACGCGCTGCCGGTGCTCGCCGAGAGCTTTCCGCACCCGAAGAACAACTGCCAGTCGCTGATCCTGCTCACCGGCAGCGCGGGCTTCGCGCACGGCTCGTGCATCGTGTTCTTCCCGGAGAACGTGGCCGCGCACGACAAGGTCACCGAGCAGCCGTACGCGATGTTCTTCTTCAACAAGATGCGCAAGATCCACGAGACGTACGCGCTGCCGGCCGCCGCCGCGGTGCTCACCGCGGACTCGCTGCCCCGCGCGTCCGGCGGGCTCGCGGCCGACGTGTGTTTCGAGGCCCGCGCGATCTGGGGCTATCTCCACGACGCGATGCACTACCAGGGCCTGTGGCCGTTCGACGAGCACATCGCGCTCAAGATGAACTGGTTCGTGGGGCTCCTTGAGGAGATCAAGGTCGACGCGAAGACGGTGCTCGCCTGCGCGGACAGCGGGCTCGTGCCGTACGCCGAGGAACAGATCGCGATGATCCTCCTGGAGCGGGTCTTCCGCTATCCGCAGGCCGACGACGCCACCGGCAACTTCGACTCCGGCACCGGGGTCTTCCTCTACTCCTGGTTCCGCGAGCACGGCGCGCTCACCGGCGATCCGGCCGGCGGCGGACTGCTCCGGCTCGACCTCGAACGGGCCGTCGAGGCGCTGCGCGCCTATGTCGCCACCATGGAGACGCTGGAGGCGGAGGTCACCGAGGACGCCGAGTACCGCTCCCGCGCACGCGAGCTGGTACGGGCGTACCTGCCGGCGCCGGAGTCGGACCGGGACGCCTCGGGGCGCCGGCTGCGGTACGCCTTCACCGCCGACCAGGAGGTCCTGCGGCGCGCCAAGGGCGGGCTCGACCGGCTGCCGCCGCTGGAGTTCGCGCGGGCGGAGTGGTGACGGACCACGACACGGAGCACGACACGGAGCACGGTGGGGCGGGGCACGGGCAGCGGGGCGGACGCCTCGCCGTGCCAGGGCTCGCGGCCCTGATGGTGCTGCTGCTCGCGACCGGCTGGCTGCTCTCCGGGCATCTGGTGAGCGGCGCGCCGGCGCTCGCCGTCGCCGCCGGCCGGACCGCGGCGAGCTTCGTGGTGATCACGGCGGTCGCGGCCGTGCTGCCGCGCACCTGGGCCGGGGTGCGCACCGCGACGGCCCGCCCGGGCGCGGTCGCGGTCCTCGCGTTCCTCGGCTTCTTCGCGTACTACTCGGGCACGCTGCTCGGGACCAGCCGGATCGGGGCGTCCCGGGTCGGTCTGATCGTGTCCCTGCTGCCCTGTCTCACCTTCCTGATCGGCATCGCCGCCTTCCGCGAGCCGTCCACCCGCCGCAAGCTGCTCGGCACGCTCCTCGCGGTGGCCGCCGCCTGCGGTTACGCGGTCGCCGACGGCCGGGCGGGCGGCGACACCGTCGGCACGGGCGCGCTGCTCACCGGCGGTCTGATGGCGCTCGGCGGCACCTTCACGTACGCGCTGTACGGCTATGTGTACCGGCAGCGCATGGCCGACGTGCCGCCGCTCGCCGCGCTGCCCGCGATCACCGGCGCGGGCACCGTGATGCTGGGCGCGGCGACGCTGCTCTTCGTGCCGCTGGGCTCCGTGGACGCGGCCGACTGGGCGGGGATCGGGGTGCTCGGCGCGGTGCTGACCGCGCCGGTGTTCGTGATCTCGCACGAGCTGATCCTGCGCAAGGGCCCGCTGTTCACCTCGGCGGTGGCGCTGGTCGTGCCGTTCCTGGTGCGGCTCGGCGAGTGGGCGCTCGGCACGGCGGGCCCGCCCGGGCCGCTGGTCGTGGCGCTCATCGCGGTCTGCGCGGCGGGCGTCTGGCTGACCGTCGGCGGGCGTACCGCGCCGCCCCGGTCCGTACCGGCGCCGCAGCAGCCCGGCGACCGGGACACGGAGACCCAGGACGCCGGCGACCAGGACGCCGAAACCACCGCACCGAGGCAAGGAAACCGTTCATGACCGAAGCCCGTCCCACCGTCGTCCTGCTCTACCAGCGCGTCTCGCTCCCCTGGATCTTCGAGGGCGCCGCGCGGGCCGGCGTCGACGTGGTGCTCGTCCCCCGGCCCGACGAGGAGGTGCGGGCCGACCGGCTGCCGCCCGCCGTCGTCGAGGTGCTGCCGCTGGACGTGGAGGGCGACCCGGCGGGGGCGCTCGACGCGCTGCGCAAGCGGCACGAGGCCCGTCCGTTCCATGGCGTCGCCACCCTGTACGACCCGCTGGTGCCGTTCGTCGCGGAGGCCGCCGAGCTGCTCGGCCTGCCCGGCATCGGCCGGGACACCGCGCTCGGCGCCCAGGACAAGCGGGTGATGCGGGAGCGCCTTTCGGCGGCCGCGCTCAACGTGCCACGGTTCGCGCGGGTCGACGGCCCGGACCCGGAGCCGGGCCTCGCGGCCGCCGGCGACCTCGACTTCCCGGTCGTGGTGAAGCCAGCGCACGGCTTCTCCAGCCTGGGCGTGACCCGCGCCGACACGCCCGAGGCCCTGCGCGGGACGGTCGCCGAGGTGCGCCGGGTGTGCGCCGCGAAGCTGGGCGTCGCGGACGCGGCCCTGGTGGTCGAGGAGTATCTGGACGGGCCCGAGTTCGCCGTGGAGTCCCTGGTGTCCGGGGGCAGGGTCCGGATCCTGTCGATCGGCTACAAGGGGGAGCCGGAAGGCCCCTACTTCGAGGAGAGCGTCTACCGGGCGCCCGCCGTCCTTCCGGCCGCGGTCCGCGACGCGGTGGTGCGCGAGGTGACCGCCGCCCACGCGGCGCTCGGCATCGCCGACGGCCCCACCCACACCGAACTGCGGCTGCGCGGCGGCACGAAGCCGTACCTCCTGGAGATGGGGGCGCGGATCGGCGGCTCCGGCGTCTCGCACTATGTGGCCTCGCACGTCAGCGGGGTCGACCTGGCCGCCGAGGCGCTGCGGATCGCGGTGGGCGGTGCGCCGGCCGGCGGGTACGGGGAGGGGCTCGCCGAGCCGGTCGGGGCCGCCGCCAACTACATCGTGCCGTGCGGCGGGCACGGCCGGATCAGCGCCGTGCACGGCCTGGACGCGCTGCGGGACGACCCGCGCGTCGACCACGTGGTGCAGATGCTGTTCCCGGGCGACGAGGTGCGCCCCTACCCGGACTTCACCGGCTATCCGGCCTTCGTGATCTCCCGGCACGGCAGCACGGCGGAGGCCGAGGAGTTCCACGCCCTGCTTGAGCGGGCGATCCGTATCGACTACGCCGAGGAGGCCACCGCGTGAGCCCCGAACCCTTCGACGACCGGGACGGCACCGTCTGGCTGGACGGCGCCTTCGTGCCGTGGCGGGAGGCCCGGCTGCACGTCCTCTCGCACGGACTGCACTACGGCGGCGCGGTGTTCGAGGGCGTGCGGGTGTACGGCGGGCGTCCGTTCAAGTCCGTGGAGCACGCGGAGCGGCTGCGCGCCTCGGCCCGAGAGCTGAACTTCGCGCTCCCGTACACGGCGGCCGAACTCGACGCCGTCACCCGGGAGATCGTGTCCCGCGAGGGCATCACCGACGGCTATGTACGGCCGGTGGCCTGGCGCGGAGCCGAGCAGATCAGCGTCTCCGGGGCCGGCAACAGCGTCCATGTCGCGGTCGCCGCCTGGGAGTGGCCGCATGTCTTCGCGGACGGGGCGCAGGAGCGGGGCATCCGGCTCAAGACCTCGCGCTGGCGGCGCCCTTCGCCGGACACCGCCCCCGTCCGGGCGAAGGCGGCCTCGCTGTACGCGATCGGCACCCTGGCCCGCGACGAGGCGGAGGCGGCCGGCTTCGACGACGCGCTGCTCCTGGACCACCGGGGCCGGCTCGCCGAGGCGACCGGCGCCAATCTCTTCCTGGTGATCGACGGCGAGCTGCACACCCCGGTCCCGGACGGCTTCCTCGACGGCATCACCCGGCAGACCGTGATCGCCCTGGCCGGTGAACTCGGCCTGACGGTACGGGTACGGGGCATCGACCCGGCCGAACTCGCCCTGGCCGACGAGGTGTTCCTCACCGGCACGGCGTACGAGGTGCAGCCGGTGCGCACGGTCGACGACCGCGCGTTCACGGTCGGCAAGACGACGCTGCGCCTCGCGGAGGCGTACGGAGAGCTGGTGCGCCGGACGGACTGACGCGGGACCCCGGCTCCCGGCGTGCGACGGCCCGCCCCGTTCGGCCGACGGAGCGGGCCGCGTCCCGTGGCCTCACCGTATGCGGGCGGTGACCGGTCCGCCACCGGCCGTTCGGGGGGCGTCGCGACGCGTGTACGGCGTCCGTGTGACGGCCCGGGTGCGGTGTCTGCGCACGGGGCGCGGGCGGCGGACACTGGAGGCGGGACGCACGCCGCCACCGCGCAGAGGAGGCCCGCCATGAGCGCCGCCGCACCCAAGGTCAGCACGCTCCCGCCCGAGCACCGGGAACGTCTGATGGCCTTCGCCGAGGACGTGTACTTCGAGGCGGGCGACCGGTTGTTCGAGGAACAGGACCGCGCCGACCGCTTCTGGATCGTGAAGACGGGCGCGGTCACCCTGGACGCCAGGGTGCCGGGGCGCGGGGCGCCCGTCATCGAGACGCTGCGGCACGGCGAGCTGGTGGGCCTGTCGTGGCTGTTCCCGCCGTATCTGTGCCAGTCGGGCGCGGAGGCGATGACGCCGGTCAGGGCCTACGAGTTCGACGGTGCGGCGGTGCGGTCGATGTGCCGGACTGATCCGGAGTTCGGTTCGTCGGTGATGTTCTGGGTCGGCCAGATCCTCGCCCACCGGCTCCAGGTGACCCGGGTCCGGCTGCTCGACCTGTACGCCCCGCACGGCAGCGGGATCCTGGCCTGACCCCCGTACGGCATCTCCCCGTACGGCCTGGTTCAGCCCTCCGGTGTGCGGAGCTCCTTGACGTGCCAGTCGAGCAGGGCGCCGTCGGCGCGGCTGATCTGGCCGCGCCGGGCGAAGCCGGCCCGGCGGGCCACGGCCCCGGGACCGGCACCGGCGGCGGCACCGGGTGCTTCGCCCGCCGCCCGGGCGTGGTCGCAGGCGAGCAGCACGGCCCGCGTCGCGAGGCCGCGGCCGCGGGCCTCGGGCCGGAGGGAGACGCACAGGTCGACGTCGCCGCGGGCGAACCCGGCGGCCGCCGGGCGCAGCTCGACGGTGCCGACGAGCCGTCCGGCGCGGATGCCGAGGATCCGTACGGGGCCGTGGGCGCGCCACGGTTCCCAGGGGTGGGGGGCAGAGGTCCGGCCCGGGTCGTCGGGGCCGAGGGGCGACAGGGTGACGACCCCGTCCGAGAGCTTCGCTTCTTCACGCACCTGAGCGATCTTGTCGCCTATCCGCCCGTGCCACAATCGGTATCCGGACGGACACGCGGAGGCATCATGCCAAGCCGTCACCCGAACGGGCGCCCGGGGCGGTGCGCTCCCCCGGCGGACCGCAGGCTGGGAGCGTCGACACGGGGAGGCCGAGGGTGAGTACGGACGATCCCGCGCGGGCACGGGCGGCGGCCCGGTCCCGGCTGCTCGCGCGCTGCGCGATGCTGGCGGCCGTCGTCGCCGTGCTCACGCTGTTCCTGCCGTTCGGCGACGGCGGCGTCCTGATCGTGCTCAGCGGCCTCGCCGGGCTCGCGCTGTCCGCGGCGGGCGTCTGGTGGTTCCTGGCACACCGCGGCCCGGTGCGGTTCCTCGGCGCGCTGCTCGCGGCCGGCACACCGGTCGGCGTCATGCTCCTGTACGTGGCGGGCGGGCTGTGGCCGTCGGCGCTGACCGCCCTGGCGCTGTGGGGCGTCGCCCTGTTCTGCGCCCGCCGGGCCCTGCACCGGCCGAGCCTCGGGCACCGGGCGCGGCCCGCCGCGCGGCCCGCGCGGCCGGTGCTCCTGATGAACCCGAAGTCCGGCGGCGGGAAGGTCGAGAAGTTCGACCTGGTCGGGAAGGCCGAGCGGTTGGGCGCGAAGGTGCTGCTGCTCGCCCCTGCCGAGCCGGGCGGCGCGTTCCCGGACGCGGCCGAACTGGCCCGCTCCGCCGTCGCCGGCGGGGCGGACCTGCTGGGGGTGGCGGGCGGCGACGGCACCCAGGCCCTGGTGGCGGCCGTGGCGGCCGAGCACGACCTGCCGTTCCTGGTGATCAGCGCGGGCACCCGCAACCACTTCGCGATGGACCTCGGCCTGGACCGCGCCGACCCGTCGCGCTGTCTGGACGCGCTCACCGACGGCGAGGAGCTGCGGGTGGACCTCGGGGACGTGGCCGGGCGGCCGTTCGTCAACACCGTGTCCTTCGGGGTGTACGCGGACGTGGTGCAGCGCCCGGAGTACCGGAACGCGAAGGCGGAGACGGCGCTGAGCATGATGCCCGACCTGCTCGCCGCCGGCTCGGGGCGGCGCCTCGACGCACGGGCCGACGCCACCGAGCTGCCCGACCAGCAGGCGCTGCTCGTCTCCAACAACCCGTACAACTCGCCCGATCCCTTCGGCGGCGGCAAGCGGCCCCGGCTCGACGGCGGCGCGCTCGGCGTGGTCGGCATCCGGGTGGACGGCGCCGCGCAGGCGGCGGACCTCGCGGTGCGCGGGGCGCAGTCGGCCGGTCTGAACGTGCTGACGGCCCGCCGGGTCGAGGTCGGCTCCGCGTCCACCGAACTGGCGGTGGCCGTCGACGGCGAGGCCCTGACCCTGCCGGCGCCGGTCGTCTGCACGCTGCGGCCGAGGGCCCTGCGGGTCCTGGTGCCGCGCGACCGGCCGGGCACCCTGCCCGCCGCTCCGCCGCTGAGCTGGCGCCGGGTCGTCGCGCTCGCCTTCGGCCCGCGCCGAGGAAGGACCTCCCATGACTGAGCTCGCTCCCCCGGACACCGTCCGCGCCGTGCTCGCCGATCTGCGGGCGATCGACGGCGCGCTGTACGCGGCGGTCGCCGCCACGCCCACCCCGACCCTGGACCGGGCGCTGCGACTCCTTTCGGCCGCCGCCGACCACTCCAAGATCTCGTTCACGGTGGCCGGGGCGCTCGCTCTCGCGGGCGGCCGGGCGCGGCGGGCGGCGGTCGCCGGGGCCGGCGCGATCGCGATCGCCTCGGTCTCGGCGAACCTGCTCGGCAAACGTCTCGTACGGCGCCGGCGGCCGGACCGGGAGGCGGCCCGGGTGATCGTGGCGCGGCATGTGCCGATGCCCTCGTCGGCCTCGTTCCCGTCGGGGCACACGGCGTCGGCAATCGCCTTCGCCACGGCCGTGGGCGTGGTGCTGCCGCCGATGGCGGTCCCGCTGGGGATCCTGGCGAGCGCCGTGGGCTACTCACGGGTCCACACGGGTGTCCACTACCCGGGTGATGTCGCCGCCGGCGCCGTCCTCGGCCTGGCCGCCGCGGTGACCTCGCTGGCCGCGACCGAGGCGCTGCTGCCGGAACGGTACTGACCCCCCCGCGCCGGCGGGAACAACCGGGCTCCTCAAGGGACTTGAAGAAGGACATGACGACCTCCTCGTTCGACACCCGCACCCTGCTCGCCGAGAGCCGCCTCGGCGTCCTGGCCACCCTGAAGGCGGACGGACGGCCGCAGCTGTCCCCCGTGATGCCGTTCTACGACCCGAAGACCGAGACGCTGTACGTGTCGATGACCGAGGGCCGGGCCAAGACGGCCAATCTGCGCCGGGACCCGCGCGCCGCCCTGGAGGTGACCGCCCAGGACGGCCGGGCGTGGGCGACCGCCGAGGGCACGGTCACGCTGACCGGGCCGGGCACCGACCCGTACGGCCCCGAGGTCGAGGCACTCGTCGAGTACTACCGGCTGGCCGCCGGGGAGCACCCCGACTGGGAGGAGTACCGGGCGGTGATGGTCGCCGACCGGCGGGTGCTGATGCGGATGTCCGTCGACCACGTCTACGGACAGTCCCTGCGCTGAGTCCGGCGTGCGGCCCGGTCAGCTCTTGCGGACCGGGCCGAGGCGGCCGGCCGGGCGCTCGACCGGCTCGTCGCGGGCCTCGGCCCACAGCGAGCGCACATGGCCGAGGTGGCGCATCATGCACTCCTCGGCGCCCTGCCGGTCGCCGGCGATCATCAGGTCGAGGAGCTCCACGTGTTCCTCCGCCGACGACACCAGCTTGCCCGCCTCGTCGAGGCCGGTCAGTCCGTACAGCCGGGAGCGCTTGCGCAGGTCGTTCACGGTCTCGACGAGGCGGTCGTTCCCGGCCAGACCGAGCAGGGTGAGGTGGAAGCGGCGGTCCGCCTCCAGATAGCCGATGAGGTTGTGCTCGCGCGCGTTGGTGACGATCTCCTCGGCGAGCGGGCGCAGCGCCTCCAGCTGCTCCTCGGTGGCGGTCTCGGTGACCCGGCCGACCGTGGGGACCTCGATCAGGGTGCGCAGTTCGGTGCACTGGTCGAGCTCGCGCTCGCTGACCTCGGTGATGCGGAAGCCCTTGTTGCGGACGGGTTCGACGAGGCCCTCGCGGGCCAGGTCGAGCATCGCCTCGCGCACCGGGGTGGCCGACACGCCGAGTTCGGCGGCGAGTCCGGGCGCCGAGTAGATGCTGCCCGGGCGGAGTTCGCCCGCTATCAGGGCGGCGCGCAAGGCGTGGCCGACCTGGTCGCGGAGCCGCTCCTGGGCCTTGATGAGACTGTGCTGCTTCAGGTCACCCACGCTGATCCTCCGAGAACTCGCCGGAGGACAGCGTACAATGTCACGTTTCTCAGCCGGACCTGCCGTAGTCGGTACGGGCCGCGCCGTACACGGCGACGGCCACGGCGAGGTCCTCCCAGGCCATGCCGACACTCTTGAAGAGACGGGGAACGGCGGGGCCGGGCGGGGCCGCCCGGCCACTGACCAGTTCGGCCAGCGTGCCGGCCCGGTGGCCGGGGCCGATCACCCCCTCCGCCTCCGGGATCAGCAGATCACCGGCCTCGCGGGCCGCGGCGGCCCGCGACTCCACGTAGACGGCGGACCGCCGCACCAGCTCCGAGTCGGTCTCGCGCGCGTCCGGTTCGTGCGAGCCGACGGCGACGACCGTGGCGCCGGGCGCGACGAGCCGCCCGTCGAAGAGCGGGGTACGGGCGGTGGTGCAGCACACCACGAGGTCCGCGTCCGGCACGTCCCCGGCCGTGCCCGTACGGGCCTTCGGCACGCCGAGCTCCCGGGCGTGCGCGGCGAGCCGGGCCGCCCGGCCGGGGTCGCGGGCCACCACCACGACCTCGGTGACCTCGCGTTCGGCGAGCACCGCCGCCAGATGCCCGTACGCCTGCGGCCCCGAGCCGAAGAGCAGCAGCCGCACCGGGCGGCCGGGCGCCGTGAGGTGACGGATCGCCAGGGCGGACACCGCTGGGGTACGCAGGGTGGTGAGCGCGGCGCCGTCGAGGACGGCCACCGGGCGCAGGGTCGGCCCGTCCAGGAGCAGATAGCTGCCGGTGATCCGGGGCAGGCCGCGGGCCGGGTTGCCCGGCGCCACTCCGGCGACCTTCACCCCGGCCCAGGACGCGGAGGCGGCGGGCATCAGCAGGAGTTCACCGGCCGGCACCGGCACCGCGCTGCGCGGCGCGGCGGACTCCGGGTCGAGCCCGTCGCGGAGGGCCGCGGCGAGCGCGTCGGCGGCCGCGGCCGGGGGCAGCAGCCGGGTCACGGCTGCCGCGTCGAGGACGAGGGGGGTGGGGTTCTCGGAGGCCTCGGGGACCGCGTGGTTCACAGGCGCATCGGGGGCCTCAGGGGTATCGGGGGTCACAGGGTGAATCCCGTGCCGAGGGCGTCGTCCGGGTCGAGCACGAAGCGGTGCTCGCCGGTGCGGTGGGCGGTGCCGGTCACCTCCGTGACCCTACCGGTGGCGCCCGGCCGCGCCGGCAGGACACGGCCGGTGAAGACCGTGCCGACGATCGACGTGTGGGTCAGCTCCTCACCCTCCGTCAGGCGGCCCTCGTCGGCGAGCAGGGCGAGCCGGGCGGAGGTGCCGGAGCCGCAGGGCGAGCGGTCGATCTGGCCGTCGGCGAAGACGGTGACATTGCGCTGGTGCGGGCCGCGCGGGGTGTCGGGCAGCTCCTCGTACAGGATCACGCCGTACACCCCGGAGAGCCGCGGGTCCGCCGGATCACGGGTCGCCGGGTGGCCCGCGAGCGCCGTACGGATCTCCTGACCGGCGCGGGTCAGGGCGGCGAGCCCGGCCGGCTCGACGCCGAGGCCGAGCGCGGCGGCGGGCAGCGCCGCGTAGCAGGCGCCGGCGTGCGCGAGGTCCACCTCGACCGTGCCGAGGCTCGTGGCGACCGGCACCTTGCGGGCCGCGACCCGCGCGGGCACGTTGCGGAAGGTGACCCCGGTGGTGCGGCCGCCCGCGCGGTGCACGGTCGCGGTCACCCGGCCGGACGGCACGTCGATGCGGACCTGGACGTCGCCGTCGGCGGGCGCGGCGACCCGGCCGGAGTCGACCGCCCATGCGCCGAGCGCGATGGTGCCGTGCCCGCAGGCCGTGGACCAGCCGTCCTTGTGCCAGAACAGGACGCCCAGATGGGCGCCGTCGTCGTCCGGCGGGACGACGAGCCCGCCGTACATCCCGGCATGGCCGCGCGGCTCCCGGACGAGCAGCCGGCGCAGGTCGTCGTGCGGGCCGGGGCGCGGGTCGGTGCCCCCGCCGTGACCGGCGTCGCTGCCGGGCCGGGGCGGGGTGAGGAGGGTGGCGCGGCGTTCGGCGACGGTGTCGCCGGGCACCGGCGGGAGGCCGGAGCCGGTGAGGTCCGCGAGGTCGACGATGCGGAAGGGCTCGCCGGCCGTGTGGTAGTCGGTGGTGCGCACCCCGGTGAAGGGTGCGGGGAAAGGGGTGACGGTCACAGGAGGAATCCCGCGGGGAAGGGGTCGGTGGGGTCGAGGAAGTACTGGGCGGTGCCGGTGATCCAGGCGCGTCCGGTGACGGTGGGGACGACGGCGGGCCGGCCGGCGACCGTGGTCTCGCGGACGAGCCGGCCGGTGAACTCGGTGCCGATGAAGGACTCGTTGACGAAGTCCGTGTCGAGCGGCAGGAGTCCGCGCGCGTGCAACTGCGCCATCCGGGCACTGGTGCCCGTACCGCACGGGGAACGGTCGAACCAGCCGGGGTGGATGGCCATCGCGTGCCGGGAGCGGCGGGCGTCGGAGCCGGGGGCGGCGAGGTAGACGTGCTTGAGGCCGGACACCGCCGGGTCCTCCGGGTGCACCGGGCGGTCCGGGCCCGCGTTCACCACGTCCATCAGGGCGAGCCCGGCGGCGAGCAGGTCCTCCTTGCGGTCCCGGTCGAAGGGCAGGCCGAGCGCGTCGAGTTCCACGAAGGCGTAGAAGTTGCCGCCGTAGGCCAGGTCGTAGGTGACCGTGCCGAAGCCGGGGACCTCGGCCTTGAGGTCCAGGCCGACCGAGAAGGCGGGCACGTTGGTGAGGGTCACGGCGGTCGCCGCGCCGTCCTCCACACGGACGTCCACGCTGACCAGTCCGGCCGGGGTGTCGAGCCGGACCGTGGTCACGGGCTCCGTGACCGGCACCATGCCGGTCTCGACGAGGACGGTGGCGACGCCGATCGTGCCGTGGCCGCACATCGGGAGCAGCCCGGACACCTCGATGAACAGCACGCCGTAGTCGGCGTCGGGGCGGGTGGGCGGCTGCAGGATCGCGCCGCTCATGGCCGCGTGGCCGCGCGGCTCGTACATGAGGAGCGTGCGCAGATGGTCCAGGTGCTCGATGAAGTGCAGCCGCTTCTCGGCCATGGTGGCGCCGGGGATCACCCCGACGCCGCCGGTGATCACCCGGGTGGGCATGCCCTCGGTGTGCGAGTCCACCGCGTGGAAGACGTGACGGGTGCGCATGGGTCGGTTCCCTCCGGTCAGTGGTGACGCCGTCTCAGTGATGGCCGGTCAGTGACGGCCGGTCGGTGGTGGCACCTCAGTGGTGGCCGTCGGCCAGGGCCTTTTCGGTGGCGGCGCGCACGGCGCTCGCCGTGGCCCCGGTCAGCGGGAGGCGCGGCGCCCGGGTCGGGCCGCCGTGGCGGCCGGCGAGGTCCATCGAGGCCTTGATGGCCTGGACGAACTCCGTCTTGGAGTCCCAGCGGAGCAGCGGGTGCAGCGCCCGGTAGAGCGGCAGGGCGGTGGCGAGGTCGCCCGCGGTGGCGGCGCGGTAGAGGGTGGCGCAGGAGGCCGGCAGCGCGTTCGGGTATCCGGCGATCCAGCCCACCGCACCGGCCAGGGCCAGTTCCAGCAGGACGTCGTCCGCACCGATCAACAGGTCGAGGTCCGGGGCGAGTTCGGCGATCTCGTAAGCCCGGCGCACATCGCCGCTGAACTCCTTCACCGCCACGATGTGTCCGGCCGCGTGCAGCCGGGCGAGGAGCGGCGGGGTCAGGTCGACCTTGGTGTCGATGGGATTGTTGTACGCGACGACCGGCAGGCCCACGCCCGCGACCTCCGCGTAGTGCGCGAGCACCGCCGACTCGTCGGCCCGGTACGCGTTCGGCGGCAGGAGCAGGACGGATCCGGCGCCGGCCTCGGCGGCCTGCTCCGCCCAGCGGCGGGACTCGGCGCTGCCGTACGCGGCGACCCCGGGCATCACCCGCGCCCCGTCGCCGGCCGCCTCCACAGCCGTACGGACCACCCGGGCCCGCTCCTCCGGCGTGAGGGTCTGGTACTCCCCCAGCGAGCCGTTGGGGACGACACCGTCGCAGCCGTTGTCGATCAGCCAGCGCACATGCTCGGCATAGGCGTCGTAGTCGACGGAGAGATCGGGGCGGAGGGGAAGGGTGGTGGCGACCATGATGCCGCGCCAGGGGCGGGTGGGGGTCCAGTGCGAGGTGGTGACGCTCATCAACAGCTCCTTAGTAGTGTGTGACATTTTATTGGTGGGTGCGGGTCGGCCACAAGAGGGCCGGCGGGCCGGACGTGATCAATCCGCTGCGGGCAGCGGGAGTTGGGCGAGGTCGCGGAGCGGGACGGGGCAGGCGAGGGGGCGGCGGTCGGGGGCGGGCGCCGTCTCCTCTGCGCCGGTGTCTGTGCCGGTGTCTGTGCCGGTGTCTGTGCCGGTGTCTGTGCCGGTGTCTGTGCCGGCGCCCGCGCCTGCCGCCGCGCAGAGCGCCGCCACCGCCGGGCCGCACATGCGGCCCTGGCACCAGCCCATGCCCGCACGGGTCAGCAGTTTGACGGTCCGTGCGTCGCGCGCGCCCAGCTCCGCCAGGGACTCGCGGATCCGGCCCGCCGGGACCTCCTCGCAGCGGCACACGTCCGTCGCGTCGGGCAGCCAGTGCTGCCAGCCGGCGCCGGGGCGGTGGGCGGCGCCCATCACGTCGGCGAAGGCGCGCAGGCGGGTGCGGGTGCGGCGGAGGCGGGTCGGGGCGGGTGCCTGCGCGATGGAGTGGGCCGCCAAGGCGCCCTCGGCGACAGCGAGTTGAGCGCCGCCGATGCCGCCGGTCTCCCCCGCCGACCAGACGCCCGGGACCGAGGTGCGCAGGTCCGCGTCGAGCGCGAGGGCGACCGTGCCGTCCGGGGCCGTACGGGTGGCGCAGCCCAGGGCGGTGGCCAGGGACAGTTCGGGGACCAGGCCGTGGCCGACGGCCAGCGCGTCGCACGGGATGCGGCGGGATGTGCCGGGCACCGGGCGCCAGTCACGGTCCAGGCGGGCGACCGTGACGGCCTCCACCCGGTCGGTGCCGTGCGCCTCGACGACGGCGTGGCGGGTGAGGAGGCGGGTGTGCGCCCGCAGGAGCGCGGCGCCGTGGCGGGCGCCCTCGGCGAGCTTCGCCGGGTTGCGGAGGAGCGCGGCGGTGGCGGCCGCGCCGCCGGTCGCGTAGCCGGTGTACGCGGCGGCCTCCACGACCGCCGGAACCCGGGCTCCGGCGCCGGCCAGCGAGCCGGCGACGGCCAGGAGGAGCGGGCCGCTGCCGGCCACCACGATCCGGCGGCCCGGGAGCACCAGGCCGCCCTTCAGCATCGCCTGCGCGCCGCCCGCGCCGACCACGCCCGGGAGGGTCCAGCCGGGGAAGGGGAGGTGGCGCTCGTACGAGCCGGTGGCGAGGAGCACGGCGGGGGCGGTGACGGCGAGTGGAGCCGTGACGGAGGTGGGGGCCGATTCGGTGGTGCGGGTGTGGAGGGTCCAGGTGGGGTCGGTACGGGTGGGGTCGGCACGGGTGACCGACCAGACGTGGTGGTGCGGAACGTACGCGATGCGGCCCGCCGCTTGGTGGGCTCGGAGGCGGCTCAGCAAGGTGGTGAAGGTGCGGCGGTCGTGGTGCGGGGCCGCCGCCTGCGGGTGGGTCGCGGCGAGCGCGGGCGCGGGGTGGCGGTAGTACTGGCCGCCCGGGCGGGCACCCGCGTCGAGCAGCGTGACGGTCAGGCCGAGGTCCGCGGCCGTGACGGCGGCGGCGAGTCCGGCCGGGCCGGCTCCGACGACGGCCAGTTCAGTCTTCGAGCGCGGCACGGCCCGTTCCTTCCTGGGTGGTGACGGTGTCGCCGGGGCGGGCGGGCAGCAGACAGGCGCGCTGGTTCGGGCGTCCGTTGACGGTGACGAGGCAGTCGTAGCACTGACCGATGCCGCAGAAGGCGCCGCGCGGCGCGCCGTTGGTGCGGGTGGTGCGCCAGGCGAGGATGCCGGCCGACCAGAGGGCGGCGGCGACGGACTGGCCCTCCTGGGCCGGGAGTTCACGGCCGTCGAAGGTCAGCTTGTAGGACACGGGGTGCTCCGGTGTGGGTGGGTGGGTGCGTGGTGGCCGCTCCGGTGGCCGCGTCCGGGACTGCATGATTTACGGCGCGGTCGGGCCCTGGTGAGATCGAGGCTCCTGGATCCGCGCCACAAATCACGCTTTACGTCCCGAACGCGGCCCCCTGCACGGCCCCCACTTCCGTCCCTCATTCCGCTTCCCCGCCGTGTCCGCTGAAGTCCCGGTGTGGTGCGAAGGGTGCCAGGGGGAGGTGTGGTTCGGAGTCCGTGAGGGCCGCCGCGATCAGTGCCGCCGTCGCCGGGGCCAGGCCGATGCCCGCTCCCTCGTGGCCGCACGCGTGGAACAGGCCCGGCACCCGGTGGTCCGGGCCGATGGCCGGGAGATGGTCCGGGAGGTAGGGGCGGAAGCCGTGGTACGCCCGGATGACATCCACGTCGGCCAGGACCGGGAAGAGTGCGGCCGCCTGGGCGGCCAGACGCTGGAGGGCCTGCGGGGAGAGCGTGCGGTCGAAGCCCACGCGTTCGCGGGTCGCGCCGATGAGGACCGGGCCCGCCGGGGTGCCCTCGACCACCGCCGAGGACTGGAGGTTCGCGGAGTCGCTGGCCACGTCGGCGACGTAGTCGGCCGCGTACACCTTGTGGCGGACGAGGGGCGGCAGCGGTTCCGTGACCAGTACGAAGCCCCGGCGGGGCAGTACGGGCAGGTGCGCGCCGGCGAGTGCGGCGATCTCGCCGCCCCATGTGCCCGCGGCGTTCACCACGGCGGGTGCGAGGAGTTCGCGGCGGGGTGTGCGGACGCCGGTGACGGTGCCGGAGGGGGTACGGAGGATCTCGGTGACCTCCTCACCCAGGTAGGTCGTGGCGCCAGAGGCCGCGAGCAGGTGGGCCGCCGCCTTGGCCGGCTGGACCTGGGCGTCTTGAGGGTAGAGGAAGCCGCCCGCTTGGGAGGGGGCCAGGTGGGGTTCGAGTGCGGGCAGGTCCTGGGCCTGGATTTCGTCGGCCTGGACGCCGGACTCGCGTTGGGACTCGGCGAAGGCGCGGAGGGCCTTCAGGGTGGGCTCGTCGTGCGCCACGACGAGCCCGCCCTTCGGCTCGTACTCGATGTCCGGCGGGAGTGCGTCGGACAGGTCGCGCCAGAGTCTCGTGGACAGCAGCGCGAGGTCGAGCTCGGGGCCCGTCCCCTTGTCGGAGACGAGCAGGTTGCCTTCCCCGGCACCGGTGGTGCCGCCCGCGACGGGACCGCGGTCGACGACGGCGACGGAGAGGCCGGAGCGGGCCGCGAAGTAGGCGCAGGCGGCTCCGATCACGCCGGCACCGATGATCACGGCGTCCAGGGAGTGTCTCTTGGGCACGGCAGTAATATGTCACATTCTTCAGGCGGTGCCCAGGGGCTGCTGCCCCTGGGCACGATTGACGGTCGGTCAGCTGCGGAGCGGGCCCTCGCAGCGGTAGCTCGACGTGCCCGCGACCTTGTTGGACCAGATCTCGATCGGTCCGAAGCTGCAGTTCATGTCGGCCAGGTTGTTCAGCGCGGACTCACGGGCGCGGTCGAGGATGAAGTAGTCGACGGTCTCGGACATGTCCTTGAAGTTCTGGTCGTCGCTGCTCCAGTTGCTCAGGTTCGCCGTGATCCTTCCGGTGCAGATGAAGCGCCGCTTGCCGGTGTCGCCGTTCTCGACGCAGTCCGGGTTGCTGTACGTGGCCCCTTGGAAGGCGGTCTTCACTCCGACGACGGTCGAGTAGGTGAGCCGGTCGTTGGGGGTGAACGTGGTGTTGGGCACGTAGAGGTCGTCGACCTTGGCGATCTGCGTGTCCAGGAAGCGGTCGTACGCGGCCTGGAGGCCGGGGTCGGCGCTGAGGCGTTCGCGCCAGGCGTCGTAGCCGGCGACGTCGTTGGCGCGCAGGCGCCCGTACATCTCGCGGAGCAGGCTCGGGCGCTCGGTCCACAGGAACTCGAAGAAGGTGCCCGCGTAGTTGTAGAAGCGGAAGCCGTCGCCGTCGTAGGTGGCGTGCAGGAGCTGGCGCACGCTCATGCGGGGGCCGCCGCCGGCCGTGTCGTTGATGATGCCGCGGACCAGGGACTTGCGGACGGCGATGCCGTTGTCGCGGGTGGCGCCGTCGAAGAACTCGGCGGTGCCCTCGTCCATGGCGGTGGTGCGGTCGCCCTGGTACCAGGGGCCCTCGCCGAAGAAGCCGGGGACGGCGAACCGGCCGTTGAGGTAGTGGGTGTACTCGTGCCGGAAGAGCTCTTCGAGCGTCAGCGAGGAGTCCTGCGGGACGCGCCGCTGGTAGGTGTAGAAGGTGGCGCCGTTCTCGATGTAGATGCCGCCGTTGTTGGTGTCGTACCCGGTGAGCAGCGGGTGGTAGTTCTCGTAGTCGGCGCGCGAGGCGTACAGCACGATGTTCAGGGTGCTGTTGGGGTCGCCGGTGAGGGGTGTGTCGGTGCCGATGACGCGGTGGAACTGGGCCTTGACCTGCTTGCTCGCGTAGTAGAGCTGGTCGACGGTGGCCCGGTCGAGGGCGGTGCGGACCTTGATGCCGCCGTTGTCGTAGCTGTACGTGTAGGGGAAGAGGCGCTTCTCGATGTCGGCCTTGCAGACGTTGTAGGGCGCGCAGGCGTCGTAGGTGTTGAGCCAGCTGACGATCTTGGCCCAGGGCTGGCTGCCGTAGCCGAAGCCGGACTCGACGGGGCCGAGGAGGGCGCCGAGGTCGGCGACGATGGCGGGCTGGAGGCCGGATATCTGGCCGAAGCGGCCGTACTCGGAGAGGGCGTCGCGGGCCACCCAGGCGTTGGCGGTGCCCTTGAGGTGGGTGTAGCCGGAGAAGGCCTTGAAGGCGGCGCGGTAGGCCGGGTCGGCCTTGGCGGCGGCGTGGAAGGCGGTGTCCTGGTTGCCGGGGTAGATGCCCAGGTAGTTGACGGAGAGCGCGGAGAGGGCGGCGCCCGCCCAGGTGGGGTCCTGGTTGGTCGCGGGGTGCGCGCCGTCCATCGTGGCGAGGACCTTCACGATCAGGCCGAGCTGGTGCTGGCGCAGGCCGGGGGCGCTGCCGATGTAGAGGGCCTCGCGCAGGGTGGCGGCGTTGGTCGCGGTGACGTCGAAGGTGTGAGCGGCGTTGCCGAAGTCGGCGATGGCGCGGCGGACGGCGTCGACGGTCGGGGCGTCGGTGATGTCGATCTCGGTGCGGGAGAAGTCGTGGTAGGCCACCGCGTGGAGGTAGGTGAACATCTCCTCCAGGTGGGTGGAGTTGCGTCCGTCGTGGGTGGCGGCGAGGGACGAGATGCGTCGCGAGACGGCCTGGACGTGGGCGTCGGACATCACCGGCGCGAGTCGGGCGTCCCAGGTCCAGATGAGGTTCCGCAGACAGCCGTCGGCGGTGACGGCCGGGTCGGCGAGGAAGTCGGCGAACTGCTCGGGCGAGAGGCCGGTGACGCCGTCGAGGGTGCAGGGCACGCCGGCGGCGAAGGCGGTGCGGGCCTTCGCGCCCTTGGCCTTGGGCGCGGGGCCGGGGATCCGGGCCTTGGCCCCGGCGCCGCCGGGGGCGGTGGGCGGAGTGGGCTTGGCGGTGCGGGGGTTGGCGAGGTGCGCGACCTCGTCGAAGGGGTTCTGCCCGGGCGCGCCGAACGTGGCGGGGAGCTGGGCGGGCGCGGGGGCCGGGGCGGCCGCGGGTTCGGCGGCCTGGGTCGTGGCCTGGCCCGCGGCGAGGAGGGTCACCGCGACGGCGGTGGCGAGCAGGGAGGTACGCACGAGTCTGCGCTGGGACACCTGGGCTCCTGAGGAGGGTGTGGGGGATGGCGGCATGCGCGGTGAACCCCCCTGGCTCATACGGGAGTTGACGGATGTCGGGTTCACCGGCTGAGCAGTAAAATAGTAATGTGAAATTGCACTGACAAGACTTGTGCACCCATCAGTTCGCGGCACCCGCTACCTTGACCCGATGCCCGCGCTGCACTCACTCGCCCTCGGCCCCCTCGACGACCCGCCACTGCCCCCGATCCCGGAGGCCGCGGCCGAGCTCCTGATCCGGCTGTCCGGCCCCGGTGCGGCCCACGAGCGCACAGGTCGCGAACTGCTGCTCGCCGAGGGCGTATCCGCCCGGCTCGCTCGCTTCGCCGCGACCCACGCGTCTTGGGACGCCCCCGGGGTGGGCCTCGACGACCTGCTGGTGAGCCTCGCCGACAAGGCGTGGAAGAACAAGCGGGTGCCCGCGCTGGAAGACCTGGTGGTGGCGCGGCTCGCCGAGGCGTCGGGGCGGGAGCGGTGGGAGGTGTTCCTGGAGCTCGACGGCGTCCTCGACGCGATCGGCGCCGGCGCGGACGCGCGGCTCGCGTTCCAGGGGGCGTACCCGGTGATGTGACCGGCGGTGCGGTTACCCTGGCGCCTCGACGCGAGGAGGCAGCATGGGGCGGATGCCGTCGGCGGAACGGCGCCGGCAGTTGGTGGAGGCGGCGGTCCGGGTCATGGCCAGGGACGGGGTGGGGCGGGCGACGACGCGGGCGATCTGCGCCGAGGCGGAGGTGTCGCTGAGCGTCTTCCACTACTGCTTCGACTCCAAGCAGGAGCTCCTGGAGGCGGCCATCGGGTCGATCACCGGGAACTACGTGGCCCGGGTGATGTCGGCGGTGGAGCCGCGGGCGACGCTGCGAGAGACCGTGCGGGGCGCACTCGGGACGTACTGGGAGCATGTGCGGGCCCATCCGGCCGAGCACATGCTGACGTACGAGCTGACCCAGTACGCGCTGCGCGAGGAGGGCTTCGAGCATCTGGCGCGGGCGCAGTACGAGCAGTACGTGGCGTCCGCCGCGGTCCTGGTGGGGCAGGTGTGCGCGGTGCTCGGGGTGACGCCGAAGGTGCCGGTGGAGCTGGTCGCGCGGGTGCTCGCGGCGACGATCGACGGGCTGACGCTGCAGTATCTGGTGCTCGGCGACGTGCAGGCGGCGGAGGCGCTCCTGGATGCGACGGCGGATCAGCTGGTGGCGCTGATCGGCGGCTGAGGGCGGCTCTCGATCGTCAACAGGTCATTTGACCCGGACTCTTGACTCACTGGTGGTTCACCGCGATCCTCGGCGCGAGCCCACTGTTACCGCCAGAAACACCCAGGACGGCTCGCAGCCCGGTATCCCCCATGACCGAAGGCATCGCTGACCATGATTCGACCATCCACACGCGGGCCGGGCGGCCGATTCGCCCTCGTGGCCCTGTTCATCGCCCTGGCCACCGTCGTCTTCGGCGCCGGCCCGGTCCCCGCCGCCGACACCGGCGGCCAGTGGTGGGAGCCCACCGCACGGCCGGCGCCCGATTCGCAGATCAACGTCACCGGCGCCCCGTTCAAGGGGACGGACGCCTCCGGCAACGTGCGCGGCTTCGTCGACGCGCACAACCACCTGATGTCCAACGAGGGCTTCGGCGGCCGCATGATCTGCGGCCAGACCTTCTCCACCGCCGGGATCGCCGAGGCGCTCAAGGACTGTCCCGAGCACTACCCCGACGGCTCGGGCGCCCTCTTCGAGCACCTCACCGGCGGTGACAACGGCAAGCACGACCCGGTCGGCTGGCCCACCTTCAAGGACTGGCCCGCCAACAACTCGCTCAGCCACCAGCAGAACTACTACGCCTGGGTCGAGCGCGCCTGGCGCGGCGGCCAGCGGGTCCTGGTCAACGACCTGGTGACCAACGGGCTGATCTGCTCGATCCTGCCGCGCGACCGCGGCTGCGACGAGATGGACGCGATCCGCCTGGAGGCGCGCAAGTCCTACGAACTGCAGGACTACGTCGACTCGATGTACGGCGGCCCGGGCAAGGGCTGGTTCCGGATCGTCACGGACGCGGCGCAGGCCCGTTCGGTGATCGAGCAGGGCAAGCTCGCGGTCGTGCTCGGCGTGGAGACCTCGGAGCCGTTCGGCTGCAAGATGATCCTCGACGTCCCGCAGTGCAGCCAGGCCGACATCGACAAGGGCCTGGACGAGCTGTACGGCCTCGGCGTGCGCAGCATGTTCCTGTGCCACAAGTTCGACAACGCGCTGTGCGGTGTGCGCTTCGACAGCGGCACCACCGGCGTCGCGGTGAACATCGGCCAGTTCCTGTCCACCGGCACCTTCTGGGCGACCGAGAAGTGCAAGGGCCCGCAGCACGACAACCCGATCGGGCTGGCGGCGGCGCCCCCCGCGATGGCCGAGAAGCTGCCGGCGGGCGTGACCGTGCCCTCGTACGCCTCGGACGCGCAGTGCAACACCCGCGGCCTCACCCGGCTCGGCGAGCACGCCCTGAAGGGCATGATGCAGCGCGGGATGATGCTGGAGCTCGACCACATGAGCGTGAAGGCGGCGGGCCGGGCGCTCGACATGCTCGAGGCCGAGGAGTACCCGGGTGTCATCTCCAGCCACAGCTGGATGGACCTGGACTGGACCGAGCGGGTCTACCGTCTCGGCGGTTTCGTCGCCGAGTACATGCACGGCGCCGAGGGCTTCATCGGCGAGGCCGCGCAGAAGGCGGACCTGCGCAAGAAGTACGGCGTCGGCCTCGGCTACGGCACCGACATGAACGGTGTCGGCGGCTGGCCGGGCGCGCTCGGCGAGGACGCGCCGAACGCGGTGAAGTACCCGTTCAAGAGCTTCGACGGCGGTTCGACGCTCGACCGGCAGGTGACGGGTGAGCGCACCTGGGACCTGAACAAGGACGGCGCCGCGCACAACGGTCTGGTCCCGGACTGGGTCGAGCAGATCCGGCTCACCCCGGGCGGCCCGGGTGTGGTGGACGAGCTGGCGAAGGGCGCGGAGTCGTATCTGCGCACCTGGAAGGCGACCGAGAAGCACGAGATGGGCGTCAACCTGGCGTCCGGTCAGCCGACTTCGGCCTCCACGAGCGAGTGGTGGAACCCGTTCGTGAACTACTCGCCGGGCCGCGCCGTGGACGGCGACACCGGCTCGCGCTGGGCCAGCGAGTGGAACGACGCCCAGTGGTGGCAGGTGGACCTGGGCGAGTCGCGCCGGGTCGGCCGGGTCACCCTCGACTGGGAGTCCGCCTATGCCAAGGCCTACCGGATCGAGCTGTCGGACGACGGCACCGACTGGCGCTCGGTGTGGTCCACGGACGCCGGTGACGGCGGTTACGACACGGCCGAGTTCGCCTCGCAGCAGGCCCGCTACGTACGGGTGTACGGCGAGAAGCGGGGCACCGGCTGGGGCTATTCGCTGTACGAGGTGAAGGTCACCCGGAGCTGATCCGCTGACCGTACGCACACGGGGCCCGCCGGCGCTTGTCCGGCGGGCCCCTTCATGTGCGGGTCAGAGGGTGCGGCAGAGCAGGGCGTCCGGGGTCTTGCCCTTCAGCCACGCGCCGGTGAAGGCGATCCCGGCGACGTACTCGGTGGTGGCGCACTGGCCCTTGTAGTTGCCCTCGGCGAACTCGCCGCCGGGGGCGCCCGAGGCCCCGGCGGGGCGGTTGTCGCCGCGGTCGAACCACAGGGTGCGGCCGGTGAGCGGCAGGGCGCGGCTCGCTCCGGTGCAGAGCAGGGCGGAGACGGCCTGGCCGCGGACGCTGTAGCCGGTCGCGAACTGGCCCTGCGGGCACTGGAGTTTGGTGTAGCCGCCGGCCCAGTCGCCCTCCTTCGCGTAGCGCTCGTCGCGGACCACGGTGACCGGTCCGGTGGGCGCGGTGAGTCCGCGCGCCCCGGCGTCGGTGCACAGGCCGCGTCCGTCCCGGTGGGCCAGGCCGATGAGCCGCTGCCCGTCGGGGCAGACGCCCTTGCGGGCGCCGGAGTCCCAGTCGCCGCCGGCCCGGGTGCGCAGGGACTGGACGGCGTCGGCGTGGTCCAGGTCGAGCATGTCCCAGGTGTCGGTGACCGGGACGGGCCCGGTCGTGGCGGGGGCGGTGACGAGGCGCTGCCAGTCGGGGGCCCGCCAGTCGGTGCCGTCGAGGAGGCCGGAGCGCCGGCCCTCGGGGTCGTAGTCGAGGAGCTTCCAGCGTCCGTGGCCGGTGAAGCCGACGAGCGGCCAGTAGGCGAAGTCGGCGTCGGTGGCGATCAGATAGTCGACGAAGTTGGTGAACCAGGCGCGGGCCTGGGGGTTGGTCTCGTCGGCGCCGATGCCGAACTCACTGATCCAGACGGGGGCGGTGTAGTGCCGTTCGGTGTCGGCGGTGACGAAGAAGGCCTGGCGGTGCAGGGTCGCGAAGAGTTCGTCGCGGGAGAGTTCCTGGTAGCGCCAGTCGTGGGTCTCGCCGGCGCCGGTGGCGCCGGTGTGGTTCGGCCCGGTGTAGCCGTAGAAGTGGGCCGAGTAGACCAGTTTGTTCGAGGCCACGAGGGTGTGGGAGAGGGTGCGGGCGGGTTCCAGGGTGGGGCGCCAGTGGAAGAGGCCGTCGGCGGGGATGCCCTGCCAGTTGATGCCCTCGACGATGATCAGGAGGTCGGGGTTGGCCTCGGTGAGGAGGCGGTCGCCCAGGCGCTGGGTGGCGGCCCACCAGTCGTGGTCGTCGCCCCAGCCCCAGTTGGCGTCGTCCATGATCGTGCGGCGGACCTCGTTGTAGAGGTCGGCGCCGACGACCCGCTTGTTGGCCTTGTAGCGCTGGGCGAGGAACAGCCAGTCGTTCTCCCACTGGGCGGTGGACTGGCTGGTGTTCCAGCGTTCGTTGCCGTCGAGTCCGCAGCACCAGCGGGAGGTGTTGGTGTGGTTGTTGAGGACGACGGCGAAGCCTTCGGCGGTGGTCGCGGCGATCACCGCGTCGAAGACCTGCAGCGGGGTGCGGCCGCGCAGCTCGGGGTTGGCGGCGACGGCGGCGTCCGGGACCGGCCGGGTGTCGTGCAGCATCTCGTTGGAGAAGGGCAGCCGGAGGCTGTTGAGGCCGAGGGCGTGGAAGTCGGCCAGAATTCCGGCGAGGGGTTTGCGGTCGAGGCCGAGGGGAAGCTGGTCGGACTTCTCGGCGTCGTGATGGGCGGCCGGGTCGGCGGGGTCGCCGGAGCCGTTCCAGGAGCCCTGGGCGCCGTGCCAGTTGCCGGACTTGAGCTTGAAGCGGTTGCCGTTCGCGTCGACGACATAGCGGCCGCGGGTGCTCAGCGGGGGCTGCCAGCTGTCGGCGAGGGAGGTGCCGGCGTCGGTGTCGGTGACGGTCGCGGTCACGGATTCCGTGACGGAGGCGTGCGCGGGTGCGGCGGCCGGTGTCCCGGCAGCCAGGAGGGCCGCGGCGAGCGCGGCCCCCAGGAGTGTTCTCTTCAACGGTGTCCTTCGGGTGAGGAGCGGGGAGCGAGGGGTTCAGGGGGCCGTGGGGCCGGTCCAGTCGGCGGGGACGTGGGCGAGCCGGACCCGCTGGGGGTGGTCGCCGACCTGGACGGAGGCGACCCGCTGCCCGGTCTTGAAGTCGATGGCGCTGACCCGGTCGGCGCCGCTCTCGGAGACCACGCAGGAGCGGCCGTCGCCGCTGACGGTGGCCCAGTAGGGCTTGGCGGTCTCGACCAGCGGGCCCTCCTGGAGGGTGGCGCGGTCGACGACGGTCGTGTAGTCGTCCATGGTCCCGGCCACGCACAGCTTGGTGCCGTCGGGGCTCATCGACAGGCCGTGGTGGCGGGAGTCGTTGACCCAGGAGGTGCGGTCGGGGTTCAGGTCCGGGTTGCCGGGCAGGTTCTTCAGGCGGGTGATGCGGTCGGTGGCGACGTCGTATTCGAGGAAGCCGTTGAAGAAGGACACCTGGAAGTAGATCTTCTTCTCGTCGGGGGTGAAGACGAGCGGGCGCACGGCGTCGGAGAGGTCGCCGCGGCCGAAGGCGTCGAGGCGTTCGCGCATGTCGATGACGCGCACGGTCTTGAAGGTGTTGGCGTCCACGACGGTGATCCTGCGGTCGCCCTTGGTCCAGTCGAGCCAGGGCGCGTCGAGCGCGGTGGTGACCTCGCCGATGGACATGTTCCACAGCAGTCCGTCGGAGGTGAAGACGTTCTCGTGGGGCTTGTCGCCGGTCTTGAAGGAGCCGACCTGGCGGCCGGTGACGATGTCGAGGACGTGCACGGTGTTGGCGGTGGAGGCGGAGACCGCGACCCGGGTGCCGTCGGGCGAGACGGCCATGTGGTCGGAGCGGTAACCGGCCACCGGGAACCGCCAGTTGATCCTCCCGGTGCGCAGGTCGACGGAGACGACGTCGGCGAAGCTTGGCCGGGAGACCACCATGGCGGAGCCGTCGGGGGTGGCGTACATGTCGTCGACGAACTGGTCGTGGCCCTCGCCCGGCCCGCTGCGCACGCCGAGGAAGAAGGCCAGCTTGATCGGGTCGAGGTAGATCTCCCGCATCCGCTCCTCGCGGTCGGGGATGACGTTCACCCGGCCGATCCGGCGCAACTCGCCCGCGGACTCGATGACATCGGCGGTGCCGTCCCAGTTGTTGCCGACGAACATCACCTCGCGCAGTCCGTCGGCGGCGGTACGGGCGGGGGCGGGCGCCGCGGCGGCCGGGGAGGCGACGGCACCGGAGCCGGCGACGGCGGCGAGCAGGGCGAGCGCGGCGGCGAGGGAGCCGACGGGACGCCGGCGGGCCCGGCCGCGCAGGGACCCGGGGCGGGGACGAGGCTCACGGGGAGAGGGCATGGGGGTTCCTTCTTCCGGCTCCGGACAAGGCATTACCCGCGGTAAGCAGGCTGGTCCCCCCGAGGGAAGCACGGACCTGCCACCCTCAACAAGCCCTCGGCACGGGCCTGTTACCCCTGAGTACGAGCGGTCGCCACAGCTCGCGCACACCGCCTTCACACCGTCCGCAAAACGGCTGGTAGCGGCCCTGTCGGCGGATGCCCGCTCGGGCACAATGCGGGGCGACGGGGGCAGTCGGGCACGGTGGTACGGGAGGCACGTCTTGCCGGTGGGGTCCTTATCGATGGGGTGGACGCGCGCGCTGCGCCGGCCGGAGGGAGTGGGCTCGGCCCTCCAGCGGGCCCGGTCCTTCATGATGCTCACCACCCTGCTGTACCGCGCGAGCCATCTCACCGTCGGCGTGCTCGCCGTCGCCCAGCGCCGCGACGGGCACCCCGTCCCGTACCTGGGCATCGCCGCCGCCCTCGGTCTCAGCCTGCTCACGTACGGCAGCGGGCTGCGGCGCGGCTGGTTCGACCCGCGGCACGTGCGGGCCGACGTCCTGGTCACCGGCTGCGCGCTGCCCCTCGCCCTCTACGCCTGGGGCGGGGTCCGGGAGACCCCGGCGATCGGCTGGGCGATGCTCCTCGGCGGCTCGGCCAGCGCCGTCGCCGCCGTCGCCCTCCCCCGCGCCCAGGCCCTGGCCGGCCTCGGGCTGCTCGTCGCGACCCATCTCGCCGGCTACCACCTCGTCGGCGCCGGCCGGGCCGTGCTCGGCGGACACCTCAACTCGCTGCTCTCCTCGGCCGCGATGGCCTGGGTGATGTGGTGGTACCTGCGCCGGCAGGGCCGGCTGCTCGACGAGGCCAACGCCCGGGCGCTCGCCGCCGAGGCCCAGAAGGCCCGCTACGCCGAACGGCTCGACCACCACCGCGCCCTGCACGACACCGTGCTCGCCACCCTCACCACCCTCGCGGCCGGCGGCGTCGACGCCAACGCCCCCGAGGTGCGCGAGCGGTGCGGCCGCGAGGCCGCCTATCTGCGGCGGCTCGTCCAGCAGACCGCCGAGGAGGTCCACCACCCCGGCCTGGGCACCGCCCTGGAAGAGGCCGTCAGCTCCGTGGAGAGCCTGCGGCTGCGGGTCACCGCCCAGTACCACCGGCTCCCCGAGGTGCCGCCGGCCGTCGCCGGGGCCTTCGCCGACGCAGCCCGCGAGGCGCTGAACAACGTACGCCGGCACGCCGGCACCGGACACGCCTGGCTCACCGCGACCGGCGACACCGACGGCCCCGGCGCGGTGATCACCGTCGTCGACCGCGGCCCCGGCTTCGACCCCGAGGACCATGTGCCCGGCTTCGGGCTGCGCGGCTCGATCCACTCCCGGATGACCGAGGTCGGCGGCCGGGCCGTCGTCGACACCGCACCCGGCGAGGGCGTACGGGTGGAGCTGCGATGGCCGGCGTGATCAGCGTGGCCGTGGTCGACGACGACCGGATGCTGCTCGACGGCATGCGGTCCTGGCTCGGCGGCGTGCCCGGGCTCCGGGTGGTCGCCACGGCGGCCACCGTCGGCGAACTCCTGGCCGGCGCACCGGGCCCGGACGCCGGGCCGCCGGCCGACATCGTGCTGCTCGACCTGCTGCTGCGCGACGGCTCCACGCCCACCGACAACATCCGGCGGCTGGTCGCCACCGGCACCCGGGTGCTGATGATCAGCACGGTGCCCGACCGCACCCGGATCATCGAGTCCGTACGGGCCGGCGCCGACGGCTATCTCACCAAGGACAACGAGCTGCCCACCCTGGTCGCCGCCGTCCAGGACATCGTGGCGGGCCACGGCTCCCACTCCCCCGAACTCGCCTTCGCCTGCGCGCACGACAGCAGCCCCTCCCGCCCCAGCCTCTCGCCGCGCGAGCGGCAGATCCTGCTCGACTACGCCTCGGGCCTGACCCTGAAGTCCGCCGCCCGGCGCGCCGGGATCACCGTGCACACCGCGAAGGACTACCTCGACCGGGTCAAGGCCAAGTACCGCCAGGCCGGCCGCCCCGCCTACACCAAGATCGACCTGGCCCGGCGGGTCCGCGAGGACAGCCTGGAGGCCTGACCCCGCGACGGGGACAGTCTCCCCGCCGGGTGCCCCCCGAACGCAAGCCCCCCAAACGGACGGCTGCAGGGGGCACCCCGGTCCTTCCTATCGTCGTCCCCGGCACGCGCCGCCGGGCGGGGCCGGAGGGGAGGGCGCAGATGACGGAGCCGTACGCCTGTACCGATCCGGGACCCGGCGGACTCGTGGGCCGGGGCGACCGGATGAGCCGGGTCGCCGGGGCCCTCGGGGACGCCCGTTCGGGACGGGGCGCGGTGGTGGTCGTCAGCGGTGAACCGGGCGTGGGGAAGACCCGGTTCGCCGCCTCGGCCGTCGCCGCGGCGCGGGCCGCGGGGATGGGCGCGGCCCACGGCAGGACGGGGACCGTGGGCCCGGCCGTCCCCTACCGGCCGCTGGCCGAGGCGCTGCTGGCGCTGGCGAGGACCGAGGGGCTGCCCGCACCGGGGGGAACGGGCGGCCACCGGCGGATCCTGGCCCGGCTCCTCGGGGGGAGGAGCGGCGTGCCGCCCCTGGCGGCGGCCGAGGCGGTCCTCCGCACCGTCGCCTCGGCCGCCGGACGGCGGGGGTTCCTGCTCGTGCTCGACGATCTGCACGAGGCCGATCCGGGAACCCTCGCCGTCGTCGACTATCTCCTCGACCAGCTGCCGTCGCTGCCGGTGGTGCTGCTCGCCACCGTCTCCCCCGGCCCGGGCCCGGCGACCGACCTCGCCGCCCGCGCCCACCACCGTCTCGACCTGCCGCCGCTCGGCCCGCGGGACGTCCGGCGCCTGGCCGCGGCCGAGTACGGCGGGACGCCGCTGCCGGCGGAGCTGCTGCGCCGGTTGCGCGAGGAGTCCGCCGGACTGCCCTTTCTCGTACGAGAGTTGGTACGCGAGTACGGACGTGAGGGCGGCCCGGCGGACGTTCCGGAGGCGGTCGCGGCGGATGTACGGCGGCGGGCCGAGCGGTTGGGCCCTGGCGCGGTGCGACTCCTCGCCGTGGCCGGGCTTTTCGGGGAGCGGTGTGCGGTGTACGAGGTGGCGCGCGCGGCAGGCGTCGAGGAGGTACGGGCGGGCGCGCTGCTGCGGGCGGCGGCCGACGCGCATCTGCTCACGCCCGATCCGGACGACCCCTCGGCCTACGTCTTCCGGCATCCCCTGGCCGCCCGGGCCCTCGCCGCCGCCCTTCCCCCGGCCGACCGGGTACGGGCCGCCCGGCGCGCCGCACTCGCCGTGGCGGAGCTGCACCCGGGGCTGCCGGGCCCCTGGTGTGCCCGAGCGGCGGCGCTGCACGCGAGCGCGGGCGACCCGGCGGAGGCGCTGCGGCGGTATGTGGAGGGGGCACGGCGGGCCGGCGCCGAGGGGGCCCCGGAACGGGCGCTGACGCTGCTCACCACCGCGCACGGGCTGCTGTCCCCGGCGGTTCCGGCGGAGCTGCGGGCGGAGGTGTGGGAGGGGCTGCTCGACGCGGTCCTGCTGACCGGGCGTCTGGACGCCCTCCCCCGGGAGGCCCTGGAGCTGCCGGCCGACGGGCCCGGGCTCGCGGCGGCCCGCCGGGCCGGGTTGCACGCACGGATCGCACAGGTGCACGCGGTGGCCGGGCGGCCCGAGGAGGCGCTGCGGCGCCTGGATCTGGCGCGCTGGACGCTGGGTGAGGCCGGCGGCGACCACGGGGCCACCGCCCTGGTCGAGCTGGCCGCGGCGCGGGTCGAGCCGGGCCGGCTCGCGCCCGAGCGGCTTCGCACGGCCACGGGGGCGGCCCGCCGGGCGGTCGACGCCGCGCATGCCGCGGGCCTGCCCGGGGCCACCGGGTGGGCGCTGCTCGCGCTCGGGCGGCTCACCCAGGACCAGGACGGGCAGGGCGCGGCGGAACGGTTCACCAGGGCGCGGGCGCTTGCCGCGCTCACGCCGGGCGACGGGGCGCTGCGGATCGCCGCCGACGGGTGCCTGGCGCGGCTCGCGATGCGGCGGGACGGCCTCGCGGCGGCCGTGGAGGAGAGCCGGCGGGCGGCCGAGCGGGCGGGGCTCGCGCCGCAGGCGCACGAGACGGGGTTCGCGCTCGCGCTCGACGGGGTGCGGCGCGGGGCGTTCGGGGCGGCCGGGGAGCTGATCCGGGACGGGGAGGAGGACGCGGCGCGCCGGGGCTTGGGGCGGGCGGTGGCGCTCTGGCGGCTCGCGGAGGCGGTGCGGGTCGCGCACCGGGGGCGGCGCGACGAGCTGCGGGAGGCCCTCGCACGGCTCGCGCCCGTGGCGGACGCGGCGCCGGGGCTTCGGGCGATGGAGTTCGGGCTCGCGCGGGGGTTCTGCTCGCTCCTGGAGGAGGATCACGAGGCGGCCGAGCGGGAGTTCGCGCAGGCCCTCGCGTACGACGCGGAGAATCCGGCGACGGGTGACTTCGGCCGGCACGGGGTGGCCCTGCTGTGCGGGGTGCTCGCGGGGCGGGCCGGGCGGCGGCACCACGACCGGGCGCTCGCGGCGGGGGCCGCGGCGGCCCGCTGGAACCGGCCGTTCGCGGGGCTCGCCGACGCGGTGCTGCTCGGCCGCGAGGGCCGGGCGGCGGAGGCGACGGCGGCGGCCGGGGCGGCGCTGGCCGACGCGGCGCCCTATCCGCTGGCGGGGCGGCTCGGGATGCGTCTTGTGGCGGCCGCCGCGTACGAGGACGGCTGGGGCGCCCCGGCCGACTGGGCGCGCGAGGCGGAGGAGTTCTTCCACGCCGCCGCCCTGCCGGCCGTGGCCGGTGCCTGCCGCGGACTGCTGCGCGCCATGGGCGCCCCGGTGCGGCAGCGCCGCTCCGGCACCGACCGGGTGCCCGCGCCGCTGCGCCGGTGCGGGATCACGGTGCGGGAGTTCGAGGTGGCACGGCTGCTCGCGGAGCGCTTCGGCAACCGTGACATCGCGGGCCGGCTGCACATCTCGCCGCGCACGGTGGAGAAGCATGTGTCGAGCCTCCTGCAGAAGACGGGGCACCCGAACCGGGCGGCGTTCGCGTCGGCCGCCCGGGATCTGGTGACGGGTTCGGCTCCCTAGGGCCCGTCCGGAAAGTAGCGTCGTCTGCCCGCAGGGCAGGGCTCGCGGTGTCTGGTGCGTGCGATCGCAAGGCGGAGGAGGGAGACATGGCTTGCCATGGCGACCGACGACAACGCGGCGAGCGTGCGTGCCAGACACCGCGAGCCAGGCGGGACTTTCCGGACAGGCCCTAGGGCGTGGGGTGTGCCGGTGACCCGGGGTCAGGGCGTGGGGGTGCCCGCCTTCGCCGGCGCTCCGGCCCGTACGACCCGGTCGAAGGTGTCGTCGAGGGCCTCGTCCCCGTGGTGGACGACCAGGAGGGCGCGGCCCGCGGTGCGGTCGTGGAGGAGCTGGAGGGCGCGGGCGCGGCTGTGGTCGTCGAGGTTGGCGAAGGGTTCGTCGGCGAGGTAGGCGTCGGCGTCCTCGGAGAGCAGGGCGCCGATGCCGGCGCGCTGGCGCTGGCCCGAGGAGAGGTCGGCGGGGAGCCGGTCGGCGAGGTCGTCGAGGTCGAGGGCGGTGCGCAGGGCGGGGTCGGTGACGAGGGCGCGTACGGGCAGCGGGGGCAGGTCGACGGGGGCGGTGAGGGCGGCGACCCGGGCCGGCCGGGTGACGTGGCCGGTGTCGGCGGCGAGGGTGCCGGCGACGACCTGGAGCAGGGTGGTCTTGCCGCAGCCGTTGGCGCCGCGGAGCAGCACGTGCTCGCCGGGCCGCTGGACGAGTTCGGGCAGGGCCAGTTCGGCCGGGCGCTCGTCCCCTTCCCCGTACCGGATGCGGGCGTCGTGCACCCGGATCAGCGGGCTCTCCTCGGGCAGCGGGCCGGCGGGGGCCGCGCGGAGGGCTTCGATGCGCAGCAGGACGGCGGTGCTGCGGCGGGTCTGCGGGATCATGTTGACGAGGTCGAAGATGCCGGTGACGGCCCGCCAGAGGGAGTTGACGAAGGCGAGGAAGCTGCCGAAGGTCATCCGGCCGGAGAGGACGAAGAACGCGCCTATGACCATGGACGCGGTGTCCGAGAGGTTCATCACCAGGTCGCTGAGCGTACGTTGACGCTGCGTCAGGCGGTGGTTGGTGTAGGTGATGCCGAGGAAGCCGCCGAGCGCCTCGCGGTTGGCGGCGCGGGTGCCGGGCAGCAGGGCGGGCAGTCCGCGCAGGGCGTGGAAGGCGGCGAGGGTGCGGGTGAGGACGTGGACGTAGGTCGCCTCGGCCTCGCGTTCGGCGTCGGTGTTCTCGGCGATGCGCTTGGCGAGCCGGTTGCTGGCGAGTACCAGCGGGGGCACGATCACCAGGAGGATGAGGCTGGCCTGCCAGGAGAGGTAGAGCAGGACGCCGAGGAAGACGGTGGAGGCGACGGCCTGGCGGGCGATGCGGAGGGCGACGTCGACGGCCGGCAGGACGCCCTCGCGCACATCGTTGTGGATCCGGCTGACAAACGAGGCGCTGCCGGGGCCGGCGAGCCTGCGGCCCTCCAACTTCAGGGTGCGGGCGAGGAGTTCGGTCTCCAGGGCGAGCACGAAGGCGTTCTCGAAGCGCTTGCGCCACAGCGTGGTGCCGTAGCCGGCGAGGTTCAGGGTGAGGCCGAGGAGCAGATAGCAGCCGCCGAGGAGCAGGAAGCGCTGGAAGTCGGCCGTCAGGATGGCCTGGTCGAAGAGGGCCTTGAGGAGCAGCGGGTGCAGCAGGGCCTCGGTGCCGCCGGTGAGCGCCTCGGCGGCGAGGATGGCGGTGAAGGGGCCGCGGTGTCCGCGCAGGGTGTGCCAGAGCTGGTTCACCGGGCCACCTCGTCGAGGAGGAAGTCGGCGGGGCCGCCGTGCCGGAGCCGGTGCAGGACGCGCAGGACGCCGGCCGAGCCGGTGAGGTAGTCGGTGGCGCAGCGGAGCAGTCCTTCGCCGGGGACGCCGAGCGGGGCGGGTCCGGCGGGGTCGCGGGGGACGCCGAAGCGCTCCTCGGGTTCGAAGAGGAACACCTGGCGTACGTGGTCGAGTTGGCGCAGCGCGGTCGCGCGGTGGCGGGCGTCGCCGGTGAACTCGGCGGCGTCCAGGAGGGCGTCGGCGATGCCGCTCATGCCGAAGGAGTAGCCGGGCAGGACGGAGTGGGCGACGTCGAGGCCGCGCAGCACGGTCCGGGCGGCGTCCAGGTCTCCGTAGCGGAGGAGGACGCGCAGCACGCCGGCGGAGCCCACCTCCAGATACGGCTCCATGGTGCCCTCGTGCTCGAACATCAGCGGGCCGCCGTGTTCGTCGAGGGGCCGGGCGCGTGCCATCTCCCAGTCGAGGGCGGCCCGGCCGAGCCGCAGGTGCCGCTCCTCGCCGGTGATCTGGTGCATGCGCAGCAGGAAGAGGGCGGGTCCGGCCTGGCCGAAGCCGAGTCCGGTGAGCGGCTTTTCGGGCGAGGAGGCGTTCAGCCAGTAGGCGTGCGCGCCGTCGTGGTGGGCGGTGGCGTGCAGGGCCTCGGCGCAGGCGCGGGCGGCGTCGAGGGCGGCGGGGACGGGCTCGGAGCCGTACAGGTGGAAGCGGAGGTTGGTCATGCCGAGCCCGGCGAGGCCGTAGTAGAAGGTGTGGTCGGCGGCCTCGTGGCCGGCGGCGCGGGTGCGCCGATTGGCCTGGTCGAGGAGGTCGCGGGCCTCGGTGTGCAGGCCGAGGGTGTCGGCGGACCAGGCGAGTCCGGCGAGGCCGCTCATCAGTCCGTCGGGGTAGGCCCGGGGATCGATGTCGGCCACTCGCTCGCGCAGCCACTCCCGCCACTCGGGGCGTATCGCGTGTCCGGAGGCGTGCAGCGCCCAGAGGACGCCGCTCGCGCCGAAGCCGAGGCTGAGCGGGTTGGTGACATGGGCGAAGGGGTCGGTGGGGAAGAGGGTGGCGCGGCCGGGGTCGGCGGCGGCGGTGATGAAGGCGGCGACGCCGTCCGTGGCGCCGGCGAGCGGCGCCGGGTCGACGGTGCGGGGCGCGGGTTCGCGGACCTGCCCGATCAGGGTCTCGGGGTCGGCGAGGGCGTCGAGGACCTCGGGGATGCCGATCCGGGCGGCGGCCAGATCGGTGATGAGGGTGTGCAGGGCCGGGGGCCAGCCGAGGTCGTCGAGGTACAGCCGGTAGCTGTCGAGGACGTTCGCGCGGAGGTACGACATGGCGGCGATCGGGAAGACGAAGTAGGCCATGGTGGTGGCGAGGGCGAAGAGATCGCCCTCGAAGCCGAAGGTCCGGTAGATGTGCCGGGACAGGCTGAAGCCGGGCGTGAAGAGCTCGACGGGCTGGGCGAGTCCGTGTTTCGCGGCGTCCGTGCCCTGGTCCGGGGCGTCCGCGTCGGCGTCGGGTGCGTCGTCGGCGAGCCGGCAGGCCTCCAGGTCGACGACCGTCACCTCGTGGGTGTCGGGGTCGATGAGGAGGTTGGCGGCGGTGAGGTCGCCGAGCACGACATGGCGCTCGTGGGCGGCCCGCACGGCGCGGGCGAGGCTGTGGAAGACGGTGAGGAAGATCCGCAGGAACTCCTTGGACTGCTCGACGTCGAAGCCGGGGCGGGCCAGCGGATTGCGTTCCAGGAGCACCGAGCGGATGTCGGAGCCCTCGACGAACGACTCGGCGATGAAGTGGTGTTCCCAGTGGGTGAACTTCGCCAGCGGCGCGGGGAAGAAGCCGGTGCCGTCGAGGCGGTTGAGGAAGGTCCACTCCCGGGCGAGGATGTCGAGGGCGTCGTGGTCCCGGCGCGGGTTGGGGTTGGTGTACGGGCGGGCCTCCTTGAGGACCACCTTGCGGTCGCCGTCGGCGGTGTCCTCGGCGGTGTAGACGCCGCCGCTGTTGGAGAACTGGATGGCGCCGGTCACCCGGAAGCGCCCGCCGAGCAGCCCGTCCCCGGACTCGTCGTCCTCGTAGTCCTCGGGCTTCCAGTCGTCGAACGGCCAGGGCACCCACGCGGGGTGGGCCGCGCCGGGCCGCCGGTCGTCGGGTACGGGTGCGCCGTCGGGTCCGGTGATGTGCGGGACGTGGCGGCCGAGCACGTCGACGGTGTGGGTGTCGAGGAACTGGCCGTAGCGGAAGTAGAGCGCCTTGCTGTCCCGGTAGCGCAGGTCGGACAGGACGTACGGGCCTTCGGCGCCTTCCAGGAGGCGGGCGAGGTCGGCGAGGCAGCTGCGGAAGCGCTCCTCGTCGCGCGGGTAGACGGTGACGAGTTTGCCGCCGCTGCCCCGTGACATGCCCTTGGAGTTGAGCATCTCGAAGATGTTGAGGTCGAGCGCGATCTTGAAGTCGTGGCCGTGGGCGGTGAGATAGCCGATCACGGTCGCGGCGACCTCCCGCACGTTGCGGTGGTTGGCCGAGACGTGGATCTTCCAGCCCTGGGCGGGCAGTTCGGGGTCGTGGCGGTGGCTCCACCAGATGCCGCTGCGGACGAAGCGGTCCCGGGTCCGCCGGTCGAGGCCGGCGAGGAAGTGGTCCTCGCGCGGGATGTAGTCGACGTCGAGCGGATCGAAGAACAGCGTGTCGTTCCAGGCGAAGAGGAACCGGTTGACCCATCGTTCGTTGCGCATCTCAGCCTCAGCTCAGCCTCTGCGTTCGTCCGGAGGCCGCCGCCCGCCGACGGCCGGGAGTACCGGGAATACCGGGAATACCGGTCGGTACCGGGTACCGCGAAGGAACGGCGCGGGATCCGCGCGGAGGTGCCCCGTGCACCCCCGCGCGGATCACCGGCCGCTTCGTCAGACGGCCTCGGGCTTCGTGGAGCAGCAGCTGCTGCTGGAGCTGGTCAGGCTGACGACGGCGGCGCTGGTGTTGGCGGTCGTGGGCTCGAGGTTCTGGAGCTTGAGAACGCTGCTCATGCGGATCGTCTCCTCTGTCGCGGGTGCACCTGGGGGCGCACGCAGTGGATGGTGTCCGTACCGGCCGGCCGTTCGGCATGCGCCAGTCAACGCCATCCGCCGCCCCCGCACATGGGAGCTCCGCCCCCATAATCCGGCGGCCCCCACCCGCCGCGAATGGTGGGGGCGGGGGCGCGCACGCGGTGCGGGGGCGGGCGTGGGGCAGGGGGGGGGACGCGCCGGTCAGGAGCCGCAGGTGTCCAGCATGGTGCCGAGTTCGGTCTTCTCCGCGCGGGTGACCGTCAGGCCGTAGGTCGCCTTCACCGAGGTCCACGCGCGGGCGTAGACGCACCAGTACGCGCGGGACGGCGGCTGCCACTCCTCGGGACCCTGGTCACCCTTGGAGCGGTTGGTCACGGCGGAGACGGCGAGGAGCTGGGGGTGGGTGAGGTCGTTGGCGAAGGCCTTCCGCTTCTCCTGGGTCCAGGTGTTCGCGCCGGAGCGCCAGGCGTTGGCGAGCGGCACCATGTGGTCGATGTCGAGGCCGGAGGCCTTGGTGACGGTCTTTCCGTCGTAGACGCTGAGCCAGTTGCCGGAGACGGCGCGGCACTGGGAGTCGCGGCGGACGCCGGTGCCGTCGCGTTCGAGCACGGTCTCGCGGGTGTTGCAGTTCTCGCCCTGCTCGGCCCAGTGCGGGAACTTGTCGCGGCTGTAGCCGGTCATCGAGCCCTGCGGCGCGACCTTGAGCGCGGCGAGCCGGGTGCGGGCCTCGGCGGCGCCGGGCAGCCCGGGCAGGGTGCCGGCGCCGGCGGGCGGGCCGCCGGGCGCGCCGCGGGTGGGCTCGGCGGTCCGCTTGGCGGTCGGCTTGGCGGTCGGTCCCTTTCCGTTCGGGCCGGAGTCGGCCTGGCCGGCGCAGCCCGTGACGGTGACGAGCAGCAGCGCCGCGGCGGCCGTCAATCCCGATATGTGCTTCTGCTTCTGACGCCCCATGAGCCGAATCGTTCCCTCCGCTTGCCGCTCGTACGCGCGGAAGCGTACCGGTTCGTCCCGCTCCCGACCCCCTCGGGCCTTTTTGCTGCCTGGGTAAAGTAATTACCAAGACGCCCGCCTCCCGGGACGTCCTCTTCCGCATGCCCGCTTCACGCCTCCCCCGCCAGGAGTTCCCCGTGCCCTCCACCCGTATGAGCCGCACCCCGCTGCCCGGAATCGGCGTCCGCTACGACCTGACGACCCGTGAGGACCGTCGGCTCTCGGTGGTCGCCGGCCGCGACGGCTCCCGGGTGCTGAGCGCGTACCAGCGCGACGACCCCGATGAATGCTCCTTGTCCGTCCGGCTGACCGCCGGTGAGTCGGAGGCCCTCATCGACGCGCTGATGCCCGCGCACCACAGCCCCAGCCTGCTCTCCACCACCGACCTCGGCCTGGTCGCCGAGCGGATCGAACTGTCCGCCGCGTCCCACTGGAACGGCCGGCACCTCGGCGAGACCCGGATGCGGACCGAGACCGGCGTCTCCATCGTGGCCGTGCTGCGCCGCGCCGACGCCATCCCCTCCCCCGGCCCCGACTTCCGCCTCGCCGGGGGCGACACCCTCATCGTGATCGGCACCCGCGAAGGGGCCGACGCCGCCGCCCTGATACTCGAAAGGGAGTGATCCATGCACTCGTCCGCCGTCTTCCTCATCGAGTTCGGAGCGATCATCCTCGGCCTCGGCCTCCTCGGCCGGCTCGCCGGACGGCTGAAGTTCTCCCCGATACCCCTCTATCTGCTCGCCGGTCTCGCCTTCGGCGAGGGCGGGCTCCTTCCGCTCGGCGCCAGCGAGGAGTTCGTCGCCATCGGCGCCGAGATCGGCGTCATCCTGCTGCTGTTGATGCTGGGCCTCGAATACACCGCGACGGACCTGGTCACCAACCTCAAGACCCAGTACCCCGCGGGGCTCGTCGACGCGGCCCTGAACGCCCTGCCCGGCGCCGCCATGGCGCTGCTGCTCGGCTGGGGCCCGGTCGCGGCCGTCGTGCTCGCCGGCGTCACCTGGATCTCGTCCTCCGGCGTCATCGCCAAGGTGCTCGGCGACCTGGGCCGGCTCGGCAACCGGGAGACCCCGGTGGTCCTGAGCATCCTGGTCCTGGAAGACCTGGCCATGGCCGTCTACCTGCCGATCGTCACCGCCCTGCTGGCCGGCGTCGGCCTGGCGGCGGGCAGTCTGACCCTGGCCGTCGCGCTCGGCGTGGCGGGTCTCGTGCTCTTCCTCGCCCTCCGCTACGGGCGGCTCATCTCCCGCTTCGTCTCCAGCGACGACCCGGAGAAGCTGCTGCTCGTCGTCCTCGGTCTGACCCTGCTGGTGGCCGGTGTGGCGCAGCAGCTCCAGGTCTCCGCCGCCGTCGGCGCGTTCCTGGTCGGCATCGCCCTGTCCGGCGAGGTCGCCGAGGGCGCGCACAACCTGCTCAGCCCGCTGCGCGACCTCTTCGCCGCCGTGTTCTTCGTCTTCTTCGGGCTTCACACGGACCCCGCGAGCATTCCACCGGTGCTGCTCCCGGCGCTCGCACTCGCCGTCGTCACGGCCGGTACGAAGATCGCCACGGGTTACTGGGCGGCGCGCCGCGCCGGGATCTCCGCGCGCGGGCGCTGGCGGGCCGGCGGCACCCTGGTGGCGCGCGGCGAGTTCTCCATCGTCATCGCGGGACTCGCGGTCACCGCGGGCATCGAGCCCTCGCTCGGGCCGCTCGCCACCGCCTATGTGCTCATCCTGGTGATCCTCGGCCCGCTGACGGCCCGCTACACCGAGCCGGTCGCCACCCGCCTCGCCGGCCTGCGCCGCCGCCCGGCCGGACCGGCGGCGCCCTCCGAGACGGCCGGCGGCCCTCAGGAGGAGCGGCTCGACCCGGTCGGGGAGGGTGCCGGCGGGCGCTGAGCCCGCCGGGCGGCGCACGAGAAGCGCAGCTCACGGCCCTTGGCCGTACCGCACCGCACCGCACCACCCCTGAGCGATGACCCCGCCCGGCCGGCGGCGATGTCCGGATCTGCAACTCACATGACATTGCCGCCATCCGGGTGGGGTTCGTAGCGTGGAGGCACAGTCACCGGGCCGCGTGCGCGGCCGTGTTCCGACTGCATCACACCCTCGACCCTGAGAAGGGGCACGCGATGTCCACCACCACGCCGTCGGCCAGCCTGCGCGAGCTCAGCGGCTTCGACCAGACCCCGGCCTCGCTCGCCGGATCGACCCTGGTCCTGATCGACTACCAGAACACCTACACCCGCGGCGCGATGGAGCTGGCGGGCTGGGAGGGCGCGCTCGACGCCGCCGCCGGGCTGCTCGCCGCGGCCCGCGCCGCCGGGGCGAAGGTCGTCCACGTCATCAACGACGGGGGCGAGGGCACCCCGTACGACATCCGTGCCGAGATCGGGCAGATCCATCCGCGGGTGGCGCCGGTCGACGGCGAGCCGGTCGTGGTGAAGACCGTCCCCGACGCCTTCGTCGGCACCGACCTGGCCGAGCGCATCGACGAGGCCGGTCACAAGGACCTCGTCGTCGCCGGCTTCATGACCCACATGTGCGTGGCCTTCACGACCGCCGGCGCCTTCCTGCGCGGCAACCGTCCGACGGTCGTGGCCGACGCCTGCGCCACCCGCGCCCTGGCCACCACGGGCGGCGCGGTCTCCGCCGAGCAGCTGCACCTGGGCGCGCTTGCCACCATCGACGACCTGTACGGCGTCGTCGTGCCGGACGCCGCCGCGCTGAGCTGAGCCCCGGGCCGGCCGCACCGGCCGACGGAACGCGTTCGGGACGGCGCGGGGGGCCGCCCCGGGCGGCTTCAGCGGTTCAGAGAGGAGGCACGCGGCTCAGAGGCGGCGCAGGACGGACACCACCTTGCCGAGGACGACCGCCTCGTCGCCGGGTATCGGCTCGTAGTTCGCGTTGGCGGGCTTCAGCCAGACGTGCGGGCCGTCGTGGGAGAGGCGCTTCACAGTGGCCTCGCCGTCCAGCATGGCGGCCACGATGTCGCCGTCGTCGGCGGTGTCCTGCGCGCGCACGACGACCACGTCGCCGTCCTCGATGTGGGCGTCGCGCATGGAGTCGCCGACGACGGTCACGGCGAACAGCCGGCCCGCGCCGACCACCTGGGCGGGCAGCACCAGGGTGTCCTCGACCATCTCCTCGGCGGTGATGGGGACACCGGCGGCGATCCGGCCGACCAGCGGCACGGTCACGGCCTGCCGCTCGCCCTCCTGCTCGAGCCGCCGCTCGCGGGCACCCTCGGCCGACTCGTCCCCGGGCCGCTCGGCGATCACATAGGCGCGCGGCCGCTGCGGGTCCTGGCGCAGGAAGCCCTTCTTCTCCAGGGCCCGGATCTGGTGCGAGACGCTGGAGGTGCTGAGCAGTCCGGCACCGGCGGCGATCTCCCGCATGGAGGGCGGGAAGCCGTGCCGCCGGGTGTGGGTGCGGATGATGTCGAGGATCTGCTGCTGGCGCTGGGTCAGCCCGTCGTGGTTGATCCGGGTGCCCGGCGGCCGGCCGGCACGGGGTCTGCCCACGGTCGGCCTCCGTTCTTCCGTTTCGCCGGCGCCTGCCGCGGCGCCTGGTGTCGGCTTGTCGTCTCGTCGCGTTGTCGGTTTGTCGTTACCACGTGTCCTGCGAAGGCACACTAACCCGACCCACTGACAACGCAGCAGGTCGGGTGTACGGGGACCGGGGACAAGGGACAGGGGACCAGGCAAACCGGGGCGGCGCGGGGGGCGCCGCCGGCCGGGTCGGGTCACTCGAAGCGGGAGGGGTCGCCCGCCCCGTACCGCACGATCTCGGCCTCGCCGCCGGAGAAGTCGACGACCGTCGTCGGCTCCGTGCCGCAGTCGCCCGAGTCCACGACGGCGTCGACCAGGTGGTCGAGCCGGTCCTTGATCTCCCAGCCCTGGGTCATCGGCTCGTCCTCGTCGGGCAGCAGCAGGGTGCTCGACAGGAGCGGCTCGCCGAGCTCGGCCAGCAGCGCGCGGGCCACCGGGTGGTCCGGGATGCGGACGCCGACGGTCTTCTTCTTGGGGTGCAGCAGGCGGCGCGGGACCTCGCGGGTGGCCGGGAGGATGAAGGTGTAGTTGCCGGGGGTCGCCGACTTGACCGCGCGGAAGACGTTGTTGTCGACCTGGACGAACTGCCCGAGCTGGGCGAAATTCTCGCAGACCAGGGTGAAGTGGTGCCGGTCGTCGAGCTTGCGGATGCTCTTGATCCGCTCGACGCCCTCGTGGTTGTCGATCTGGCAGCCCAGCGCGAAGCAGGAGTCCGTGGGGTAGGCGATGAGGGCTCCGGCCCGGAGGCTCTCGACCACGGTGCCGATGGTGCGCGGCTGCGGGGACTGCGGGTGCACATCGAAGTACTTGGCCATTTTCCGACCCTACGGGATCGGTGGCGCCGTCGTTCGCGCCCCGCCCCGCGCGGCTCGGTGCACGCGCCGCACGATGCGTTGACAGCGCCGCCCGCAGCTCCCGATACTGACTGATGATTCAGTCAGTAAACATGCCCCACCCCGCCCGGAGGAACCGTGCCCGACCTCGCCCTCGAGCAGGCCCGCCTCCCCGGGCAGCCCGGCCCCGCACCCGGCCCCGCTCCCGGCGCCGCCTCCGTGCTCACCGGCGGCGAGGCGGTCGTCCGGGCGCTCGCCGCGCACGGCGTGACGGACGCCTTCGGCATCCCGGGCACGCACAACCTGGAGATCTACCGGCATCTGCGGCCCTACGGCATCCGGCATGTGACGCCACGCCACGAGCAGGGCGCGGGGTACGCGGCCGACGCGTACGCCCGGGTGTCCGGGCGGCCCGGGGTCGCGATCACCACGACCGGACCCGCGCTCCTGAACATCGCGGCGGCGGTCGGCCAGGCGTACTCCGACAGCGTGCCACTGCTCGTGGTGTCGCCGGGCATGCCGCTGCGCCACCCGCGCCAGTCGACCGGTCTGCTGCACGAGATGCGCAGCCAGACGGAGGCGCTGCGCGGGGTGGCGGCGGTCAGTCACCGGGTGGCGTCGGTCGAAGAGATCGGCGTGGCGGTGGCCCGGGCGTTCACCCTGTTCCGTACGGGCCGGCCGCGGCCGGTCCACATCGAGGTGCCGCTCGACCTCCTGGAGGCCGTCGAACCGGCGGGACCGCCGCGGCTCGCACCGCCCGCCGCTCCCCCGGCGCCGGACCCGGAGGCGGTGCGCGCGGCGGCGCGGGTCCTGGGCTCGGCCCGGCGGCCGGCCCTTGTGCTCGGCGGCGGCGCGCGCACGGCGGCGGCCGAGTGCCGGGCGCTCGCCGGGCTGCTCGGCGCGCCGGTCGTCACCACCGCCAACGGCAAGGGCGTCGTCGACGAGCGGCACCCGCTGTCGCTCGGCGTGTCCCTGCACAGTCCGGCCGTCCGGAGCTGGCTCGCGGACCGCGACGCGGTGCTCGCCGTCGGCACCGAGCTCGCCGAGTCCGACGTGTGGGGGCCGCTGCCGGCCCTCGCCGGCCGGCTGATCCGGGTCGATGTGGACCCGGCGCAGATGTACGCGGGGCTCCCTGCGGACGTCCCGCTGGTCGGTGACGCGCCCACCGTGCTCGGCGCGCTGCTCGACGCGCTGACCGGGGCCCCGACCGGGGCCCTGACCGGCACGCCTCCGGGGTCCGCCGGCCCGCGCGACGACGGAGCGGACCTGGCGGCGGACGTGACGGCCCTGCGGAGCTCGCGCGACGACGAGACCCGGGAGCGCGACGCCCGCTGGGTGCCGTATCTGCGGGCGATCCGGCGGGTGCTCGCCGAGGACGCGGTGATCACCTCCGACAGCGCCCAGTGCTGCTACTACGGGGCGCTGCCCCATCTGCCCGTCGGCCCGGAGGGCCGTTATCTGCACCCGACCGGCTTCGGCACCCTCGGCTACGCGCTGCCCGCCGCCGTCGGCGCGAAGACGGCGTGCCCGGAGCGGCAGGTGGTGGCCCTGAGCGGGGACGGCGGTCTGCAGTTCTCGGTGCAGGAGCTCGCCACCGCCGCGCAGACCGGCCTGCCGCTGCCGGTCGTGGTCTTCGACAACGGCGGGTACGGCGAGATCCGCGAGGAGATGGCGGCGCGCGGGGACCGGCCCGTGGCCGTCGACCTGCCGGCCGTGGACCTGCCCGCGCTCGCCCGCGCGTACGGCGGGCGGGGCAGCGTCGTCCGTACCCCCGGAGAACTGTCCGCCGCGCTCGCCGAGGCGCTGCTCACCCCCGGTCCCACCGTCGTCACCGTTCCCGAGGAGGATCCCCGATGACTTCCCCTTCTCCCACCACTCCGCACGCGCCGTTGGTCTCGGTCACCTGGACCGACCATGTGACGGGCCGTCAGGGTCATCTGGTGATCGACCGGTTGGTGCGCGGCGTGGCCAGCGGCGGGCTGCGGATGCGCGCGGGCTGCACGCTCGACGAGGTCGCCGGACTCGCCCGCGGCATGACGATGAAGGAGGCGCTGCACTACGACCCGAGCGCGCGGTACGTGCCGCTGGGCGGCGCCAAGGGCGGCATCGACTGCGACCCGCGCGACCCCGAGGCGTACGGCGTCCTGGTCCGCTATCTGCGGGCCGTGCGCCCGTACGTCGAGCGGTTCTGGACCACCGGCGAGGACCTGGGGCTCACCCAGGACCTGGTCGACCGGGCGGCCGCGGAGGCCGGTCTGGTGTCGTCGGTGCAGGCCGTGTACCCGCTGCTCGACGACGAGGCGGAGGCGCGGCGGCGGCTCGCCGACGCGTTCGCGGTGGAGGTCGACGGGATCGGTCTTGACGAGCTGGCGGGCGGCTGCGGGGTCGCCGAGTCCGTGCTCGCCGCGCTGGACCGGGCGGGCGTGCCGCACGCGGGGACGCGGGTGGCGGTGCAGGGCTTCGGCACGATGGGCGGGGCGACCGCGCGCTTCCTGGCCCGGGCCGGGCTCCGGGTGGTGGCCGTGGCCGATGTGAAGGGCACGATGGCCCACCCGGAGGGCCTGGACGTCGAGGCGCTGCTCGCCGCCCGGGACGCGTTCGGCACGGTGGACCGGGCCGCGCTCCGGCCCGGTGACGCCGAACTGGCCGGCGACGCCTGGCTGTCGGCGGACGCCGACGTGCTGGTGCCGGCGGCCGTCTCGTACGCGATCGACGCGGACAACCAGGGCCGGATCACGGCCCGTTGGGTCGTCGAGGCGGCCAACATGCCGGTGCTGCCGGAGGCGGAGGAGCTGCTCGCGGCGCGCGGGATCGCGGTGCTGCCGGACGTGGTGGTCAACTCGGCCACCAACGCGTGGTGGTGGTGGACGCTGTTCGGCGACATCGGCGCGGACCCGGACGAGGCCTTCGCGCACATCCGGCGTTCCATGCGGGCCCTGGTCGAGCAGGTGCTGGCCCGGGCCGAGCCGGACGGGACCACGGCGCGCGCGGCGGCGCACCGGCTCGTCGCCGACCGGCTGCCGGAGATCGCGGAGCGCTTCGGCTGGTACGCGTGAGCCGCTCTGCCGGCCACCAGGAGGCTTCCGGCGGCTGTGTAGGGTGAGGCCGTGGCCAGAGTCCGGTTGAGCGTGGAGGAGAGACGCGCGGAGATCCTGCGCGTCGCCGTCGAGCAGATCGAGGCCCGTGGCGTGGGCAACGTGCGGATCGCGGACGTCGCCAAGGAGCTCGGTGTCAGCAGCTCCCTGGTGCTCTATCACTTCTCCACGAAGGAACTCCTGGTCGCCGAGTCCTTCGCCCACGCCGCCCGCGGCGACCTCGCCCGGCTCCGCGAACTCCTCGGCAAGCCCCGCAGCAGCGCCACCCGGCGGCTGCGCGCGGCGGTCCGCTGGTACGCGCCGACGGGGCAGGCCAAGGGCTGGCGGCTGTGGATCGAGGGCTGGGCGGCGGCGCTGCGGGAGCCCGTGCTGCGCGAGGTCACGCACGACCTCGACCGGCAGTGGAAGGCCGCGATCGCCGAGGTCGTCGCGGAGGGCGTCGCCGCCGGCGAGTTCCACTGCGAGCGGCCAGAGGACACGGCCTGGCGGCTCACCGCCCTGCTCGACGGGCTGGCTGTGCAGATGACCTCGTACACCGGCTCGCTCTCCCGCACCACGATGCTGGAGTGGGTGGACGACGCGCTCGTCCGCGAACTGGGCATCGACCACGAGCGGCTGCGCACCGCGCGCTGACCGGCCCGCGCCGGGGCGCCGCCCCGCTATCTCCCGGTCACCCGGATCCGCAGCTCGTACGGCGCGCCGCTGCTGATCGCCCGCGCCTGGTCCAGCAGATCGGCCCCGGTGAACCCGAGCAGCGCCCGCTCCGCCGCCTCCTTCAGGAGCGGCACGATCACCTCGACCGGCCGCCCCCGGTACGACACGGCGAGCCCGGCGAACGCCTCCTGGTACGGCACGGCGTACCCGCTGCGGCTGTCCGCGAGCAGACGGTCGAGCTGCCGCCGGTCCACACTGATCTCACCCATGCCCACTCCCTCGCTCCCGGGGTCCGGCCGCTGCCGGACCCATCGCTCTCGACGGTACGAGGGGGGTCTGACAGTCAGGCCGGATCGCTCAGGCCGGGACGCTCAGGCCTGACCGGCGGCCCCGTCGTCCCGGACCGAGCTGTCCCACCGCCACGCGGTGACCCTCGGGTGGCCCGGGAGCTCCGCGCGGCCGGTGGCCCAGAGGAGGGTGGGCCAGGGCGGCGTGCCGGTCGGGGCGGTGGGGAAGAGGCGGGCGAGGGCGCGGGCGCAGGGTGCGTCGGGCGGGGTCCACGGCAGGCCGAGGCCGGCGGCGAGGTCGTGGGTGTGGACCAGGGTCTCCACCAGGCCCATCGCGGCGAAGCCCTCGGGGTCGGACACGCCGTACGCGTGGTGGGCGCGGGTCTCCGGGGGCGTGGTGCGGACCATGGCGACGAGGAGGGCGCCGCACGCCTCCAGGACCTGGAGCAGTCCGGCGGGGCCGGCGGCGTGGTCGGCGTGGACGGCGTTCGCGGGTCCTCCGGGGCGCCGGGCCTGCCAGACGAACGGCACGTCGCCGTCCAGCGGCGGTGCGGCGGGGCCGAGTTGGACGGCGTACGCGAAGAGGTCGTCGGCCAGGTGCTCGACCGTCTCCCAGCAGTCCCACTCCAGGGTGCCCGCCCTGCCCTCCCAGGCGTCCGGCGGCGCCTGGCGGAGGGCGGCGACGGCGAGCCGTACGGTGTCGTGGAGGTCGTCGGCGGCGGTGTGCGCGGCGGCGCGGGCTGCGGTTCGGGGCATGGCGGGACCGTACCGCGCGGTGTCACCCGTGCGCCCCTCCCTTTCGGCGGCCGAGCGGCGCCTGTCAGTGCCGGATGCCAGGCTGTGAGGTGGTACGGATTCCACCCCGTGAGGGCCTGGGCGCACGCCGGCCACCGCTCGCGAGCGCCGGGCCCCGTGAAAGGCAAGGGCCATGATCACCACTGACTTCGCTCCCGGCACCCCCTGCTGGCTCGACCTCGGCGCGCCCGACGTCGGCGCCGCCGCGGACTTCTACGGCGCCGTCCTCGGCTGGGAGTACGAGCCGATGGAAGGCGGCGAGGGCGACGAGGAGATGGAGGGCGGCATGTTCCGGAAGGACGGCAAGACCGTCGCCGGGCTCGGCAAGCTCACCGAGGAGGGCGCCCGCTCGGCCTGGATGATCTATTACACGGTCGCCGACGCGGACGCGACGACCGAGGCCGTCGAGCGCGCCGGCGGCACGGTCCGGGTGGCGCCCCGGGACCTGGGCGAGTGGGGCCGGATGGCCCAGTACAGCGATCCGCTGGGCGGCCAGTTCGCGGTCTGGCAGCCGGGCAAGGACACCGGCGTCGAGCTGGTCGACAAGGCGGGTTCGCTGAACTGGACCGAGTTGTACACGAGCGACGCCGCGGCGGCGAAGGAGTTCTACGGGAGCGTCTTCGGCTGGCGGTTCAGCGACATGCCGCTGCCGGGCGGCGGCGCCGACGGCACGTACACCCTCATCACGCCCGCCGGTCTGCCGGAGGACCGGATGCAGGGCGGCCTGATGGAGCTGTCGAAGGACGATCTCGCGCTGGCCGGCGGACGCCCGTACTGGCACCCGGTGTTCGCCGTCGACGACTGCGACGCGGCGGTCGCCGCGGCCACCGGCAACGGCGGCACGGTGCAGATGGGCCCGGAGGACGCGGAGGGCGTGGGCCGCATCGCCGTCTGTCTGGACCGTGCGAACGCCGATTTCGTCCTCCTGAAGCCGGCGGCGCAGGCCTGAGCCGGGGCCGCCGCCCCGCCCGGCCCGGCCCGGGTCACCGATGAGCGTCGCCGGGGCAGCAGAGATCACCGCGCCCGGCGCCGCCGCCGCGGGTGAGCTGGTGGAGGCGGAGGGCCAGGTGGGTCTCCAGGGCGCGGGCGGGGTTGTTCCAGTCGGGGCCGAGGAGTTGGGCGACGCGGTCGAGGCGCTGGACGACCGTGTTCACGTGCACGTGGAGGGTGTCCTTGGCACGGGAGAGGCTGGCGCCCTGCTCGTAGTAGGCGTGGAGGGTGCGCAGCAGGTCGGTGCCGCGCTCGGTGTCGTACGCGATGACCGGGCCGAGGACGCGCTCGACGTACGCGCCGACGTCGGCCCGGTCGCCGAGCAGGACACCGAGGAAGCCGAGGTCGGCGATGTCGGCGCCGTCCCCGGTGCGGTCGAGGGCGTGGAGGGCGGTGAGGCAGCGCAGGGCCTCGGCGTGCAGGGCGGCGTGCTGTTCGGGTGCGGTGCCGGGGCCCGCGGCGCCGACGGTGACGGGTGCGCCGAGGACGCGGGCGAGGTCGGTCGCGAGGCCGCGGGCGAGGTCGCCGGGCCGGTCGGCCGGTGCGAGCAGGACGACCTGGCCGTGCCGGGTGCCGGCCAGGCCGCCGAGCCGGCGGGCGGTGCGGGCGGTCTCGGCGGCGAGCCGGGGGCGCAGTGCGGGTGCGCAGTCGAGGACGGCGACGGCGTGGGGCCGGGCGAGGTCGACGCCGAGGCGCCGGGCACGCAGGGTGTGGCTGCCGCCGTCCCAGTGGGCGGAGGAGGCGGGGCCGGCGAGGAGGTCGTCGAGGAGTTCGCCGCGTACCCGGTCCTCGGTCTCGGCGACGGACCGGCGCATGAGCAGCAGCATCGCGGTGACCAGTGCGGCACGTTCGAAGAGGCGGCGGTCGGCCTCCGAGAGGTCGCCGCGTCCGGTGAGGACGATGCCGCCGAGCGGTTCGGCGCCGGCGAGGACGGCGCAGGTCCAGACGCCGTCCGTGTGCACGGCGCGCCCTTCGGTGCGGGAGGCGGCGAGGCTTGCGGCACAGAGGGTGACCGGTGCGGTGCCGGCCCGGGCGAGTTCGCTGCCGTCGGTGTCGTGGACGGCGACTCCGCCGCCGAGCAGGGCCGCGATCTCGGCTGCCATGTCGTCGATGCCCGCGCCGCGCAGCACCAGCCTGGTCAGCCGGTCGTGGGCGTCGGAGGCCCGGTGCAGGGCCTCGCTGTGGGCGCGGGCGGTGGCGTTGGCGGCTTCGAGCCGGGTGAGGGTCTCGCGGGTCTCCTCCAGGAGGCGTGCGCCGTCGATGGCGACGGCGGCGTGGTCGGCGAGCGAGGCGAGCAGGGCGATGGCGTCGGGGGTGAACTCGCGCGGGGACCGGTCGGCGGCGAACAGCACGCCGATGATCTCCTCGCCGAGCCGCAGCGGGACGCCGAGGATGCCGCGCAGCCCTTCCTCGGCCACGCCGTCGTCGATCGTCCCGGTGTGCCGGTAGCGCCGGTCGGACCGGTAGTCGGTGCTGGCGTACGGGCGAGCGGTCTGCGCGACCAGACCGCCGAGGCCCTCCCCCATGCCGAGCCGGAGCTGCTGGAAGGCGGCGGAGACGGATCCGTCGGTGACCCGCATGAAGGTGTCCTGCGCGACCGGGTCGTTGAGGGTGAGATAGGCGATGTCGGCGCCGAGGAGGGTGCGCGCCCGGCGCACGATGGCGCGCAGCACGGCGTCGAGGTCCCGCAGCGCGGCCAGGTCGCCGGCGGTGTCGAACAGCGCGACCAGTTCCGTCTCACGGCGGCGGTACTGGTCGAGCACCCGCCGCACGGCGAGGGCGGCCTCGGTGGTCTCCGCGATCCGGGCCGCCTCGGCCGGCTCGGCTCCGTCGGCGCGCGAGCGGGCCGGCTGGAGCGCGAGCTCCTCGGCGGGCGCGTCGGCGGCGAGGAGGTCCACCAGACGGCGGGCGGCTGATTCGCCGGCCGTCGGCGGCCGGGTCCGCGGCCCGTTCGGCGTCCGGGGGTGTGCGCTGCGGTCCGCGGTCATGGGGCCTCGTCTCGGGCGGGTGGCTGTGGGGGGGTGCACGGCGTCGCCCGGTCCGTCGTGCCCTCACTCACGGCGGACCGGGCGGCTCGGGTGCGCTGCGGGGCGGGTCAGGCCCGGTCGCCCGCGGCGACGGCGTCGGAGCCGGTTTCGGCGTCGGCGTCGGCCGTCGCCGGGGCGGCGTCGCCCTGGTCGTCGCGCGAGCGGGCGAGGTCACGTCCGCGGGTCTCGCGGGTGACGGCCACGGTGATGGTGGTGACCACGGCGGCCGCGCTGAGGTAGACGGCGATGGGGGTGGACGACGCGTAGTCCTTGAGGAGTTCGACGGCGATGATCGGGGCGAGCGCGCCGGCCAGGATGGAGGCGAGCTGGGAGCCCATCGAGGCGCCGGAGTAGCGGACCTTGGTGTCGAACATCTCGGAGATGAACGCGGCCTGCGGCCCGTACATCGCGCCGTGCAGCAGCAGGCCGGCGGTGACGGCCAGGGTGATGACGGCGAACGACCCGGAGTCGACGAGGCCGAAGAAGACGAACGCCCAGACGGCCATGCCCACGGAGCCGATGAGGGTGACGGGCCGCCGCCCGACGCGGTCGGACAGCGCGCCCCACAGCGGGATGGTGACGAAGTGGACGGCGGAGCCGATCAGGACGGCGTTCAGCGCGGTGCTCTTGGGGAGCTCCAGATGGGTGGTGACGTACACGAGCAGGAAGGAGGTGAGGATGTAGTACGAGATGTTCTCGCCGAACCGGGTGCCGATGGAGGAGAGCACCTCGCGCCAGCTGCGCCGGAACACCTCGACGACCGGGGCCTTCTCCTGCACACCCTGCGCGGCGGCGGCCTCGGCCTTGGCCTGCGCGGCGAGGAACACCGGGGACTCGGACACCGAGACGCGGATCCACAGTCCGATGACCACGAGGAGACCGGACAGCAGGAAGGGGACACGCCAGCCCCAGGACTGGAAGGCGGATTCCGACTGGAAAGCGGCGAGGAGGGCGAGGACTCCGGTGGCGAGCAGGTTGCCGCCGGGGGCGCCGGCCTGCGGCCAGGAGGCCCAGAAGCCGCGGTTCCTGTCGCCGCCGTGCTCGGAGACGATGAGGACGGCGCCGCCCCACTCGCCGCCGAGCGCGAAGCCCTGGACCAGGCGCAGCACGGTCAGCAGGATCGGCGCGCCGATGCCGATGGTCTCGTACGTGGGCAGCAGGCCCATGGCGAAGGTCGCGCCGCCCATCATCAGGAGGCTGACCACGAGCAGCTTCTTGCGGCCGATCTTGTCGCCGTAGTGGCCGAAGACGATCCCGCCGAGCGGGCGGGCGGCGAACCCGATGGCGTACGTGATGAAGGCGATCAGGGTGCCCACGAGCGGATCGGCGCTGGGGAAGAACAGCGTGTTGAAGACGAGGGCGGCGGCGGAGCCGTAGAGGAAGAAGTCGTACCACTCGATGGTCGTGCCGATCAGGCTGGCGGCGACGATACGGCTGATGCCGCTTCTCGGCGTGGTGGTGTCAGACATGGGTTCACCGGTTTCACGAACGGACGGGACGGGATGGTGCGGTTACGGGGTGATGCGGGGTACGGGGGCGGGCGCGGTGTGTGCGGTGTACGGGGGCGGGTGCGGGGTCAGCCCGCGGTCCAGCCGCCGTCGAGCGGGAGAGAGGCGCCGGTGAGGTAGCCGGTGTGCGGGCCGCACAGCCAGAGGACGGCGGCGGCGACCTCGTCGGACTCCAGGAGCCGCTTGACGGGCGAGCGGGCGAGCATCACGTTGCTGAGCACGTCGCCCTCGCTGATGCCGTGGGCGGCGGCCTGGTCGCGGACCTGGCCCTCGACGAGCGGGGTGCGGACATAGCCGGGGTTGACGCAGTTGCTGGTCACGCCGTGCGGGGCGCCCTCGATCGCGGCGACCTTGCTCAGCCCCTCCAGGGCGTGCTTGGCGGCGACATAGGCCGACTTGTAGGCGCTGGCCCGCAGCCCGTGGACGCTGGAGACGTTGACGATCCGGCCCCAGCCCTGGGCGTACATGTGCGGCAGGGTCCGGCGCATCAGCAGGAACGGTGCGGTGACCATCACCTTCTGGATCAGCTCGAACCGCTCGGTGGGGAACTCGGTGAGTGGTGCGACGTGCTGGAGGCCGGCGTTGTTGACCAGGATGTCGACCGCGGACGGGAGGAGGTCGACGGCTCCCCCGTCCGCGAGGTCGGTCACGTGCGCCGTGCCGCCGGCGATCTCGGCGACGGCCTTGGCCGCCGCGCCGTCCCGGTCGACCACATGGACCTGGGCGCCGGCCTGGGCCAGGGCGAGGACACAGGCCCGGCCGATGCCGCTGCCGCCGCCGGTCACCAGCGCCGTCCGCCCGCTCAGGTCGATCGCGGCGGTGGGCGGCGGCAGGGGAACCGGCGTGGGAAATGTGTTCGTCATGGCCGGAAACAGTAGGGAGAGCCCCGGGCCGCTCCCATGTGTGTGCCGACCATAAACATGTGCGTTTGAGTGGTGCTGGCCACCATGGAACGGCGAGATCTACCCGAGGGAGCAGGTGTTCGCGAGGGTGACCGGGTCCGCGCCGACGGGCTGGGCGACGGTGCCGGAGGCGGGCGGCCGCTGGCCGGTCGCGAGCCAGCGTTCCAGGGCCGTGAACGCGGTGCGGTGGCACGGCGTGAGCGGGCGCAGCCGGTCCGGGAAGGAGTCGACCAGGGAGTCGGTGTGGGTGCCGCCCTCGATCCGGTAGTACCGGAACAGGGAGCCGCGGCCGGCCTCGCGCACCATGCGGGCGTAGACGTCGGAGTCGCGGCTGATCGGCAGCAGGACGTCCAGGGTGCCGTGCAGGGTGAGCAGCGGCTTGCCGATCCGCCCGGTCAGGCCGATCCTCGCCACCGCCTGCCGGACCTCGTCGGGCCGGGCGGCGTAGTCGTAGTCGGTGTCGCAGCCCGGTGTGCCGCTCGCGCAGTACGGCGTGCCGGCCTCGGTCGCGCCGTCGAAGCCGGGGTCCAGTTCCTCGCGGTAGATGCGCTGGGTCAGGTCCCAGTAGACCTTGTGGTGGTACGGCCAGAGGAACTCCGACCCGGCGGGGAACCCGGCGGCGTGCAGGGCCTCCCGGGCCTGCTCGGCGCCCTCGCCGCCGGCGGCGTACCCGGGGTAGTGGCGCAGCGCCGGGGGCAGGAAGTCCAGCAGGTTGGGGCCGTCGGCGCGCCAGAGCGTGCCCTCCCAGTCCACTCCTCCGTCGTAGAGCTCGGGGTGGTTCTCCAGCTGCCAGCGGACCAGGTAGCCGGCGTTGGACAGGCCGGTGACCAGGGTGCGGGCCGGCGGGCGGTGGTAGCGCTGGGCGATCGTGGCGCGGGCGGCGCGGGTGAGCTGGGTGACCCGGTCGTTCCACTCGGCGATGGCGTCGCCGGGGGCGGTGCCGTCCCGGTAGAAGGCGAGGCCGGTGTTGCCCTTGTCGGTGGCGGCGTAGGCGTAGCCGCGGGCGAGCACCCAGTCGGCGATGGCCCGGTCGTTGGCGTACTGCTCGCGGTTGCCGGGGGTGCCGGCGACGACCAGGCCGCCGTTCCACCGGTCGGGCATCCGGAGGACGAACTGGGCGTCGTGGTTCCAGCCGTGGTTGGTGTTGGTGGTGGAGGTGTCGGGGAAGTAGCCGTCGATCTGGATGCCGGGCACTCCGCTGGGGACGGCCAGGTCCTTGGGGGTGAGGCCGGCCCAGTCGGCCGGGTCGGTGTGGCCGGAGGCGACGGTGCCGGCCGTGGTCAACTCGTCGAGGCAGGCGCTCTGTTGGCGGTCGGCGCCCGGTACGCGGAGCTGGGCGAGGCGGGCGCAGTGACCGCCGGGGGCGGACGGTGTCGCCGTCGCGGTCGCGGTCGCCGGGGCGGTGCCGAGGGTGAGGGTGAGGGCGGCGAGCGCGAGTGCCGCCGGAGCGCCCCGCCGCCAGCGGCGGGGTGCGGAACGGAAGGTGGGGCGGTGCATCGGTGTGCCTCCGAGGTTCATGGACAGGGACCCGCGGGAGGCTATGACGCCGTTCGTCCGTCAGATATGGGTGTGCGGCCCACCATCCGCTGACAGCTGGTGGGTTCGAACACCACCCCGGGCAGATGGCCGGACGACGCCTTGCCTCGCGCCGGCCCTTCTCTATCCGGCCGCGCGCGGGCCGGACCATGGAGCGCCGTCACACTCGTCCTCCGCCAAGGCTGGCTGTCCCGCCCATGTCGCCGCCGGTGAACGGGCCCGCATGATGCACGCCACACCGGCGGCGCGAGCCGCGTCCGCCGCCGGTGCCTCGCCATCCCCATCCCCATCCCCCATCGGAAGGCATCAGCCATGGGACAGCCGTACCCTCCGTTCCGCCCCGCACGGGGCCGTGTGTTCGGCGGCATCCGCCGCTGGCTCACCGCCGCGGCAGGCGCCCTCGCCCTCACCGGGGGTCTGATGGCCGTGGGCCCCCAGGCCACGGCCGCCGGACTGACCCAGGTCACCGGCTTCGGCTCCAACCCCGGCAATCTGACCATGCACACCTATGTGCCGGACGGCCTGGCCACGGGCGCACCGCTCGTCGTCGCCCTGCACGGCTGCACCCAGAGCGCGAACGACTACTACGCCCACTCCGGCTGGCCGAAGTTCGCCGACCAGTACGGGTTCGCCCTGGTCTTCCCGCAGACCACCAGCGCGAACAACGCCAACTCCTGCTTCAACTGGTTCGATGCGGCCGACAGCAAGCGCGGCCAGGGCGAGGCCCTGTCCATCAAGCAGATGGTCGACACCGCCGTCGCGCGCTACGGCAGCGACACAAGGCGCGTCTACATCACGGGCCTGTCGGCCGGCGCCGGCATGACCGCGAACATGCTCGCCGCCTACCCCGACGTCTTCGCCGGTGGCTCGGTCGACTCCGGCCTGCCCGCGTCCTGCGCGACCAGTGTGTCCGCCGCGTACACCTGCATGTACAGCCCGCCGGACAAGACGCCCGCCCAGTGGGGCGACCTCGTGCGCTCCGCCGCGCCCGCCGGCACCACCTCCTGGCCCCGGGTGGCGGTCTGGCAGGGCACCTCGGACACCACCGTCGCCCCGGCCAACGCCACCGAACTGCGCGACCAGTGGACGAACGTGTGGGGCATCGGCCAGACGCCCTCCCGCACCGAGAACCTCTCCGGCGGCACCACGCTGAGCGAGTACGACGACGCCGGCGGCAGGCCCGCCGTGTCGGTCTACTCGATCTCCGGCATGGCCCACGGCCTCGCCGTCGACCCGGGCAGCGGCCCCGAGCAGTGCGGCACCGCCGGCACGTACTACCTCGACACCATCTGCTCCAGCTACCACACCGCCCGCTTCTGGGGCCTCGACGGCGAGGGCGGCGGCGGGGAGGACCCGGGCTCCCTGCCCGCGCCGACCGGTCTGACGGTCGGCGGGACCACGGACGCCACGGTGTCCCTGAGCTGGAACGCGGTCCCCGGGGCCGCCTCGTACACCGTCTACCGCGGCGGTACGAAGGTGGGCACGACGACGTCGACCGCCTACACCGACACCGGTCTGGCCACCGGGACCACGTACGGCTACACGGTCGCGGCCGTCGACGCCGCCGGGGCGACGGGCGCGGTCTCCGCGCAGGTCACCGCGGTCACCACCGGCTTCACGCCCACGTGTCACACGGCGAGCAACTACGCGCACACCACGGCCGGGCGCGCCTACCAGAGCGGCGGCTACACCTACGCCAACGGCTCCCAGCAGGCCATGGGGCTGTGGAACACGTTCACCACGCACACCCTGAAGCAGACGGCACCCGGCTACTACGTCCTCGCGGACTCCGGCTGCTCGGCCTGAGGCCCCCGGCTTCCCTGGGCTTCCTCGGCTGCCTCCGCGGCGCGCCACGGCGTACCGCGGGGGCAGCGGTCACCCACACACCGGACCCGGTTGCTATGGCGACGACAGCCATGGTTGCGGCCCCGGCCCGCTGCCTAGGTTGTGTGCTCGTCGCCAGTACCGGCACCGGCTCCGACCAGCGAGGTCGTCCGGCTGCCCGAGGGAAAGGGATCCGTCCATGGGTCTGGACAAGACGGTCGCGAGCGCGGCGGAGGCGGTGGCCGACATCCCCGACGGCGCCTCGCTCGCGGTGGGCGGCTTCGGCCTCTGCGGGATACCAGGCACGTTGATCAACGCCCTGTGGCAGCGCGGGGTGAACGGCCTGGAGGTCGTCTCGAACAACTGCGGCGTCGACGACTGGGGCCTCGGCCTGCTGCTCGCCGCCGGTCAGATCGCCCGGATGACGAGCTCGTACGTGGGAGAGAACAAGGAGTTCGCCCGCCAGTATCTGAGCGGGGAGCTGGAGGTCGAACTCGTCCCCCAGGGCACCCTCGCCGAGCGGCTGCGGGCCGGCGGCGCCGGCATCCCCGCCTTCTACACGCCGGCGGGCACCGGAACCCAGGTCGGCGAGGGCGGACTGCCCTGGCGGTACGGGACTGACGGTGCGGTCGCCGTCGCCTCGCCCGCCAAGGAGACCCGGGAGTTCGGCGGACGCCCGTATCTGCTCGAACACGGCATCACCACCGACTTCGCGCTGGTCCGCGCGACCATCGGCGACCGGCACGGCAATCTCGTCTTCCGTTCGTCCGCCCGCAACTTCAACCCGCTGGCCGCGATGGCCGGCCGGGTGACCGTCGCCGAGGTGGACCATCTCGTCGAACCGGGCGAGCTCGACCCCGACGAGATCCAGCTGCCCGGCATCTTCGTCCAGCGCGTCGTCCGGGTCACCCCGGGCGACCCCACCGCGGAACGGCGCGTCGAGCGCCGGACCGTCCGACCGGAAGGCGCCGCCTGAGATGGCCCTCACCCGTGAGCAGATGGCGGCCCGCGCCGCCCGCGAACTGACCGACGGCAGCTACGTCAACCTCGGCATCGGCCTGCCGACCCTCATCCCCAACCACCTGCCGCCGGGCGTCGAGGTGGTCCTCCAGTCCGAGAACGGCATCCTCGGGGTGGGCCCGTACCCGACCGAGGACGAACTCGACCCCGACCTGATCAACGCGGGCAAGGAGACCGTCACCACCCTGCCCGGCGCCTCGTTCTTCGACTCCGCCCTGTCCTTCGGGATGATCCGCGGCGGTCACATCGACGCCGCCGTGCTCGGCGCCATGCAGGTCTCGTCCGCCGGCGACCTCGCCAACTGGATGATCCCCGGCAAGATGGTCAAGGGCATGGGCGGCGCCATGGACCTGGTGCACGGCGCCGGCCGGGTCATCGTCCTGATGGAGCACACCGCGAAGGACGGCACGCCCAAGCTCGTCGCCGAGTGCGGCCTGCCGCTCACCGGCCGGGCCGTCGTCCAGCGCGTCATCACCGACCTCGCCGTCGTCGACGTCACCGGGGACGGCTTCGTCCTGGCCGAACTCGCCCCCGGCGTCGCGGTCGACGAGGTCAGGGCCGCGACGGGCGCGGAACTGACGGTGCCGGCGGGTTTCCGTAGTACGCGTCCGGGCCGTGCTTGCGCGTGAAGTGACGGTTCAGGAGGTGCTGCGGGGGTTCGACCGGGCCGAGCACGATGGTGTGCAGGGCCATCTCGGCCACGGCCTCGCAGATCACGGCGTGCTCCAGGGACGCGGTGGCACTCGCGCCCCAGGTGAACGGGCCGTGGTGGGCGACCAGCGCGCCGGGAACCTCCCGGGCCCGGGTGTCGTCACCGTCGAGGAGGTCCACGATCACCTGGCCGGTGTGGAACTCGTAGTCCCTGGCGCACTGTTCGGGGGTGAGCGGCGCGGTGACGGGGACGGGGCCGTTGAAGGTGTCCGCGTGGGTCGTGCCGAGCACCGGGATCGGCCGCCGGGCCTGGGCGAAGGCGACGGCGTGGGTGGAGTGGGTGTGGGTCACCCCGCCGATGGAGGGAAAGGCGAGGTAGAGACTGCGGTGGGTCTCGGTGTCGGTGGACGGGCGCAGCCGGCCGTCCACGACGCTCCCGTCGGACAGGGAGACAACGACCAGGTCGTCCTCGCTCAGCGCCTCGTAGGCCACTCCCGAGGGCTTGATGACGAAGACGCCGGCCTGTCGGTCGACCCCGCTCACATTGCCCCAGGTGAGGGTGGCGAGCCCGGCTCGGGGGATGCGGAGGTTGGCCTCGAACACCTCCCGGCGCAGCTCCTCGGACACGGTCTGGCTCATGGAGGACTCCGTCCTGGTGGGAGTGGGGGTGTTCACAGGCTCTGGGCCAGTCGGTGGTAGGCCTGGTTCCAGCGCAGTTCGCGGGTGAAGCGCCGGACGGTGGTGTCCTCGTCGATGACGACGAGCTCGGTCCGCAGCATCTCGGCGAGGTCGTCGAGCTCCTCGCCGCCGAGCGCGGTGGTCAGGACGGTGTGGTGCGGTGCCCCGGCCGTCAGCCAGGCCTCGGTGGAGGTACGGAGATCCGGGCGGGGCCGCCAGACGGCGCGGGCGACGGGGAGCCGGGGCAGCGGCTCGGGCGGGGCGACGACGTCGATGTGGTTGGCGACGAGGCGGAACCGGTCGCCCAGGTCGGCGAGGCCCACGACGACCGCCGGACCGGGGTCGGCGTCGAAGACGAGACGGACCGGGTCCTCGCGTCCGCCGATGCCGAGCGGGTGGATCTCGCAGCTGGGCGTGCCCGTGGTGAGCGAGGGGCAGACCTCCAGCATGTGGGCGCCGAGGATGAGCTCCTGGCCGGGCGTGAGGTCGTAGGTGTAGTCCTCCATGAAGGAGGTGCCGCCGGGCCTGCCGTGGCCCATCGCCTTGAGGGTGCGCAGCAGGGTGGCGGTCTTCCAGTCTCCTTCGCCGCCGAAGCCGTACCCGTCGGCCATCAGGCGCTGCACGGCGAGGCCGGGCAGCTGCCGCAGGCCGCCGAGGTCCTCGAAGTTGGTGGTGAAGGCGTGGAAGCCGCCCTCCGTGAGGAAGCTCCGCAGGCCGGCCTCGATGCGGGCGGCGTAGCGCAGCGAGTCGTGGCGCTCGCCGCCGGTCCGCAGCTCGGGTGCGAGGGCGTAGCGCTCCTCGTACTCCTTGACGAGCGTGGTGACGGTGTCCTGGTCGGCGGAGTCGACGGCGGCGACCAGGTCGTTGACGCCGTAGGTGTTGACCGAGACGCCGAACCGCAGCTGGGCCTCGACCTTGTCCCCCTCGGTGACGGCGACGTCGCGCATGTTGTCGCCGAAGCGGGCGAGCTTGAGGGTGGTCAGCTCGGCGCGGCCGACGGCGGCGCGGGCCCAGCCGGCGATGCGGTCGACGACCTCGGGGGTGGTGACATGGCCGGCCACGGTCTTGCGGGGGACGCCGAGGCGGGTCTGGACGAAGCCGAACTCGCGGTCGCCGTGGGCGGCCTGGTTCAGGTTCATGAAGTCCATGTCGATGGTGGACCAGGGCAGTCGCCGGTTGGCCTGGGTGTGCAGATGGAGGAGCGGCTTGCGCAGGGCGTCGAGCCCGGCGATCCACATCTTGGCCGGGGAGAAGGTGTGCATCCAGGAGATCAGGCCGATGCAGCGGTCGTCGGCGTTGGCCTCCAGGCAGACGGCGCGGATGGCGGCCGCGTCGGTGAGCACCGGCTTCCAGACCAGGCGGACGGTCAGCTCCGGCCGGCCGGCGAGGATCGCGCAGAGGGTGCGGGACTGTTCGGCGACCTGGGCCAGGGTGTCGTCGCCGTAGAGGGCCTGGCTGCCGGTGAGGAACCAGATCTCGTGGTCGGGCTGGGCGGCGGGCGTCATGTCGGGTGTGCTCCTCGGAGGTGGTGCGGGGCGGGGAGGTGCGTACGGGCCGGGGCCGGAGGGAGGTGCCCGGCTGGTCAGTCAGTAGTGGCGGCGCGTGCGCTGTTACGGATCCGGCGCAGGCGGTGCAGCAGGAGGTCCGTACCGGTGCCGAAGTGCTCGTGCAGGGCGCGGTACTCGCCGAACAGCGCGTCATAGGCGTCCGCCCGCGCGGGGTCGGGCAGATAGGCGTGGCGCCGGACGCTGCCCATGGCGGAGGCGGCGGAGCGGACGTCGGGGTACGCGCCCGCGGCGACGGCGGCGTGGATCGCCGAGCCGAGCGCCGGCCCCTGCTCGGAGGTGCCGAGGGAGACGGGTCGGCGGAGCACGTCGGCGTGGATCTGCATGAGCAGCGCGTTCTTCTTCAGGCCGCCGGTGACGATGAACTCCTCGACGGGGATCCCGCCGTCCTCGAAGGCCTCGACGATCAGCCGGGTGCCGTAGGCGGTGGATTCGAGGAGGGCCCGGTAGACGTCCTCGGGCCGGGTGTCGAGGGTGAGACCGGCGACGACTCCGGAGAGGTGGTGGTCGACCAGCGGGGAACGGTTGCCGTTCATCCAGTCCAGGGCGACCAGGCCGTGCGCGCCGACCGGCTGGTCGGCGGCCTTGCGGGTCAGGAGCTGGTGGAGGTCCTCGCCCGAGGCCTCCGCCTCGGCGCGGTAGTGGTCCGGGACGCCCTGCCGGAGCCACCAGGCGAAGATGTCGCCGACCGCGCTCTGGCCGGCCTCGTAGCCGTAGGCGCCCTGGACGATGCCGCCGTCGACGACCCCGCAGATGCCGGGGATCTCGGCGAGGGCGGCGCCGTTGAGGACATGGCAGGTGGAGGTGCCCATGATGGCGAGCAGCCGCCCGTTCTCGACGGCGCCCGCCGCGGGCGCGGCCACGTGGGCGTCGACGTTGCCGGCGGCGACGGCGATGCCCTCGGGGAGGCCGGTCCAGCGGGCGGCCCGGGCGCTCAGGCCGCCGGCGCGGGAGCCGAGCGGGGAGAGCGGGTGCTCGAGGCGGGTGGCGGGGAAGTCGGCGAAGTCCGGGTGGAGTCCGGCGAGGAAGCCGGGCGACGGGTAGCCGCCGTCCTGGTGGATGCCCTTGTAGCCGGCGGTGCAGGTGTTGCGGGACTCGGTGCCGGTGAGCTGCCAGACGATCCAGTCGGCCGCCTCGATCCAGCGGGCGCAGGCGGCGTAGACGGCGGGGTCCTCCTCCAGGACCTGCAGGGCCTTCGCGTACTGCCATTCGGCGGAGATCTTCCCGCCGTACCGCCCGATCCACTTCTCGCCGCGGGCGTGTGCGAGGGCGTTGATGCGGTCGGCCTGGTCCTGGGCCGCGTGGTGCTTCCAGAGTTTGGGCCAGGCGTGCGGGCGGGCGGCCCACTCGGGGGTCAGGGCGAGCGGGGTGCCGTCCGGGGTGGTCGGCAGGACCGTGCAGGCGGTGAAGTCGGTGGCGATGCCGATGACGCGGGCGGGGTCGACTCCGGCCTCGGCGACCGCCGCCGGAACGGCCGTACGCAGCACGTCCCGCCAGTCCTCGGGGTGCTGCAGGGCCCAGTCGGGGGGCAGGGTCGCGCCGGTGGCGGGCAGGCGGTCCTCGATGACGGCGTGGCGGTACGCGTGGACCGCCGAACCGAGTTCGGCGCCGTCCCGGACCCTGACCACCACGGCGCGTCCGGAGAGGGTGCCGAAGTCGACGCCGACGGTGCAGGCCTCGGGATGGTGACGGGCGGCGGCGGGGTCGGGAAGGGCGTGTGCGGTCACGGTGGGTCTCTCTCGTCATGGGCAGGGCCGGGGAGGGCGGGGAGGGCACGGGGAGAGCGGGAGAAGCACCTTGATTGTTAGCGCTCACATTTGGCAGAGACAAGAGCTGCCAGGGAATTGGGCGAAAGATGGCCGAGGGCGGGGGCTGCGAAGTGAGCGCTCACTCACGCAGGGGACGAGCGAGCGACGGGCCGGCCGCAGCCGCCCGCCGTGTCAGGCGTCGCCCGAGGGGCGGGTGCTGGCGCGCATGATGAGCTGTGGTTCCACCAGGAGGTGTTCGGCCTTGCGGGCGCGGCCTTCGATGTGGTCGACGAGGAGTCCGATGCTGCGGCGTCCGATGGTGGCGAAGTCCTGGCGGACGGTGGTCAGCGGCGGGGGGAAGTACTCGGCCTCGGGGATGTCGTCGAAGCCGGCGACGGCCACCTGCGCGGGGGTGCGGATGCCGGCCTCGCGCAGCGCCCGCAGGACGCCGAGCGCCATCTGGTCGTTGGCGACGAAGACGGCGGTGACCGGCGCGGCCCCGCGGCGGGCCAGGGCGAGCCCGGCGAGCTCCTGGCCCGCCCGGTACCCGGACAACGGGCTCCAGTCACCCGCCAGCACACGCGGGGGCTCGATACCGCTCTCCTCCAGGACCGCGCGCCAGCCCGCGGTGCGGGCCTCGCTCTCCAGCCAGTCCTCGGGCCCGGCCACGTGCCAGACCGTGCGGTGCCCGGCGGCGAGCAGATGCTCCGTGACCATACGGGCACCGCGCTCCTGGTCCAGGGAGACCCCGGGCAGATCGAGCCGGTGGCCACCCTCCACCGTCACCACCGGAAAGGGCGCGTCCAGCTCGGCGAGCGCCTGCACGTGCGAGCGCTGCGGGGTGATCGCGACGACCCCCTCCACACCCCAGGCCGCGAGATGGTCGATGGCATCCTTCAGCGCCTGCCCCTCCCCGGTACGCAGACTGACCGTGGAGACCAGATAGCCCTCCTCCCGCGCCGCCTCCTGCAGACCCGTCATCGTGCTCGCCGGGCCGTACAGGGCGGTGTTGACCGCGATCACACCCAGCGTCCTCGTCCGGCGCGTCACCAGAGCCCGGGCAGCGGAATTACGACGGTAGCCCAGCCGCTCGATCGCCACGGTCACCTGCTCACGCGTGGCCGCACGCACATTCGGGTGACCGCTCAGCACCCGCGAGACGGTCTGATGAGAGACCCCCGCCTCCCGTGCGACATCGGCCATCGTCGGCGGGCGGACGTCTTCCGCGGGATGCCCCACGTTCGCCTCCCCTCTCCCTGATCACGGCTGTGCGCCGATATTGCGGCTGTGCATCGATGCGAGAAAAACCTTATCGCCTCTTGTATCACCCAGTTGTGAGCGCTAACAATCTAGCTCGACCGGGGCGCCGACGCCCTGGCCACCCCGCCGGAACGGTGCCGTCCCGGTGGCGCGAGGACACGCGCCGCCGCCGTGCCCGTCCCCCGGCCGGAGCCGCCCTCGACGACGGGATTGCCAGGTAACGCCCATGAAGAAGTTCCGATCCGTATCCGCCCTCCTGGCCGTGACCACCAGCGGTGCCCTGCTCCTGACCGGCTGCGGGCAGAACAGCGAGGGGGGCAGCCAGGAGTCGAAGGACAAGAAGGACCTCACCATCGGCATCGCCATGCCCACCAAGTCCTCCGAGAGGTGGATCGCCGACGGCCGGAACATGACCGCGAGCCTGAAGAAGGCCGGTTTCGCCACGACCCTGCAGTACGGCGAGGACGACCCCGACCAGCAGGTCGCCCAGATCGAGAACATGATCACCCAGGGCGTCGACGCCCTGGTGGTGGCCGCCATCAACGGCGAGGCCCTGTCCAACGTCCTCCAGCAGGCTGCGGACGCCCACATCCCGGTGATCTCCTACGACCGGCTGATCCTGGGCTCCCCGCACGTCGACTACTACGCCTCCTTCGACAACGAGAAGGTCGGCGAGCTCCAGGCCACGTACATCGTCGACAAGCTGGGGCTGAAGGGCGGCGCGAAGAAGGGCCCCTTCAACATCGAGCTGTTCGCCGGCTCCAACGACGACAACAACACCAAGTACTTCTTCAACGGCGCCATGAAGGTGCTGAAGCCCTACCTCGACAAGAAGCAGCTGGTCGTACGGTCGAACCAGACCCAGCTCAACCAGGTCACCACCCTGCGCTGGGACGGCGGGACGGCGCAGAAGCGCATGGACGACCTGCTGACCTCCTCGTACGCCACGGCCCGGGTCGACGCCGTGCTCTCCCCCTACGACGGCATCTCCATCGGCATCCTCTCCGCCCTGAAGTCCGACGACTACGGGAGCGCCGCCAAGCCGCTGCCGGTCGTCACCGGCCAGGACGCGGAGGTCGCCTCCGTGAAGTCGATCATCGCGGGCCAGCAGACCCAGACCGTCTACAAGGACACGCGCGCCCTCGCGCAGGTCGCCGCGGACATGGTCTCCGCCGTCCTCGCCGGCAAGAAGCCCGAGATCAACGACGACACCACCTACGACAACGGCAAGAAGGTGGTCCCGGCCTTCCTGCTCGACCCGGTGAGCGTGGACAAGTCGAACTACCAGAAGGTCCTGGTCGACTCGGGCTACATCGACGCCGGGCAGCTGCGATGACGCCCGCGGCAGTCCCTGCCCAGGCCCCGGGTCCGGACCCGAACCCGGCCCCGGACCGGAGCCCGGACCGGGACCCGGCCGCCGGGCCCATCCTCCAGATGCGCTCCATCGTCAAGACCTTCCCCGGCGTCAGGGCGCTCTCCGAGGTGACCCTGTCCGTGGCGCGCGGCGAGGTGCACGCGCTGTGCGGGGAGAACGGCGCCGGGAAGTCGACCCTCATGAAGGTCCTCTCGGGCGTCCACCCGCACGGGAGCTACGAGGGCGAGATCCTCTTCGACGGCGAGCCGTGCCGTTTCAAGGACATCCGGGCCAGCGAGCAGCACGGCATCGTGATCATCCACCAGGAGCTCGCCCTCGTCCCCTATCTGTCGATCGCCGAGAACATCTTCCTCGGCAACGAGCCGTCCCGGCGCGGGATCATCGACTGGCACGAGGCGCTGCGCCGGGCCGCCGAACTGCTCCGGCGGGTCGGGCTCGACGAGCACCCCGAGACCCGGGTCGCCGACATCGGGGTCGGCAAGCAGCAGCTCGTCGAGATCGCGAAGGCGCTGGCGAAGAACGTCCGGCTGCTGATCCTCGACGAGCCCACGGCGGCGCTCAACGACGAGGACAGCGCGAAGCTGCTGCGGCTGATGGGCGAGCTGAAGAGCCAGGGCATCACGTCGATCATCATCTCGCACAAGCTCAACGAGATCGCCCGGATCGCCGACTCCGTCACCATCCTGCGCGACGGGCGCTCCATCGAGACCCTCGACGTCAGGGACCCGGCCACCACCGAGGAGCGGATCATCCGCGGCATGGTGGGGCGGGACCTCGACAGCCGCTTCCCCGAGCGCACTCCGTACGAGGGCCCGGCCGACGCCGAACCCGTCCTGGAGGTCCGGGACTGGACCGTGCGCCACCCGCTCGACCGCGGCCGCAAGGTCGTCGACGGGGTCTCGCTCCGGGTCCGCCGCGGGGAGATCGTCGGCGTCGCCGGCCTCATGGGGGCCGGCCGCACCGAACTCGCCATGAGCGTCTTCGGCCGCTCCTACGGCCACTACGAGCGGGGCACCGTGCTCAAGGACGGCCGCGAGGTGCGCACCCGTACGGTGCCCGAGGCGGTCGCCCACGGCATCGCGTACGTCACCGAGGACCGCAAGCACTACGGGCTCAACCTCGGCGAGTCCGTGAGCCGGAACATCTCGCTCGCGTCGCTCGGCGCCCTCGCTCGCCGCGGCGTCGTCGACGGGCACGAGGAACGCAAGGTGGCCGAACGGTACCGGCGGACCATGAACATCAAGACGCCGAACGTCCTCGAACCGGTCGGCCGCCTCTCCGGCGGCAACCAGCAGAAGGTCGTCCTCAGCAAGTGGATCCTCGCCGGTCCGGACGTGCTGATCCTCGACGAGCCCACCCGGGGCGTCGACGTGGGGGCCAAGTTCGAGATCTACACCGTGATCGACCGGCTCGCCGCCGAGGGCAAGGCGATCGTCTTCATCTCCTCCGAGCTGCCCGAACTGCTCGGCATGTGCGACCGCGTCTACACCATGGCGGCCGGACGGCTGACCGGCGAGGTCTCCCGCGCGGACGCCACGCAGGAAGTGCTGATGCGGCACATGACGCAGGACACCCCCGCACCACCGGCGGCCGCCGCGGGCGCCGCCTCCAGCGAAGGACACCGGACATGAGCACCGACATCACCATGGACAAGAGCGCCCCGGCGCCCCCGGGCGGCGCGGCACCCGGGCCGCACGGGACACCGGTGGTCCGGGTGCTCCTGGACGGCGTCCGGCGGAACATGCGCCAGTACGGGATGCTCTTCGCGCTCGGCCTGATCGTGCTCCTGTTCCAGATCTGGACGGGCGGCGACCTGCTGCTGCCGCGCAACGTCTCCAACCTGGTGCTGCAGAACAGCTACATCCTCGTCCTGGCCATCGGCATGATGATCGTCATCATCTCCGGGCACATCGATCTGTCGGTGGGCTCCCTCATGGCCCTGGTCGGCGGCATCGGGGCGGTGCTCATGGTGCAGCACCATGTCTCCTGGCCGGTCGCGGTGCTGCTCACGCTGCTCCTCGGCGCCGTCGCCGGAGCCCTCCAGGGCTTCTTCATCGCGTACGTCGGCATACCGTCGTTCATCGTGACGCTCGCCGGCATGCTGCTGTTCCGCGGGCTCACGGAGATCTTCCTCAAGGGCCAGACGCTCGGCCCCTTCCCGGAGGGCCTGCAGAAGATCGCCAACGGCTTCCTGCCGGAGGTGGGGCCGCAGACCAACTACCACAACGTGACCCTGCTCCTCGGCCTGGGACTGACCGCCTATGTGATCTTCCAGGAGGTACGGGACCGCCGCCGCCAGCGGGAGTTCGCCCTGGAGACGCTCCCCACCGGCCTGTTCGCGCTCAAGGTCACGGCCCTCGTCGCCGCGGTCCTGGTCACCACCCTGCTCCTCGCCAGCTACAAGGGCGCGCCCGTGGTGCTGCTGATCCTGGCCGTACTGCTCGTCGGCTTCGGTTACGTGATGCGCAACGCGGTGATCGGACGGCACGTGTACGCGATCGGCGGGAACCTGCCGGCCGCCAAGCTGTCCGGGGTCAAGGACCGCAAGGTGACCTTCGCGGTGTTCCTCAACATGGGAATGCTCGCGGCGCTCGCCGGACTCGTCTTCGCCGCCCGCTTCAACGCGGCCTCGCCGAAGGCGGGCGTGAACTTCGAACTGGAGGCCATCGCCGCCGCGTTCATCGGCGGGGCCTCGATGACCGGCGGTGTCGGCACCATCCTGGGCGCCATCATCGGCGGCCTGGTCCTCGGCGTGCTCAACAACGGCATGAACCTGGTCGGGGTGGGCACCGACTGGCAGCAGGTCATCAAGGGCCTGGTGCTGCTCGCGGCGGTCGGCTTCGACGTGTGGAACAAGCGGAGGGCGGGCGCCTGAGCCCTCCGCGGGCGACGGTTGTGCCCGTCGGCTGTCGAGCCGACGGGCACAACCGTCGCCGCTTTATTCAGCTCTCGCCCTTCGACGGCCCAACGTCGAGGGTGCGGGGGCCACCGTCTGCGGTCACCTGGTGCCGCCGGCGGCCATCCAGAAGAAGACGGCCGTCATCCGCTTGTCCTCCAGGGTGGTGCCGGTGTACCCGGTCGCCGTGTGGATGAGGTTGGCCGAGTACAGCAGCAGGCGGTTGTAGCGGGGCGGGACGCGCAGGTCCTCGGTGAAGGAGTCCTCGGGCACGAAGCGGGTGCCGAGCGCGTCCACCAGGTTGTTGTGCGGGGCGAGCACCTGATTGCCGCCGAGGACACCGCCGGGCAGGTTCTGGCGGTAGAAGCTGGTGCCGCAGTCCTTGGGGAGGTCCGGGCTGAGGTACAGCACCGCCGCGTAGCGGCACAGGCTGCGGGAGTCGGTGTGCGGGCGCGGCTCGCACTCGTCCTTGCCGACGACCTGGACGCAGTTGTGGTTGAAGGTGCCACCGCCGGCCGGGTCCACGGCCCAGATCCGCTGGGCCCCCGTGGCCTTGCGGACCAGCTTCTCCACGTGGGCCAGCTCGGCCGGTTCGAGCCCGGGCATCGTGCGCAGCCCCGGCCACGGCTCGGGCTTGTGCGGGTAGCCCTGCACCCAGTCGTCCCGCTCCAGCATGCGCGCCCGTACGGCGTCGGGGTCGGGCAGGACGTCGTCCAGGATCCAGTAGTCCCGGCCGCGAGTCGGCTTGCGGTACGGGAGGGCCCGGGGCGCGGCCGGGCGTGCGGGGTGCGAGGGCAGAGGCGGCATGACGGGAACGCTAGGCGCCGGAGCGGACGGCGCCTGCCATCGCGCCGCCAAGACTGCGGCAAGACATCGTCATGCAGGCAATCCGGAGGAAAAGAAGGCGCCCGCCGCCGCCGTCGCCGCGCCCACTCCCCCACTCCCCCCCGCTCCCCTCCCTTCCTGGGAAGCGGTCAGCGACCGGCGTACGGCAGCAGGGCCATCTCCCGGGCGTTCTTGACGGCGGTGGCGAGGGCGCGCTGCTGCTGGGCGGTCACGCGGGTGACGCGGCGGCTGCGGATCTTGCCCCGGTCGGAGATGAACTTCCGGAGCAGGTCGGTGTCCTTGTAGTCGATGTACGTGATGCCGGCCGCGTCGAGGGGGTTGGGGCGGGACTTCACGGGCTTGCGGGGGTCGGGGCGTCGGGCCATGTCACGGTTCCTTCGGGTGAGCGTTTCAGTGGGGTCGTACGAGGTCAGGCGGCGTCGAGCAGCGAGTCGAACGCGGCGGGCAGGTGCTTCCACGCCTCGCGGCCCGCCTGGTACTCGGCGTCCGTCAGCAGACAGGAGTCGAGGAGCACTTCGAGCCCCTCCCGGTCGAGGCCGGGCGAGGTGAAGACGAGGTGCTGGCAGCAGTCGCCGTGCTCGGGGTGCCAGTCGAGGGCGGCCGCCGCGCGGCGGACGGGCGGGACCATCTCCCAGGCGGCGTCGGGCAGTGACGCCAGCCAGGGGCCGGCGCTCTCCACGCACAGCGCTCCGCCGGCCGCGTCCCAGGCGAGCAGGGTGTCGGGGCGGTCGGCGAGCCAGAACCGCCCGCGGCTGCGGGCCGCCGCGCAGCACAGGTCCTCCAGTGCCTCGTACAGCCGCCCCGGGTGGAAGGGCCGGTGGCGGCGCCAGACGAAGGTGCTGACGCCCGCCTCGTCCGCGTCCTGGGGCAGCAGCGCGCAGGCGGGGTGCTGGGCGGCCGCCGCGGCCTCGACGTCGAAGCCGGCGAACGCGGCTGCGGCGAGTTCGCCGGAGCCGGCCGGCACGAGCCGTGCGGTGGGATGGAGTTGCGCGAGGAGGGCGCGGTCCTCGTCGTCCGCGTCCGCGCTGTCGACGACGGCGAGGACGGGGGCGTACTCCAGCTGACGGGCCCAGGTGTCCCCGACCGTCCGCTGGTCGGTCGGGGCGGCGGCCAGGCCGGCCTCGGCCAGGTCGTCGCCGTTGCCGAGATACGGCAGGACGAGCGCGGGGTCCACGGCGGTGATCACGTTCGTGAGCGCCAGGCGGTCTCCGCCGTGGGCGGCGATGACCTCCGCCATCGCCTTGGGCTCGACCGAGTCCCACAGCTCGACCACGGCGAGACGGGTCAGACGGCTGTCCGCCAGCCGTTCCAGCTCCGGGACGAGGTCCTCGCGCAGCGCGCAGCAGGCGCAGTCGTTGACCAGGGGCGTATCGCCGGAGGAGAGGGTGCCGGTGGCGTCGCGGATCAGCCGCAGGACGTTGCCGTCGGATGCCCCCGCCAGGTCGTGATGCAGGGCCACGCTGCCGGGGACGGTCTTCAGGAGTCGTTCGACGACCTCCTTGCGGGCGTCGGCGTGCAGTCCGCCGACGAGTACGACGGGGAGCCGGTGATCGCCACGCATCAGCGGGCTCCGTAGCGGCGCTGGAACTTCTCGACGCGGCCGGCGGTGTCGAGGACGCGGGCGGTGCCCGTGTAGAAGGGGTGGCTCGCCGAGGAGATCTCGACGTCGACGACCGGGTAGGTGCTGCCGTCCTCCCACTCGACGGTCTTGTCGCTGGTCATCGTGGACCGGGTGAGGAACGCGGTGCCGGAGGCGGAGTCGCGGAAGACGACGGGCTCGTAGGCGGGGTGGATTCCGGGCTTCATGGCAGGACCTTTCGATGGTCGGGGGTCGGGCGGGGTGGGAGTGGTCAGCGCTCTTCGCGGAAGTCGACGTGGCGGCCGACCACGGGGTCGTACTTGCGGAGCACCAGGCGGTCGGGGTCGTTGCGCCGGTTCTTGCGCGTCACATAGGTGAACCCGGTGCCCGCGGTGGAGCGGAGCTTGATGACGGGGCGGATCTCGTTGCGTGCCATGCCGCAGAGTATATGGGAACGATTTTCATTTTCGATACCGCTACAGTGGTGACCCCACCCCAGCCAGCAGGAAAGGCGCACCACCCATGTCAGCTCACTGCCAACTGACCGGCACCAAGCCGGGCTTCGGCAACGCGATCTCCCACTCCCACCGGCGCACCTCACGCCGTTTCGACCCGAACATCCAGCGCAAGCGCTACTGGCTGCCCAGCGAGGGACGACACGTCCGGCTCACCCTGAGCACCAAGGCGATCAAGACGGTGGACGTGATCGGCATCGAAGCCGCCGTGGCGCGCATCCGCGCGCGAGGAGGGAAGGTCTGATGGCGAAGCGCAGCAAGATCGCGAAGAACGAGAAGCGCAAGGAGATCGTCGAGCGGTACGCCGCCCGGCGTGCGGAGCTCAAGGAGATCATCCGCCGCCCGTCCTCCACGACGGCCGAACGGGACGCCGCCCTCGCGGAGTTGCGGCGCCAGCCGCGCGACGCCAGCGCCACGCGCGTGCGCAACCGCGACAGCACGGACGGCCGTCCCCGCGGCTACCTGCGCAAGTTCGGCCTCTCCCGCGTGGAGGCCCGCCGGCAGGCACACGCGGGCTTCCTGCCTGGAGTGACCAAGTCGTCCTGGTAGACGCGAACGCGTGTGCCCCGCGGGGTCGCGAGGGCCCCCGGGGCACACGCGGGACGAATTGATAATGGGATCCATTTTCATATAGCCTCTGCGGGTCAGCAACCGGACCGAGGAGTCTCACGATGGCCGTCCCCAAGCGGAAGATGTCCCGCAGCAACACCCGTCACCGCCGCGCCCAGTGGAAGGCGACCACGCCCCAGCTGGTGCCGATCACCGTGGACGGCGTCGTCTACCGGGTCCCGCAGCGTCTGGTGAAGGCGTACGAGCGCGGCCTGATCCAGCCGGAGGGCTGAGCGCTCATGACGTCCACCGACCGCCTGCCGGTCACGGTTCTCTCCGGGTTCCTCGGGGCCGGGAAGACCACCCTGCTCAACCATGTGCTCGGCAATCGCGAAGGGCTGCGGGTCGCGGTCATCGTCAACGACATGAGCGAGGTCAACATCGACGCCGCGCTCGTCCGCGGCGGCGAGGCGGCCCTGTCCCGCACCGAGGAGCGGCTGGTCGAGATGACCAACGGGTGCATCTGCTGCACCCTGCGCGACGACCTCCTGGAGGAGGTCGACCGGCTCGCCCGGGAGGGCCGCTTCGACCATCTGCTCATCGAGTCGAGCGGCATCTCCGAGCCCATGCCCGTGGCCGCGACCTTCTCCTTCCCCCGCGACGACGGGGCCACCCTCGGCGACCTCGCCCGGCTCGACACCATGGTGACCGTCGTGGACGCCGCGGGCTTCCTGCCCGAGCTGGGCGGCGGCGACGAACTCGTCGCGCGCGGCCTGGCCCCGTACGAGGACGACGAGCGGACCGTGAGCGATCTCCTCATGGACCAGGTCGAGTTCGCGGACGTCATCGTCCTCAACAAGCTCGACCTCGTCGGCCCGGAGAAGGCGCGCCGGCTGCGCGCCACGCTCTCCCGGCTCAACCCGGAGGCCCGGATCGTCCCGGCCGTGCGCGGCCAGGTGCCGCTCGAACACATCCTGGGCACCGGCCTGTTCGACGTCGAGCGGGCGCAGCAGGCCCCCGGCTGGGTGAAGGAGCTCAACGGCGACCACGTACCGGAAACCGAGGAGTACGGCATCTCCTCGCTCGTGTTCCGCTCCGAGCTGCCGTTCCATCCCGGGCGTCTGTGGGCCTTCGTCACCAAGGGCCTGGACAGCGGCACCTTCGGGCGGGTCCTGCGCTCCAAGGGCTTCTTCTGGCTCGCCAGCCGGCCCCGGGTGACGGGCCTGTGGTCCCAGGCCGGCGCCGTCGCCCGGTTCGAACCGTCCGGCGCCCGCGGCCCGGAGACCACCCAGGGCCAGGAACTCGTCTTCATCGGCACCGCACTGCGCGCCGACGCCCTGCGCGCGGCGCTGGAAGCCTGCCTGCTGGCACCGGGCGAGGCCGTCCCCGCCGACGACGACTTCCCGGTGTGGGAGACGTACGGCATCGAAGACGCCTGCGGGCACGAACAGGCGGCCTGAAACACCAGCCCGACACACTCCGGGCCGGACGGTGGTCGCAGCCACGGCACCGTCCGGCCCGGCCCCTGTACCGGCTCAACCTGTTCCAACTGCCGTAACGTCCAAGCACCGTGGGGCGCCGCGAATTCTCGCGGCGCCCCACTCTCGTTTCTTCCTCTCCCGTCCGTCGCCTAGCCGGTCACCTCCGGTACGGGCAGCGCCGCGGGCGCCGCCCGGCGGCGGGCGCGTGCCAGGAGGCCGTGTCTGGGGGCCAGGCACCAGGTGAGGGCGAAGAGCCCGGTGAGCACGACGACGATGGAGCCGCCGGCCGCCAGGTCGTACGCGTACGAGACGTACAGCCCGCCGAGGGTGCCGGCGCAGCCGAGGCCGGACGCCAGCAGGGTCATGACGCCGAGCCGGTCGGTGAGCATGCGGGCGGTCGCGGCGGGGGTGATGAGCAGCGCGAGGACCAGGATGTTGCCGACCGCCTCGAGGGACATGACGATCGTCGTCGTCACGACGATGTAGAGGAGCAGGTCGAGGCGGAAGACCGGCAGTCCGGCGGCGCGGGCCGTCTCGCGGTCCAGGGTGACGGCGACGAGCTCCTTGCGCAGGAGGAGGACGACGGTGACGAGTACGGCTCCGAGTCCCGCCACCGTCCACACGTCCTCGGGGCCGACGGCGAGGACCTGGCCGAACAGGAAGGACGACAGGTCGGTCGTCCAGCTGTCCCGGGTGGAGACGAGGACGATGCCGAGGCCGAAGGCGAACGCGAAGAAGACGCCGATGACGGTGTCCTCCTTCAGCCGCCGGTTCTGGGAGACGAAGGCGATCAGGACGGCCGTGGTGATGCCGGCGGCCGCGCCGCCGAGCAGCAGATTGCCCTCCAGGGCGTACGCGAGGGCGACGCCCGGGAACGCCGAGTGCGCCACGGCATCACCGATGAAGGCCATGCCCCGCAGGACGACGAAGACGCCGACGACCCCGCAGACCAGGCCGACGACCGCGGCGACCGCGAAGGCGCGCTGCATGAAGGGCAGTTCCCACGGGCCGAGCAGAAAGTCGATCACGCCGCCGCCTCCGCCGCGCTCCCGGCGCCCGCCCGGTCAAGGCCGAAGGCCTGGAGCATCCGGTCCGGATCGGAAAGGAGTTCCGGGCCGCCCTCCGCGACCACCGTCCGGTTGAGCAGGACGACGCGGGTGCAGGTGCGGGCGGCGGCCGCCAGGTCGTGTGTGGTCATCAGCAGGGCCGTTCCGTCCTCGGCCAGCCGGCCGAACAGGTCGTTCAGGAGTTCCTGCGTGGGGACGTCGACGCCGGTGAACGGCTCGTCCAGAAGCAGGATGCGCGGCTCGGCGGCCAGGGCACGGGCCACGAGGACGCGCTGCCGCTGGCCGCCCGACAGCTCGCCGATGGGCCGGCGCCGCAGGTCCGTGAGGCCGCTGAGTTCCAGCGCCCGGTCCACGGCGGCATGGTCGGCCGCCGCCGGTCTGCGCAGCCAGCCGATGCGCCGGGTGCGGCCGGACAGGACGGCGCCGGCGATGTCGACGGGGAAGTCCCAGGCGAACTCGTGACGCTGGGGGACGTAGCCGATCAGGCGCCGCGCCTCCGATACGGGCTGCCCGGCCACCAGGACGCGGCCGGCCGACAGGGTGGTGAGGCCGAGGACGGCCCGCAGCAGGGTCGTCTTGCCGGCGCCGTTGGGTCCGATCAGCCCGACGAGTTCGCCCGCGCCGACGGAGAGGTGCGCGTCCTGGAGTGCGATGCGGCCGCCGAGAGCGACGGTGACGCCCTCGGCCCGCAGGACGGGACCGGCCGCGCTCATGCCCGTACTCCGTTCCCTCGGCCCCTGCGGCGGTTCAGCACGACCAGGGTGGCGCCGGCTGCGGCGAGCGCCACGGCGGCGCTGCCCATGAGCGCCACGTCGCCCGCGCCGGTGTCGGCCATGGAGCCGGATGTGCCCTTGGGGGCCTCGGCGGGGTCTCCGCCGTCTGACGCGCCGGTGGACGGGTCGGCGGACGGGTTGCCGGACGAGTCGGCGGACGAGTCGGCGGACGGGTTGACGGGCGAACCCGAGTGCGTCCCGTCGCCGACCACGAACGTGAGCGTCTCCGTGTCCGTCGAGGCCGAGCCGTTCGCCAGGGTGCCGGTCATCGAGACCGTGAGCCGGTGCACTCCCTCGCCGCCGAAGGCCCAACCGCCGTGGGCATGCGTGTTGGCCGGGACGTCGATGGTGTCCGGCACGCCGTCCTTGCTGTTGAACAGGACGTTCGCGCCCGAGAGTCCGTCGTACGTGTAGAGGGCGAAGCCGCCGGGCCCCTCGGCCTTCGTCAGGGCGAACTTCACACCGCCCTTGAGCGCGCCCGCCTCGACGTTGTCGGTGGACCAGCCCGGCCACAGCAGGCCCTCCTGCTGGACCTGGTCGAGCAGCCAGACCGGCTCGCCGCTCTTGCCCAGGAAGGAGAAGGCGTTCCCGGCCGGGATCTGCTTCTTCGCGGCGGGCCTGACGTGGAGCTCCACCGAGGACGGCTCGCGCCAGGTGGTCTTCCCGGCGACCGTGCCGTCCTTGACCTGGATCTGCAGCTTCCCGTCGACGACGCGGGCGGCGATGTCGACATGGCCTTCCTGGAGGACCTTCTTCTCCGTGGCCGCCTTCGCCCTGGTGGGTGCCGGGGCCGCCGCGCGCGTGACCACCAGGGCGGGCGCCGTCGGAGCGGCCGCCGTGGGCGTGGGCGTGGGTGTCGGCGTAGGCGTAGGCGTGACGAGCGCGGGGGCGCCGACCCGTACCGTCAACGTCGTCGTCCGGCGGACCGGTTCCGACTCCGGGGAGTCGGCGAGGGTGAGCCCGTACGTGCCCGGGGCGGTGAACGCCCAGCGGGAGACGGGCGGCACCGCGATGTCGGTGGCAGCGGCGTCACGTGGCGGAATCGGGTAGCCGTCCTCCGGCAGCCCTTCGGCACCGTCACTGCGCGCCACCAGCTCGGGCGCCGTGCCCTCTCCCCCACGGTGGATGACCAGGGCTCCGGGGCCGTCGACGCCCGTGAGGGTCAGTCCGGCGGCGTCGGCGGGCTCCTCGATGTCCCACACCCGCGCCCCCGGTTCGCCCAGGAACGCGTACGCGGCCTCGTCCGGTACGACCAGGACCTGCGTGTCCGGCGTGACGGCCGGCGGGACCGGGGACTCGGACGCCGAAGTCCCGGACGCCGAGGGCTCGGTCGCCGAGGGCTCGGCCGCGGCGGCGGTCGCGGTGAGGGCCGCGGTGAGGGTCAGCAGCAGGGCCGTACCGAGGGCGCAGCCCAGCGTGATCCGGCCGGGTGTCCCCTTCTTGCGTAGGCTCGTCATCGGGTCGTGCTTCCCTTTCCGCCCAGGCAGCGGGCGAGTTCGTCGGCGTTGTGGCGCATCATCCCGACGTAGTCGTGGACCTTGTCGTCGAAGGAGTCGCCGTAGATCGTGCAGAGGCCCACGCCCTCGTCCTGGGCCACCCGGCGCAGGATGTCGGCGCGTGCGGCGAGGTTGGGTTCGAGGAAGACGGCCGGGACCTTCTTCTCCCGGATGGTGCGGCGCAGTTGCTCGACCTCGGCCGCGCTCGGCTCCTGGCTCGGTACGGGGACGACGAAGCCGGCGACCTCCATCCCGTACGCCTGGGCGAGGTAGCCGAAGGCGTCGTGCGTGGTGATGAGCTTGCGGTGGGCCACGGGGACGGTGGCGAGCGTGGTGGCGACGTTCTTGTGCAGGTCGGCGAGCGAGCGCAGGTACGTCTTGGTGTTGCGCTCGTAGACGGCCTTGCCGGCGGGGTCGGCCTTGGCGAGTTCGGATTGGATGCGGCGGACGTACGCCTCTGCGTTGGAGACGTCGCCCCAGGCGTGCGGGTCCAGGTCGCCGTGGACGTGCTTGCCGATGACGGCCTGGGGCAGGACCCAGATGTCCTGGCCGGCGGGGCCGAGGAAGCGGTACTGCTGCTCCTTGGGCACCTTCGCCTTCGCCCGGTCGGGGACGTTCAGCGCGACGCCCGGGCCGGGTATGCGCATGCGTTCGCCGGTGGCCTTGTCGTCGGTCCGTACGTAGACGGACTTCTGCCGGGCGTTGAGGGTGAGGTCGGCGTGTCCGCCGTCGAGCGTCGTGCGGCCCTGGGCCTGCTTGTTGTGTGCGGCGCCGCCGACGGTGAAGGTGACGGTGCCCTGCCCCGCGTCGGAGGTCGTTCCGTCCAGGGCCTCGACCTGGCCGCGTACGGTCAGCTCGTACGTACCCGGCTTCGTGAAGACCCAGTTGACGTGGGTGTGGGCCTCGGGCGGCAGGGTGAAGGAGTCCTTCGTGTCGAGGCCGTCGGTCGAGTCGATGTAGCTGGTGGGGTTGCCGAGGGTGTCGGTGAGGTAGACGTGCAGGTCGCCCGGGCCTGTGAGCTTCACGGCGCTGGTACGGACATGGGCGCCCTCGCCGGTGACCTCGCCCTCCACGGCCCAGCCGAGCCACAGCACGTCGAGGCCGAGGTCCTCCTCCAGCTTCATGACGTGGCCGCCGAACTGCTCGAGCCTGTCGGCGATCTCGACCTTCGGTGTGCCCTCGCGGGCGTTGTTGTGGATCATCTTCATGATCCCGGGCTCCTCCAGGAGCAGCCCGTTGGAGAAGACGAGGTCGGCCCGCGCGACCTTGGCCGTGTCGCTCGGGCTGGGCTCGTAGGAGTGCGGGTCGCCGTGGTGCGGAACGATGGAGGTGACGTCGACGCGCTCGCCGCCGACCTGGCGCACCAGGTCGGCGATGATGCCGGTGGTCGTCGAGACCGTCAGGGCGGCGTCGGAGGCACCGGGGCCGGGGCCGGAACAGCCGGCAAGGAGCAGGGCACCGGCCAGTGCGAGAGCGGTTCTACGTGGTGCGGTGGTGCGCACGACGGAACTCCTTGGTGGACCTTGTGGTGGGTACGGAGGACCGGCCCCGGGGGCGGGAGGGACGGCTGTGACCCCCGGAGCCGGTGGTCAGGGAGCGTCAGGGGCGAGGTCCGACGGATCCTCGCGCCGGCGGCGGGCGAGCAGGAGGGCCGCCGCTCCGGCGCAGACCGCGGCGATCGCCAGGCCGACGGGCAGCAGGGCGGGGGCGCCGGTGGAAGCCAGGCCGCCGCCGGTCGATCCACTGGTGACCCGGCCACCGTTCCCGGAGTCGCCGCCCGTTCGCGGGGTCTCCTTGCCTGTCGGGCCGTCTGTGGCTTCGGGTGCCGGTGCGGACGAGGACAGGGACGGATCCGGCCCCGGCCGGGACGCGGTCGGGTTGGTGGTGGTCGGGGTCCCGCTGGGCGGGGCGGTCGTGGGGGCGGTGGGGTCGGTGTTCTCCCCCGGCTTCACCGTCGTGGGGTCGACGGCCCCGACGGCCCAGGCGATCGTCGCCGTGTCGCTGACCTTCGTACCGTCGGTGAGGGTGGCTGCGACCGTGAACGTCGTGCGGTAGACGCCTTCCTTGGTGAAGGCCCACGCGGAGTGGGAGTGGCTGCCGGCGGCGTGCTCGAACGCGTCGGGCAGTCCGTCGCCGCTGTCGACGAGGACCGTGCTGTCCATCGAGTTGTCGTTGACGACGGCGAGCGTGCCCGGGCCCTGGAGGGAGTCGAGCCGGTAGGTGATCCTGCCCCTGACCTGGGAGGCGGGGAAGCCCTCGGTGCTCCAGCCGGGCCAGACGAGTCCGGCGAGTTGGCTGGACGGGAGCCACCAGACGGGGTCTCCGGGGGTGCCGAGGAAGGCGTACGCCTCGCTGATACGGCGCTTGGCCGCGCGTCTGACGTGGATGACGACGTCGTCGGGCTCGTGCCACCGCGGGTTCTGGAGGGTGCCGTCCTTGATCTGGAAGGCGAGCTTTCCGCCCTCTCCCGGGCGCGCGGCCAGGTCGATGTGTCCGTCGTCGATCACGTACGCGCCGGGGGCCGACGAGGACGGCGTCGGCGTCGGGGCTGACGGCGTGGAGGACGTGGGCGTGGGTGTCGTCCCGTCACCGGGCCGCACCTGCGTGGGGTCGGTGGACCCCACGGCGACGGCGAGGGTCTCGGTGTCGCTGACCTTGCTCCCGTCGGCCAGGGTCGCGCTGACGGTGAGGGTGAGCCGGTGGACGCCTTCGGCGGCGAAACCCCAGGTGGGCACGGACCGTTCCGTCCCCTGTGGCAGCGAGAAGGAACGGTGGGCGGGATCCTCGCTGTTGAGGTGCTGGACGGGCTCCTGGTCGGACCACTCCATCTCTTCGGTGAAGGTGTAGAGCGCGAACCGCCCCTCCCCCTGGGCCCGGTCGAGGGTGACCTCTGCCGATCGCGCGCCGGCCAGGCCCGCCCAGCCGGGCGTCAGGGCGAAGACGTCCTTCGCGTGACGCCCGTTCAGGAACCATCCGTACAGTCCGTCGCCCAGGACCGGGTTGACCGGCGAGAGGATCGATTCCTTCGCCTCGGGTACGACATGCAGCACCACCTCCGACGGTTCGCGCAGCACCGTCCCGTCGCCGGTGCGGTCGGCGATCCGCAGGTCGAGCCGGCCGTCGGCGAGTTGCGGGACGAAGTCGATGTCCCCCTGCGCCAGTACGACGGCGCCGCTGTCGGCCCGGGCGGTGCCGCTGCCCGCGGCGACCAGTCCGGCGGCGGCGGCGAGCAGCGCGGCGGCCAGGGTGGCGGCGGTCGCCGCGACGGCGCGGCGGCCGTGTGTCAGGACGCTCATGGTCCTGCCTCCTTGCCAAGGCGGTGACCCGCCCGCCCGCGCGGCGGGAACGGGCGGGCGGGTCACCGCGGTCCGGTCGCCGGTCAGTTGGTGACGGTGATGGTGTAGGTGTCGGTGGCCGTCTTGGTCACGCCGCCGACGGTGCCGCTGACGGTGAAGGTCACCTGGTAGGTGCCGGGCTCCTCGAAGGCCCAGTTGGCGTGGTCGTGCGCGCCGACGGCGAAGGTCTTGGTCTTGTACGAGGTGCTGGTGCCGCTGTCGTAGTAGCGGTCGACGGTGGAGCCGTTGACCTTGTAGACGCTGAAGTCGTCGGTGGCGGCGCCGTCGCGGGTCACCGTGCCGAGCTTGTACTGCACGGTGTCGCCGGCGAACACGCCGGAGGTCAGGTGCTCGGTGGAGATGCCGGGCCACAGCACGTTCTTGGCGGTCGCCACGGCCTGGTCCTGCGGCAGGACCCAGACCTGGGCGCCGGTGCCGAGGAAGCCGTACTGCGTGCCGGTCGGACGCGCGACCTTGGCCGCGGCCGGCACGGAGAGCACCGCGTCGGCCGGGCTGTACTCGACCGCGTTCGTCTCGTCGTGCACGTGCAGGGCGAAGGCGGCGCCGTCCCACTCCGCGTCCAGGACGTCGACGTGGCCGGCGGAGAGCGTGGTCGCGGCGAATGCGGAGCTGTTGAGGCCGGCCACGGCGAGCATGGTGGCGGCGACGCCGGTGACGGTCATCAGGCGCTTGCGGGTACGCAAAGGGAACCCCCCATGGGTCATGTCCATGGCCTTCATGGACATGCAGACGATAATCATTTTCATTAAACGTCCGCAACCCTGCCTTGCCGGGGGGCCGCAGGCGTCGTGCCGGCGGCCCCGCTCGGGAGGGGAGGTCAGGAGGGGTCGCCGTACTGGAGGCCGCGTCCGTTGGTGCCGACGTAGACGCGGCCGAAGGTGTCGGGGTCGCCGGTGATGACGCCGACGCCGCCGATGCTGCCCCACTGGTGGGCGTCGTCGTTGACGCGGAGCCAGGTGGCGCCCTTGTCGGTGGAGCGGAAGACGCCGGTGACGTCCTTGACGGTGCCGATCAGATACAGGGCCTGATAGGAGGCGCCCGGTGCGGCCTTGCCGTAGCCGAGGGCGGAGGCGGACTGCACCGTGGTGACCTTGGTGAAGGTGCGGCCGCCGTCGGTGGAGTGCAGCAGCCCCTGGCCGCCGCCGGCGATCCACAGGTCCCCGGCGACGCCGGGGACGGCCGTGAGCCGGCCCGCGGGCAGGCCAGTGGCGCGGGCGGTGAAGGTCGCGCCGCCGTCGGTACCGGCGTACAGCGTGCCGCCGGACAGGGAGTAGAAGGTCCTGGCCGAGGAGCGGTCGGCGACGACCACGGCGTCGGTCCCCAGGCCGCTGACCTTCGACCAGCTCGCCCCCTTGTCGGTCGAGCGGTACGGGACCTGGCCTGCCTCGGTCCAGACGATGGTGGAGCCGTCCGCCGCGAGCGCGACATGCCCGTCCTGGGCACCGGCCACCGGCTCCGCCGTGAAGCCGTGCCAGCTGCTGCCGCCGTCGGTGGAATAGGCACCGTCCTGCGCGCCGCCACGGCCGACGCGGACCATCATCGAAGGGTTGGCCTGGGCGAAGTCGATGTCGGTGCTGTTGGTCATCATCGGGTTGCCAAGCCGCCCGGCAGGCACCCGGGTCAGGTCGTCGTGACGGAAGCCGCCCTGGTCGCCCATGGAGGTGATGACAGTGGCACCGCCCGGCGGGGCGATCGCGTCCATCAGCGCGGTCTCCTCAAGGCCCCGCGCCCCCGCGGCCCAGTGGCTGGTGCCGCCGCTGTCGGTGGCGTCGGCGTCCTTGCTGCGCCAGATGCCGTTGCCCGTGCCGTACAGCACGTGGCCGGAGTCGAAGGGGTCGATGGCGAGAGCGGTCATCCAGTGCCCGGTGTGGGTGCCGACGTAAGGAGCGGCGGAGGCGTCCCGTACCGAGGTCGCGGCCTGCGCCTTCCACGTCGTACCGCCGTCGGTGCTCCGGTACACCTCGTCCTCCGGCCACCAGCGGTCGAGGGTGGTGACCATCACCGTCGAGGGCTTTCGCGGGTCGACGGCCAGTCCGGAGAACCCGTACGAGCCACTGGACGGGGAGATGTTCTTCCACGCGCCGCCGCCACTCGGCGTGTGCTTCCACACCGATCCGGCCGTCACGCCGTTGGGGCCGAGGGCATTGGTGTACGTCAGGTACAGCGAGCCGTCGCCGGAGAGGACGCCGCGCTGCGGGAACTGGCCGGTGGGCTGCCCGGGGACGGCCTGCCAGGTGTTGCCGCCGTCGGTGGAGCGGTACAGGGAGGTGGACTTGTCGGCGACGCCGACGTAGACCGTCTTGCTGCCTGCCGGGCCGTACGTCACGAAGGAGATGGCCGCGCCGCTGCTCGCCCCGTCCTTCACGGGGAACGAGGAGACCTGCCGCCATGTCACGCCGGAGTCGGTGCTGCGCCACAGGCCGTTCTTACGGCTGCCGAGGAGCAGGGTGCGGTGGTCCGAGGGGTCGATCGCCAGCCGCTCCCCCGCCCCGCGGCCGTCCTCGTTGCCGCCCAGTTTGAACGGCAGGTCGGTGCGCTGGAAGGTGCGGCCCCGGTCGGTGGAGCGCAGGATCGCGCCGTTGCCGGCCCATTCGTTGCTGTAGGTGCCCGCCGCGAGATAGAGCCGGCCGGGTTCGACGGGATCGGTGGCCACCGCGTCGATGCCCAGCAGGTTCCAGTCCTTCTCACCGAGCCAGTCCGTCAGCGGGATCCACTGCTCGGCCGCCGTGTCCCAGCGGTAGGCGCCACCCATGTCGGTACGCGCGTACAGCAGGCCCCGCTCCCGCGGGTTGAACACCAGGCCGGTGACGTAACCGCCGCCGACCACCTGGGCGTTCCGCCAGGTGTACGGGCCGGTCGCGGCCGACCCGGCGTCGGGTGCCTTCACCAGCTTCCACTGCTGGTTGGTGCTGCCCTTGCCGGGATACTGGATGATCGCCGCGCCCTGCGCCATGGAACCCCCGGAGACGTCCAGGACCATGCCGCTCCCGCGTGAGGTGAACGTGACGGCGTCGGAACCGCTCACGCCGTCGATCCGCCACTCCTGGGAGGGGGAGGAGCCGTCGGTCTGCTGCTCGGCGACGGCCGACCGGGCGGTCGAGCCGCCCGCTATGCCCAGCACCTTGCCGCTGTTGCGGTTCACCAGCTCGTAGTAGCCGTCCCCGGTCGACCTCAGCCGCCACAGCTGGTTGGCCGTGTTCTGGTCGGTCCACTGCTGGACACGGGTGCCGTCGGCGGTGGAGAAGCCGTTGACGTCCATCACCTTGCCACTGCGCACGGAGACCAGCCGGTAGGAGGCACCGTCGTCGACCGTCGCCGCTTCCGAGTCCTCCTGCGCGAACAGGAGATAGGGCACGAGGACCGCGGGCACACCGATCAGCAGGCCGGTGACGGTCCTGCGACGGCGGTGACGACCGCGGCGACCGCCGTCTGTGGGGTTGTTCATGGGGGGGGTGTTCTCCTTGCGTACGTTCACGGGGCAGGCGGATCCGGGCACCGCAGTGGCCGGATCCGACTCCTTGTCGCCACAGGCACCGCAAAGGGTTGCCCTGCCCCGTGAACTCTTTTCTCAAGGTCCGGCTCTCCACCGCCCCGCGCCGTCCACAGGACCGTGACGTGCGGCGAGTTCACCGAAAGACTTTCGATGAGAACGCGCTCGGAACAGACGGGACTTACTGTCGTCGAAGGACAGAGACATCGAAATATTTCGAAACTCTTGACATGTTTCTTCGAGGTTTCCAGACTGACGCCAGTCGTCCGCGCCGTAGGGATCCATCGTCGGCGTCCAGTCCGGTCTCTGTCTCGACGCCGTCGGCGGCGGCACCGCCAACGGCACGCTGATCCAGCTCTACTCCTGCTGGGGCGGCACCAACCAGCGCTGGACCCGCACCTGACGATCACTCAGTACGCCGCACGCTCGGGACGAGAGCGTGCGGCGCCCCCCACCTGGAATCGAGGTACCGTCATGCGCCGCCGAATCCGCGCCCTCGCGGCAGCCTTCATCGCACTGCCGCTGGCACTCGCCGTCGCGCCGTCCGCCCACGCGGCCGACCCGACCACCATGACCAGCGGGTTCTACGTGGACCCGAACTCGAGCGCGAAGTCGTGGGTCGCGGCCAACCCCGGTGACGGCCGGGCACCCGCGATCAACACGTCCCTCGCCAACACCCCCATGGCGCACTGGTTCGGCTCCTGGAGCGGCACCATCGGCACCGCCACGGGTGCGTACGTCGGGGCGGCGGACTCCCGGGACAAGCTGCCCATCCTGGTCGCCTACAACATCTACCACCGCGATTCCTGCGGCGGGCATTCCGGAGGCGGAGCCGCCTCGCCGTCCGCCTACGCGAGTTGGATCGCGCAGTTCGCCGGCGGGATCGCCAACCGCCCGGCCGTCGTCATCCTCGAACCGGACTCCCTCGCGGACTACGGCTGCCTGAACCAGGACCAGATTCGCGAGCGACAGGGCATGATCAGCGGCGCCCTCACCGAGTTCAACCGCCAGGCACCGAACACCTGGGTCTACCTCGACGCCGGCAACCCCGGCTGGGTGAGCCCCGGAACGATGGCCCAGCGGCTCCACGAAGCCGGTCTGCGCCAGGCCCACGGCTTCTCCCTCAACGTCTCGAACTACTTCACCACCGCCCAGAACACCGCCTACGGCAACGCCGTCAACGGCGAACTGGCGGCCCGCTACGGCTACACCAAGCCGTTCGTCGTCGACACCAGCCGCAACGGCAACGGCTCCAACGGCGAGTGGTGCAACGCGGCCGGCCGCCGCATCGGCACACCCACGCAGCTGGGAGGCGGTGCCGAGATGCTGCTGTGGATCAAGGCCCCGGGCGAGTCCGACGGCAACTGCGGCGTCGGAACCGGCTCCACGGCCGGACAGTTCCTCCCCGAGGTCGCCTACAAGATGATCTACGGCTACTGACCCCGGGGACTCCTGTGGCCCGGCGCCTCGAAATCCCAGCTCAGCGCACCCGACCCCGCGCCTTCAGCTGGGTCGGCGGGACCTCGGGGGCGTCCAGGCGGGGGCCGGCGTAGCCGACCACCTCGCCGAAGCGGTCGCCGGTCATCCACTGCTCGCGCGCCGCACGGATCTCCTCGTCCGTGCGGCCCACGAAGTTCCACCACATGACGATCTCCTCCTCGAACGGCTCGCCGCCGAGGAGCATCAGGCCGGCGTCGGAGGCGGCGCGGAGGGGGAGTTCGGTGCGGCCGCAGCCGAGGTAGAGCATGGAGCCGGGGAGTACGGGGACGTCGTCCACGTGGGCCTCGCCGGACATGGCGAGGACCGCGTACTCGAAGTCCGGGTCGAGCGGGAGGCGTTGTTCGGTGCCCGCGGCCAGGGCGAGGTCGGCGCCGACGAGGGGGGTGTAGGTGGTGCCCGGGGAGGCGGCGCCGTCGAGGGCGCCGAGGATGACGGTCGCGGTCAGGCCCGGCGCGGTGACCTGCGGCAGGTCGGCGTGGTGCTGGAAGTGGGGTTCGACGTCGCGGTGGGCATCGGGGAGCGCGACCCACAGCTGGGCGCCGTGGAGGTAGCGGGCGTGGGACCTGGGGCTCTCCTCGGAGTGGGAGATGGCCCGGCCCGAGGTCATCAGGCCCAGCTCGCGGGGGCGGACGGTCTGCAGGCTGCCGAGGGAGTCGCGGTGCAGCACCTCCCCCTCGTGCAGCCAGCTGACGGTCTGCAGGCCCATGTGGGGGTGGGGCGGGACCTGCATGCCGGGTTCGTCGGCGATGTCGTCGGGGCCGTAGTGGTCGACGAAGGCCCAGGCGCCGACCATGCGGCGGCCGAGGTTGGGGAGCAGTCGGCGGACCTCGGTCGATTCGCCGAGCTGGACGTGGCGGGGGCTGAGGAGCTCGCGCACCGGTTCGGCGACGACGAAGCCCCGGCCACCGCAGACCTGGAGGGTGGCCTGGCGGTCGAGATTGCTCATGACGCTCAACCTATTCCCGTCGGGGTGCGGAGACGGGGCGGACCCACCCATCGAATGGTGGTGGAATGTTCAACGACCCTGCCGTGTTGTCGCCCGCGTAAGAGCCGGACAGCACGGCAGCACGGCAGCACCACCGTACGGAGAGAGTGAGCAGTGAGCGACGAGACGTACTACGAGTTCGGCACGCCGGCCGACCGCTGGAGCCGCGCGCAGCTGTTCTTCGAGGCGAAGGAGTACCTGACGGCGGCGCGGATCCTGCGCGGTCTGGTCGCCGAGCACCCGGACCAGACGGCCCAGCGACTGCTGCTCGCCCGGGCGTACTACCACTCGGCGCAGCTCTCGAAGGCCGAGGCGGAGCTCCGCGCGGTCCTGGAGCGTGACCCGGTCGAGCACTACGCGCGGCTGATGCTCGGCCGCACCCTGGAGCGGCAGGGCCGCGCGGACGAGGCCGCGCCGCATCTGCGGCTCGCGGCCGCGATGTCCGGCGAGACCGTCGACTGACGAGCGCGCCGTGACCCACGCGCCCTGACCCTCATGGCGTGAACCGGAGGTCGGTGCCGCCCCGCAGCAGCGGGGCGTCGCGGCCTCCGTCCATTCCCGGTGGTACAGCAGGTCCTGGACACAGGTCTCGTTCGCCGCCGGAATCACGGCCCCGGGCTGCACGGCGGACGGATAGCGCCGGGTCAGGGCCGTGTTGCCGTGCACGGCCTTGCGTACGGCGGCCAGCGTGACGTCCACGCGGGGCGCGTCCGGGAAGGTGGCCTGGAGCACGAAGACCCCGCCGCCCTTCGCGAACCTCGGCTTCGGCAGGGCGGCGCCGTGCTCGTCGTAACCGGCGCGGTTGCCGGTGATCTCGCTGGCCGCGTCCGTGCGCACGGTGACCTTGGTGACGCCGAAGACCTCCCGGAGGATCGCCGTCCACATGTCCGGCACCCCGCCCATGTTCCCCTCGGTGTCGGCGTAGTGCACGATCCCGCCGCCGGGGCGGTCGGCGGTGGTGTTGCCGCTGATCCGGGTGCCGGTGAGGGTGAGGTCGGCGTTGCGGGCGGAGATCCCGCCGCCGCCCGGGTGCGCCCGGCGCGGCTGTCCGGGCGGCGGGGCGGCCTCCAGGCCCCGGGAGACGTTGTTCTTGATCACGCACCGTTCCAAGGCTCCGGCGGAGCCCATGGTGAGCCGGATGCCGCCGCCCATGCTGCCGGTCCGGTTGCCGCTGACCTCGGTGCCGGTGAGCCGGACCCGGGACAGCACGGAGGCGTAGAGCCCGCCGCCGTCGTCCGCCGCGGTGTTGCCCGTGATCCGGCAGTCGGTGAGCGTGACCGACCGCCGCCGGGCGTCCAGGATCTCCTCCTCGTGCCAGGCCGACCAGCGGTCCAGGCGCAGCGCCGACGCGGCGATGGCGTAGAAGGCGAGCTTGACGGCCTCCTCGATCCGGCCGGTGGTCAGCTCGGCGAGGATCCGCGGGGTCTTGGCGAGCACCGGGTTGGGCTCGAAGGGGTTCAGGAGCCAGCGCAGGAAGTGGTAGAGCTCGGTCGGGGTGAGGGTGACGATCGTGCCGGGGTGCAGGACGGCGGTGCGGGCGGCGAGCGCACGGTCAGCGAGGAACTTGATCAGATCCAGCTCGCTGAGGTCGCGGCCGAGCCGGCCGGGCAGCGAGATCTCGCAGCCGATGCCGCCGCCGTCGAGCCTGCCGCGCCGCCCGGAGGCGTTGCGGTCGATCCAGCAGCCCTCCAGGACCGGCCAGCCGTAGCCGACGACGGCGAGCCCGCCGCCGCGCCCCTCGGCGGTGTTGCCGCGGATCAGGCAGTGCCGCAGGGTGGGGCTCGCCCAGACGGTGGCGACGCCGCCGCCGAAGGACTGACCGGCCAGCCACACGGCGCGGACGCCGGGCGGCACGAGGGTGTCGAAGGTCCGCGCCGCCCGCGTGAGCAGCGCGGCCCGGTCGATCCGGGGCAGCGGGGCGGCACCCCGTACCCAGGACAGCATGGTGTTGACGGTGTCGATCAGACGGTTGGCGGCGGCCACGCCGGCCACCGGCAGGACGTCGCCGAGGAGGCTGACGACGGCGTCGCGCAGCGCGGTCCGGTCGGCCTCCGGCCAGGCCGGGAAGGGCGCGGTCTCGGTGCGGTTGCGGGTGATCGCGCAGCGCTCGACGAGCACGTCGTCGGCGTCGACGACGGCGATGCCGCCGCCCGCGCCGAGCGCCGGATCGCGCGGGGTGTGCGTGGCGTGCCCGCCGGTGATCCGCAGGCCCTTGACGGCGACCGGACCGAAGCCGCGCCGCCCGCCCGGGTCGCCGGGGCCGATGCGCAGGACCCGGTGCCGTCCGCCGCCGTCGAGGGCGGGCAGGGCGCGGGGGTCGAATCCGGGGGCGGCGGGGTCGTCGGCCGGGTGGCCGCGGAGCCGTTCGCTGATGAGCGTGACGGGCCGGTCGAGGACGAGTTCGGGCTCGCGGTAGACCGCGTTGTCGAGGATGACGACGGTGTCGCCGGGCGCGGCGGCCCGCAGCGCGTCGCCGACCGTCCGGGCCGGCTTGCGCTCGTCGTCGTACCGGCCGGACCGCACACCCCGGCTCGCGTGCACATAGCGCGTGGTCATGAGGGACGCCTCAGAGCTGCTGGCCGGTCTTGGGGTCGTACACGACCTCGACGGCCACGACCTGGTCGGTGGGCAGGACCTCCACCCACTGGTCGAAGATCCGGTACGGCTCGGCGGGCCGGAAGCCGCCGGCGAGCGGATCGAAGCCGGTCTCGAAGACCTGCTCGGCGGCGAGGGTGTTGCGGACGCTGGTGTTCGCCGCCTCCAGTTCGGCGGCGAGGAGTTCGAGGACCCGGCCGATGGTCTGGTCGCGGTACGCGTCGGGGTCGCCCTCCTGCCAGGCGTACGGCTTGTCGAGCGCGGCCTCGCCTTCCACGCCGGCCTTCGTGAGCCAGCCCAGGGCCTCGCGCTCGTGGCCCGGCCGGATCGGCAGAACGGCCTTCACCCAGGCCGAGTTGAGGAATTCGTTGCGCCGCTCGTCGCCGTCGGCCTGGACGAGCCAGCCGAGCGAGCTGCCCATGGGCGCGGGCCGGGAGTCGGGGGTGATCAGATAGTCGACGCGCCACTCCTTCGCGGGCGTGTGGGCGTGGGCGTCGGGCGCGTTGTGGGAACTGGTGCGGGAGTACGCGGTGAGCACGGTCTCGCCGGCCAGCGGGTCGTCGGCGTCGCCCTCCCAGCGGGCGGGCGGCACCGGGTAGCGGCCCAGCGAGCCGGCCGTCGCCGGGGCGGAGACGTCGTCGGGGCGCCAGAAGTCGGGCGAGACGAAGTAGAGCATCTGGTCGACGTCGAAGATCTGCCGGATCAGCTCGGCCTCCAGGTGCGTGTCGGCGGGCTCGAACAGGCTGAGCTGGTCGACGAGATGGGCGAAGACGGAGTGCCGCTCCTCCTTGCGCAGGTCCTCGGCGGGACGCGGCTCGACCTTGCTGAGCAGGGTGGTCCGCTCGCGCACGGCCGCCGCGTACGCCTTGCGCTGGAGGGCGGCGACCTCCTTCTCGTACTGGGCGAGCGCGGCCCGGAAGGCGACCTCGGCCGGGTTGACGGCGGGCGGCTCCCAGCGCAGCTGGAGGGTGAAGGTGATGACCGGAGTGCCGCCGAAGTGCACGTTGTCGGCGCGGACCTGGAAGCGGCCGGTGTCGGGGCGCTGGATGACGTACTTCACGAGGAACTTGGCGTCGGTGCCGTGCCCGTTCTTCGCGGAGACCAGCTGCACGAAGTCCGGGTTGGTGCTGAGGGTGTAGCCGGGGGCGGGCGGGATCGCGCCGTAGTCGAAGTCCGCGACGATGTACTCGTCCTCCTCGCCGCGCCACATCCGGTCGAAGCCGTCCTGGCGGCGCCAGTCGGCGTCGTTGTGCGGGGCGTTGGTGCTGTCCGGGTGCTCGGCGATCGGGAAGGTGCCGGTGAAGGTGGACAGGATCGGGGCGAGCGGCTCGGGCGGCTCCGGCTTGCGCAGCACGGTGAGATCGGGCGCCGGCACGATGTCGACGAGCTCGCCGAGGCCGAGCACCCGGCCCGGCGCGTTCACGAAGACCTGCCAGCTCATCCGGGTGCCGATGTGCTGGACCTGCACGCCGACCTTGCGCATCTTGCGGCGCAGCGTTGGCGTTGGACTCCTTGACGGCGTCGGCCACGTCGTTCTGGTCGGTCAGGGTCTCCTCCGACTTGCGGACGGTCTCCTCCGACTGGCTCGCGGTGCGCTCGACCAGGGTGCGGCGGGTGCTGGTCTCGACGAGCTCGACCATGCCGCTGGGGCTGAGCCACAGGTGCCCGGCGGGCGCGCCGAGGAAGGTGTCGAACTCGTAGAAGTACTGCCGGAACAGATTGACCAGGCCGACCGGCGACAGGATGCCCTCGGTGGGCGGCTGCTCCCCCGCGAGGCCCGCGAGCGCGGCAAGCTCCGGGTGCTCCAGGCCGCGCGCCGCCGGCCCGGTGAAGACCGCGGCGGCCGGACGCGGGCCGTGCGGCGCGGTGATCCGGCCCGCGCTGCCGTAGCCCAGCCAGCCGGGCAGCGGCTGGTAGACGCCGAACAGCTCGCTCGCGTACGGCAGGGTGCCGGCGAACTCGGTGACCGGCCGCCCGGCCCGCACCGGCCCCGGCACCGGCGCGGTCAGCACCCGGGACGGACCGCTGGGGCCGCCGGGCGTGGTGGCGAAGGAGGTCACGGTCCACGGGCGGCCGGGGTCGCGGACCACCAGGAGCAGATCGCGCTCGGACTCGGTGGGCGGCGCGACGAAGGAGATCGTCACGGGGCCGGTGCCGGTCACGGTCCGGCCCGCGTACTGCCGGCCCGAGCCGGGGTCGGCCTCGACGAAGGCGCCGTCGAGGGCGGGCACCCCGGGGAACAGCGCGGGGTCGCGCAGGTCGACGTCGGCCGGCAGGGCGAGAGCGACCCGTTGCCCGGGGTGCAGGTCGGCCGGAGTGGCGGGCTGCACCCGATAGGACCAGATCTGATACCAGGAGCCCGCGGTGGGGAGCGGGGTCCGTCCGGCGAAGGTGACGACGATCGACATGCGGGTGCCTCCCGGCGTGTCGGGCCTCCGGCGCTGGGGCCTTTCGTGATCAGGGTCGGGGCGGGGACGGGCCGGTGTCACCGGGGTGGCCGGTGTACGCCACGCGGGTGACGCCGGGGACGGGCCGGACGCCCCGGACGGGTACCCGTACGGGGTATCAGGTACGGTCGGTCGGGACGGACGGAAGACGGATCGAGGGCGGAAGGAGGAGCAGCCGTGCACCCGGGACGAGAGCGCAGCGGCCGGACACGCGCCGGCGGTGCCCTGGCGCATCTGCTGCTCGTCGTCGTGCTCGCCCTCGGTGTGTTCGTGATGCACTCGGTCGGCCACCCGGAGGGCTCCTCCGGCGGCGGTACGGGCGAGGCGGCGGCCCACCACGGCGCCGCGGTCGCCCACGAGGTCAACCAGGCCCACCACGAGGCCGACACCCCCGCCTCCGCTCCCTCGTCCTTAGCCTCGTCCTCGCACGACTCCGGCGGCGGGATGGACATGACCACGCTGTGCGTGGCGGTCCTCGGGGCCTGGCTGCTCGCCGCGCTCCTCCGCGCCGCCCTGCGGCGCGCCCGCCGGGACCGCGCCGTCCCTTCGCCCGCCCGGCTCCTCGCGGCCCTGCGCCCGCACGCGCCGCCGCCCCGGCCGCCGGACCTCGCCACGCTGTCGATCCTGCGGATCTAGGTCGTACCGCCCCGCGGGCGCTCATCGATGCCTGCCCGCAGACGCGTATGACGACCGATCACTGGAACGACACCACACGAGGTGTGACACCCATGCGTGCCATGAACAACGTCAGGAACACCACCGCCCGCCGGCTCGCCGTGACCGGCGCGGTCGCCGCGGCCGGGCTGCTGCTCGCCGCCTGCGGCGGGTCGGGGGAGGGCAAGGACTCGATGAGCGGGATGGACCACGGCGGGAAGACCTCCGCCTCGGCCTCCGCATCCGCCGGCGCCGGCTCCTCCACCGGGTCCTTCAACGACGCGGACGTGATGTTCGCGCAGATGATGATCCCGCACCACGAGCAGGCTCTGGAGATGGCGAAGCTCGCCGACGGGCGGGCCGAGGACGCGGAGATCAAGAAGATCGTCGGGGCGATCGAGAAGGCCCAGGACCCCGAGATCCGGAAGATGAGGTCCTGGCTGAAGGCCTGGGGCAGGCCCGAGGCGATGGAGGGCGGCGGCGGCCACGGCGGCCACTCCATGGCCGGGATGATGTCCGACGCGGAGATGAAGGAACTGGCCGCCGCGAAGGGCGGGGACTTCGACCGCAGGTTCGCCGAGCTGATGATCGCGCACCACGAGGGCGCGGTGGACATGGCGAAGAGCGAGCAGCAGGGCGGCGCCGACCCGGCGGCCAGGAAGGTCGCCGACGACGTGGTGCGGACCCAGGCCGCCGAGATCGCCCAGCTGAAGCAGATCCTCGCCCGGCTCTGAGCCCGCACCCGGCCGGTGCGCTGCGGCAGGTGCGCTCCGGCCGGTGCGTTCCGACCGGCGGTCAGTATCCGATCCGCACGCCGCTGACGGCGTGCCGGTCGGTGCGGCCGCCGGTCGCGCCGGAGAAGCCGACCAGGACGTTCTTCGGGAGGGTCACGGCGACGTCGATGACGCGGCTGCCGTCGACGCTGATCTGGAGGCGTCCGGTGCTGGTCACGACGGCGTCGACGGTGTGGCTGCCAGAGCGCAGGTTGGGCACGTTGGTGGCGGTGGCCGCGTAGCGGAGGGTGTCGGCGGTGCCGCCGGTGGCCACCGCGACGAAGTTCGCCGAGGGGTCGGCCGTGCCGTTGTCGTACGTGTCGAGGGTGACGGCGACACCGGGGAGCCCGCTGAAGCCGAGGCCGCCGCCTCCGGTGCCGAGCGACTTCGGGGTGGCCCGGGTGGCGTCGAGGAGCAGCAGGGCGAGTCCGTCGGCGCCGGTGCCGCCGCCGATGGTCGCGGTGAAGCGGGCCTTGAGGCGGGCGGTGGGGACGGCGGTGGCCTGGAGGGCGGAGCCGCGCTGGGTGGTCTGGGCGGGGGTGAGCTGGAGGGTGGTGCCGGAGAGGGTGGCGCTGCCGTTGTAGGTCCAGCCGTTGGGGCCGGGCGGCGGGACCGCGTAGGCGGTGGCGGTGACGGTGGCCTTGCGGACGGCGTGGATGTCGGTGAGTCCACCGGTGGCCCCGGTGAAGGCGAGCAGGGCGGCCGGCGGGAGCGAGGCGACGGAGGTGCTGAGCCGCTGGGTGCCGTCGACGGAGACCGTGAGGGTGCGGCCGGTGACGACGACGGTCACGGCGTGGCTGCCGGAGCGCAGGTTGGGGACGCTGGTGGTCGTGGCGGCGTAGGTGAGGGCGTCGGCGGTGCCGCCGGTGGCGATGCCGAGGAAGTTGGCGGAGGGGTCGGCCGTGCCGTTGTCGTACGTGTCGAAGGTGACGGCGGTGCCGGGCAGTCCGCTGTAGCCGAGGCCGCCGCCTCCGGTGCCGAGCGCGGTGGGGGTGGTCCTGGCCGGGTCGAGGAGGGCGAAGGACAGTCCGTCGGCGCCGGTGCCGCCGCCGATGACGGTGGTGAAGGTGGCCTTGAGGCCGTCGGTGAGCACCGGCACGGGCCAGACGGCGGTGCCGCGCTGTGCGGCGGTGGCCTGGGTGAGCTGGAGGTCGCCGCCGGAGACCTGGGCGGCGCCGTTGAGCTTCCAGCCGCCGGCGTCGGGGCCGGGGACGGTGACTCCGGTGCCGGCGGCGCCGGTGCCGGTCAGGGTCTCGGACAGGGCGCCCTGTCCGTCGTCGGCGGTGAGCAGGTAGGCGGCGCTCACGGTGCCGAGGGAGGTGGGCGAGAAGGTCACGGACTGGTGGATGACGTCCTCGGGGCCGAGGACCTGGCCCTCGCTGACCGGGTCGGTGACGTGGAAGGGCGCGGCGGGCGCCTTGGCCTTGGTGATGGTGAGCGGGATGTTGCCGGTGTTGCTGATGTCGAAGGTCCTGGTGACGGACTGGCCGACCTTCACGCTGCCGAAGTCGGTGGAGGTCGGGGTGATGGTGAGCCGGGCCCGTCCGGTGACGGCGGTGCCCTTGAGGGCGACGGTGGCGGTGCCGTCGGTCCCGGTCACGGAGAGGTTCGCGGTGTGGTCGCCGGCGGCCGTGGGGGCGTAGCCGATCTGGACGGAGACGGACTGCTGGGGCGGGACGACGGTGCCGTTCGCGGGCAGTCCGGTGGCGGTGAAGGGGGCGCCGGGCGCGGCGGTCGCGGTGACGGTCTCGGCCTGGGTGCCGGTGTTGGTGAAGGTGACGCCGAGGGACTTGGTGGTGCCGGTGGCGACGGTGCCGAAGTCGAGGGCGGCGGGCGAGGCGAGAAGGCCGGGCTTGGTGCCGTAACCGGTGAGTCCGACCGCGCTGTCGCCGAGGTCGGTGGCGAAGGTCAGGACGGAGCTGTCGGCGCCGGGCGCGGTCGGGGCGAAGGAGACGGGCACGGAGTAGGTCTCGCCGGTGCGCAGGGTGCGCGGAAGTCCGGCCGGCCGGGTGGTGAAGGCGCTGCCGGCGGGCGTGGTCACGGCGTTGACGGTGACATCGCGGGTGGCGGTGACGGTGGCGGTCGCGCTGCCCGTGGAGCCGACGGCGACCTGCCCGAAGTCGACGGGGCTGCTGGTGAGCGCGGTGTTGGCGGGGCGGCCGAAGGCGAGGACGTGGCCGTCGCGGGTGCCGACGTAGACCCGGCCGCCGTCGGTGGCGGGGACCGAGAACTTGGCGGCGGTGCCGATGGGTGCGGACCAGCGCAGCTTGAGGGTGCCGTTGACGGGCACGGCGTCGTACGCGCGGAGCTGGGCGTTCGCGCCGTTGGCGCCGTCCGCGGCGACCGCCCAGACCAGGGCGGAGCCGGGGTTGGTGCCGGTGGAGGTGACGACGGGCGAGCCGGAGGTGTAGCCGAAGGTCTCCGGGCTGCGGCCGGTGTTGCTGAACGCGGGCCGGCCGTCGCCGGTCAGCCCGTACGCGAAGGCGCGCAGCGGGCCGCGCGAGCCGATGGTGTAGACGTAGCCGCCCTGCCCGCCGTACGCGGCGGGGTGCCCCCAGACCCCCTCGTACGGTCCGAAGGCGCCGAGCACCTTGTCCGTGCCGCCCGGGCCCTGGGCGCGCCCGCCGAGGTCGTCACGGTCGAGGAGGAAGAACCGTCCGTCCTTGCCGATCTGGACGAGCAGGTTCGGGTGGGCGCTGGTCCCGAAGGGGGCGCCGGGGAGGGCGACGGGGCCGCCGGAGCCGAAGTCGGTGTCGTTGAGGTCGAGTTGATTGGCGTTGGCGGGGCTGAAGAAGTCCTGGGCGGACATGGTGCCGTCGCTGTTGACGCCGAGCCGGACCACGGACTCGGAGAGCTGGCCGGGCGGCGAGGTGCCGGGGCCGGGGGCCGGGGTCACGCCGTTGCCGGTGGAGAACAGGATCCGCCCGGGGCCGTCGGAGACGAGGCCGCCGCCGCTCATCCAGATGCCGGCCATGCCGTTGGCGGAGGAGTCCTCGGTGGCCCAGAGGGTGGTGCGGCGGGTGGCGGTGTTCACGCCGAGGACGTAGCCGACGTAGGGGCCGTGGTCGCAGTGGGAGGCGAAGGCGGCGTACACGGAGCCGCCCATGAGCAGCAGGCCGGGGCGCTGCATCGCGGTGTACGGGTTGAAGGCGCGCCCGGGGTCGTTGACGGGCGCCCCGGCGACCTTGACGGGCCAGCCGGAGCGCTCGGCGCCGGTGGCGGGGTCGAGCGCGTGCACGTACCAGCTCGGGTGCTGGTCGTCGGCGCCGTCGTTCACCTTGGAGGTGAGGTAGAGCGCGCCGCTCGCCGGGTCGTAGACGGGGGTCGAGGTGACGCCGATGTTGGGGGTCAGGTCGCCGCAGCTGATGGCGGCGGCAGGCCAGGCGGCGCCCGTGCTCCTGGTCCAGTTGACCTTCCCGGAGGCCGCGTCGAGTCCGTACACCTTGTTGTTCTCGGTGGCGACGACGAGGGTCGAGCCGACGACGATCGGCTGGGCGTAGACCTGTCCGTCGACGGTGGTCGAGAACTGCTGCCCGAAGTCGGAGCTGGACACCTGGTCGGGCGCGAGGCCGGGTTCGTCCCGGTCCCAGCCGGTGCGGAAGGTGTCGTGCGAGATGGTCGTCTGGTCGGCGGCGAGGCGCGGAGTGGCCTGGACCGGGGCGGGGGCGACGGGTGAGGGCGTGGCGGCGGTCGCCGTGGGCAACATCCCGCCCCCGCCCAGGAACAGACACAACGTCAGCACTCTGGCGAGCGCCCTGCGGCTGCCGGTCATCTTCTCCGCCCTCGGATCCGCGCGTGGGGGCGGAGACCGGAAGCCGTCCCGCCGAGGGCCATGGTGCGGCGCGCCCGGGCCGCACGGCAGGGGTCACGACCCCGACATGGCCCGCTTCACTCCCTAGGGTGGCGCGAACGCCGCCCTCTGGGCGGCGGGATGCCCTCGCTCTGCGGCCTCAGCCCCAGGTGCGGGAGCAGAGGACGAGCCGGTAGCCGTCGGGGTCAGCGACGGTGACGCCGTACTCGTCCCAGTAGGGGTTGTGGGCCGCGACCCGGGTGCCGCCGGCCGCGACGAGCCGCTCGACCATCGCCTCCTCGACGGGCTCGCCGAGGTACACCACGAACAGGTCGTCGACGGTCGGGGCGGGTTCGACGGGCCGCTCCGCGTACGGGTCGCGGGTGAGCTCGAAGTGCCAGCCGCCGCCCGCCGGGCCGACCATGAGCAGCTCGTGCTCGCCGGGGGCGGGGTCGGTCTTGCGCCACTGCACGGCGAGGCCGAGGCCGTCGACGTAGAAGCGCTCGGCGGCGACGAGATCCCGCGAGGGGCGGGCGACGCGGACATGGGCGGTGGGCTCGATCACGCGCCCGACTCTACGATCCGGGCACGATCTCGTGCCAAGGAGCCTCCGGCTCCGGCTCACCGTTGCACTTCTGACGTGTCCTCAAGCCTCCTCCGGGTCCGGTGGTGGCTCCCATGCCTGGGGCGAGAGTTCCTCGAACGGCCAGGCGGGCGCGTCGGGGTGACGTGCCGTCTGTTCTGCGTACCAGAGGATCTGTTCGGTGTGGAGGGCGGGGCGGGAGAGCCGGGCGAGGGGAGGGTACGAGGCGGGGATCGCCTGGGCCAGGGCGAGGGCAGCGGTGGCGTCGGAGGCGGGGTCGCCGGGGTGGGGGTGCGGGATGCCGTACCAGGCCGCGACGGCGTGGAGGGAGCGGGGGCCGGGGCGGTAGCGGTCGGTGTGGCGGTCGAGGACGAGGGGGTCGCAGACCGGCGCGACCCCGGCCGGGACGCGGGCGGTGAGCGGGGCGAGGCCGTGGCGGAGCAGTTCGGCGTGCAGGGTCGTCAGGACGTAGGGGGCGAACCAGACGACGAGGAGCTCGCCGGCCGCCAGGTGGTCGGCGACCAGGACCGCGACCTCGTCGAGGGCGCGGGCCGGGGGCAGAACCGGTGGCAGGGGGCGGCCGGCGGGGGCCGCACCGGGGCGGGGGTGCGCAGGGCCGCCAGGCTCGTGCTCCGCATCGAGGCCCTGGCCGGTCGTACCGGAGCCAGGCTCTCGCTCCGGGGCGTGGTCCGCCGGCTCGGCGTCAGGCACGGAGCCGGTCACCCCGCTCGCGTCCACCGCCCACTCCCGCTCCCAGCCCTCGCTCGCCCGCAGCGCCGCCCCCGTGATGCGGTCGACGGCGAAGCGGTGGCCCGTGGTGGTGATGTCCAGGGAGAGCAGCGGGCGATGGTGCCAGCCGGGGTGGTCCGTCGGTGGGGGTGGGCCGGGGGCCGGGGCGTGTTCCGGGTGGTAGACCTCCCAGCCCTTCGCGGCGTGGCGGAGCAGGCCGGTGCCCGCCGGGACCGGGGCGCCGCAGTGGGCGCAGGTGGCGTCGTACTCGTTGGCGCGCTCCCCGGCGGCCCCGGGGGTCATGAGCCGTCCGCCCCGTCCCCGTCCCGGTACGCCTCCAGGAGGCGGAGCCAGGCCTCGCTGATCGTCGGGTAGGCCGGGACCGCGTGCCAGAGGCGGGCGATCGGGACCTCGCCGGTGACGGCGACGGTGGCGGAGTGGAGGAGTTCACCGATGCCGGGGCCGACGAAGGTCGCGCCGAGGACGACCTCGCGGTCGAGGTCGACGACCATCCGGGCGTGGCCGCGGTAGCCCTGCGCGTAGAGCCCGGCCCCGGCGACCCCGCGCAGGTCGAGGTCGACGGCACGCACGCGGTGCCCGGCGGCCTCGGCCTCGGCGAGGCTCAGGCCGACGGCGGCCGCCTCGGGGTCGGTGAACACGACCTGGGGGACGGCGGCATGGTCGGCGGTCGCCCGGTGCGGCCCCCACGCGACGGCGTCGTCCGCCTTCTCCGTCGCCCGCGCGGCGATCGCGGCGCCCGCGATCCGCGCCTGGTACTTGCCCTGATGGGTGAGGAGCGCCCGGTGGTTGACGTCACCGACCGCGTACAGCCAGTCGAACCCGTCGACCCGCAGACTGTCGTCGACCGCCAGCCAGGAGCCCGGCTCCAGGCCGACCGTCTCCAGGCCGATGTCCTCGGTGCGCGGGCGCCGGCCGGTGGCGAACAGCACCTCGTCGCCCTCGACATGGTCGCCGCCGTCCAGGACGACGGTGACGGGGCCGGCGCTCCCGTCCCGTACGACGGCGGAGACGGACACACCGGTACGGATGTCGGCGCCGCGCTCCGTCAGCGCGGCGGCGACGTGCTCGCCCGCGAACGGCTCCATGCGCGGCAGCAGTCGGTCACCCCGGATCAGCATCGTGACGTGCGCGCCGAGCGCCTGCCAGGCCGTCGCCATCTCGGCGCCGACCACTCCCCCGCCGACCACGACCAGGCGCCGGGGCACCCGTTCGGAGCTGGTGGCCTCGCGGCTGGTCCACGGCCGGGCGCCGGTGAGGCCCGGCAACGGGGGCAGGACGGCGCGGCTGCCGGTGCAGACGGCGACGGCGTGCCGGGCGGTGAGCACATGGCGGTCGCCCTCGGCGCCCTCGACCGTCACCCGGCGCGGTCCGTGCAGGCGGCCCTGGCCGCGGTAGAGGTCGGCGCCGGTGGAGCGCACCCAGGACACCTGGCCGTCGTCCTGCCAGTTGCCGACGACCTCGTCGCGGTGCGCGAGCACCTCCTGGGCGTCCAGCGGGCCGTAGGCGTGGGCGCGCAGTCCGGCCACCCTGCGCGCCTCGGAGCGGACGATGGCCGGGCGGAGCAGCGCCTTGCTGGGCATGCAGGCCCAGTACGAGCACTCCCCGCCGACCAGTTCACTCTCGACCACCGCCGCGCTGAGCCCGGCCGCCCGGACCCGGTCCACCACGTTCTCGCCCACGGGTCCCGCGCCCAGGACCACCACGTCGTACTCGCGCTCGTGCGTCTGCTCGTGTTCCGCCGCTCGTGTCATGAAGACCAGTCTGCGGGCGGCGGCCCGGATCGGCGCGGAATACCGCGGCTCGATACGCCGTTGTGCGGGACGAGTCCCCAGGGGACCGTAAGGCAACCGCCAGGAGACGGAAGGCAGGCAGCATGAGCACCGTAGAGCTCACCAAGGACAACTTCGACGAGATCGTGAGCGACAACGAATTCGTTCTGATCGACTTCTGGGCTTCCTGGTGCGGTCCCTGCCGTCAGTTCGGCCCGGTCTTCGAGGCGGCCTCCGAGCGCCACGACGACCTGGTCTTCGCCAAGGTGGACACCGAGGCGCAGCAGGAGCTGGCGGCGGCGTTCGAGATCCGCTCGATCCCGACGCTGATGATCGTCCGTGACAAGGTCGCGGTGTTCGCGCAGCCCGGCGCGCTGCCCGAGGCGGCCCTGGAGGACGTGATCGGCCAGGCCCGCAAGCTGGACATGGACGAGGTGCGCAAGTCCATCGCCGAGGCGCAGGCCGGCGGCCAGCAGTAAGAACAGCGCATGGCTTACGAGAGGGCGGCCCGGTGGACCGGGGCCGCCCCTCTCGTAAGCCGGTGCGTACGCCGTGCGGATGCCGTACGTCCGGTCAGCGTTCCAGGACCAGCGCCAGGCCCTGGCCCACACCGATGCAGAGCGCCGCGAGGCCCGTGCCGGAGCCGGCCGCCGCGAGCTGGTGGGCGACGGCGCCGGCGAGGCGGGCGCCCGAGGCGCCGAGCGGGTGGCCCATCGCGATGGCGCCGCCGCGCGGGTTGACCACGGCGGGGTCGAGTTCCGGCCACTCGGCGAGGCAGCCGAGGGACTGGGCGGCGAAGGCCTCGTTCAGCTCGAAGGTGGTCAGGTCGCCGAAGCCGCGGCCGGACTTCTCCAGGGCCCGGCGCACGGCCTCCACCGGGCCGAGCCCGAAGAGCTGCGGCTCGATGCCGGTGGCGGCGGAGGCGCGGATCCGGGCCAGCGGCTCGCGGCCGGTCTCGCGCAGGCCGGCCTCGTCGACGAGGAGCAGGGCGGCGGCGCCGTCGTTGAGCGGGGAGGCGTTGCCGGGCGTCACCGTGCCGCCGTCGGGGCGGAACGAGGGCTTCAGGCGCGCCAGGGCCTCCAGCGAGGTGTTGTCGCGGATGCACTCGTCCCGTACGAGGTCCACGCCTTCGTACGGCACGACCTCGCCGTCGTAAAGACCCTTGGCCCAGGCCTCGGCGGCCTTCTGGTGGCTGGCGAGGGCGAAGGCGTCCTGGGCCTCGCGGCTGATGGCGTGCTTGTCGGCGACGAGTTCGGCGCCCTCGCCGAGCGCGACGGTCCACTCGGCGGGCATGCGCGGGTTGGTCATGCGCCAGCCGAGGGTGGTCGAGTGGAGCTGCTGGTGGCCGGCCGGGAAGGCCCGCTCGGGCTTCTGCAGCACCCAGGGGGCGCGGGACATCGACTCGACGCCGCCGGCGAGGGCCACCGAGGCGTCGCCGAGCGCGATGGCGCGGGCGGCCTGGATCACGGCCTCCAGGCCGGAGCCGCAGAGCCGGTTGACGGTGACGCCGGGCACAGAGGTCGGCAGCCCGGCGAGGAGTACGGCCATCCGGGCCACGTCGCGGTTGTCCTCGCCGGCCCCGTTGGCGTCGCCGAAGTAGACGTCGTCGATCAGCGCCGGGTCGAGCTCCGGGGTGCGGGCGACGAGGGACTTCACCACGTGGGCGGCGAGGTCGTCGGGGCGGACGGAGGAGAGCGCACCGCCGAACTTGCCGATCGGAGTGCGGACGGCGTCGACGATGTAGACGTCGCGGATGCTCATCGGTTCTCTCCCACATGCCCTGTGTCGGTACGGCCCGGACGGGCGGACGGACACCGATGACGACATCCGTTCGCCTGGTGAAGGCTTCTTCGCCCTCGCCCGCCCGAGTCTCCGCCCCTCCCGCGCCTCCTGTCAACGCCCACCGGTGCCTCCCGGGCGGCCCCTCGGCAGCCCGTCAGCTCCCGCCACCGGGCGCGCGCCGGCCGGTTTCCGGTCCTCTGATCAGCGCCGTCAGGCCGTAGTCCAGCTCGCGGCCGTCCACGAGCAGCGCCTCCACCGTCCGCGTGTCGGGGTCGATGTCGGCCACCAGGCCGTGGCCCTCGTAGATCGGGTATCCGGTCTCGCCGGTGCGGCCGGTCGCCTCGACCACCGCCGAGCGGACGGCGCTGTCCTCCACGGACGCGGTGCCCCGGTTCTGCACGTGCGCCGGGACCAGCAGGATCTCGAAGCGCTTCGGATGTGTGCTCATGGACCGACGCTAAGCCGCCCGCCCGCGCCCCGCCGCCCGACCGGGACCGTCGGCCGGGACCGCCGGCCGGAGCCGCCCAGCAGGCCGCCGAGGCGGGCCGCCCGGCGCGGACCGTCAGCTGGACTCGCGCACGACCATCCGCGAGTCGAGCAGCTCGTGCCGCTCCGGCCGCGTTCCCGGCTCGCGCACCGCGCGGTCCACCAGTTCGGCGAGCGCCCGGCCGCCGATCATGTCGATGTGCACCGTGCTGAGCCGGGGGCGGAGCAGCCGGCCGAGCAGCAGATCGTCCGAGCCGACGACGGCGGTGTCGTCCGGGACCGCGATCCCGGCGTCCTGCAGGGCGCGCATGAGGAGCATGGCGTACTCGTCGTTGTAGGCGAACACGCCGTCGAGGCCGAGTTCGCGCCACCGTCCGGCGAGCGCCGCCGCCGGCTCCTCCTCGTACGCCAGCGGGAGGGGTACGACGGTGGCCCCGGCCTCGGCCGCGGCGGCCCGCACGCCCTCCAGGCGCGGTACGGAGAACATCTCCAGGCCCGGTTCCTCGGGCATCACCACGCCGATGGCGCGGCAGCCGCGCGCGACCAGATGCTCGCCGGCGTCCCGGCCGACCCGGGTGAGGTCCATGACGACGGAGTGGGTGCCCTCGACCCGCTGCGGGCCGACCGTGATCACGGCGCGGGCGCCTGCCCGCTTGAGCAGGTCGACGCCGGACGGGGTCACTTCGACGGGGCCGAGCGAGACCACCGCGACCGGCCGCAGCTCGGCCCAGGCGCGGGCCGCCGCGTCCCCGTCGAGGCCGACGCTGCCGTACTGCACGACGGTGTAGTCCAGACGCCGCAGGGCCCACTGGAGTTCGTTGAAGAAGCGGCTGTAGAGCGGTCCGATCGGCACGTGCGCGGTGGGCATGAGCACCATCCGGCTGTGGCCGGCGCGCAGGCTGCGGGCGGCGGCGTGCGGGACGTAGCCGAGTTCCTCGGCCGCCTCGCGGACCCGGCGGCGGGTGGGCTCGCTGATCCGTACGGCCGCGGTGTTGTTCAGGACATAGCTCACGGTGGCCCGGGAGACTCCCGCGAGCCGTGCCACGTCGGCGCTGGTGGGGACGGAGCGTCCGGCGGGCGACTGCCCGGCGGGCTGCCGCCCGGCGGACGACGGCCCGGTGGACTGCTGCTTGGGTGACTGGCTCATCGATCCGGCATCTTTCCAGAACGATCCGGCGCAGGGTCTGGCGGATGGCCGGATTCGAGTGCTACACAAGGTTTACACGAGTCACTGACACGTGTCATCACTTCTGTCACCACCACCCCCATCACTCCCGGAGGGCACCGTGGCCCTTTCCTCCCCAGCCACATCCACCGCATCCGCCCCACCCCGCACCACCCGCGGCCTGCTGCCCCTGCTGCTCGCCGGGAACACCGCGATGTACGCGCTGTACATCGGCGTCCCCGGGCTGCTCCTCGCGCTGCAGATCGAGCAGATCGACCCGGCGAACAAGGTGGCCAACTTCGGTCTGGTCTCCGGCGTCTCGGCGATCTTCGCGACGATCTTCAACCCGGTGGCCGGCGCGCTCTCCGACCGCTCCGGGCGGCGCAATCCGTGGATCCTCGCGGGCGGGCTGCTCGCCGTGCCCGTGATGCTGCTGCTCGGCAGCGTGAACACGATCCTGCTGGTGATGATCGCCTGGTGTCTCGGCCAGGCGGTGATGAACGTCTACCAGGCCGCCCTCACCTCCGTGGTGCCCGACCGGGTGCCGCTCGCCGCGCGCGGCAAGGCCTCGGCCGCCGTGGGCCTGGGGCTGCCGGTCGGCTCCACGATCGGCGCCCTGGTCGGCGCCGCGTTCTCGGACCACTACCGCACCGGCTATCTGGTCTTCGGCGCGATCGTCGCCGCCACCGCCGTGCTCTTCACCGTCTGCGCGCGCGAGGAGCGCATGCCGCCGAAGGCGCCGATGCCGGTGCGGGCCCAACTGGGCGCGTTCGGCAGCGCATTGAAGAACCACGACTTCCGCTGGGCGTTCATCGGGCGGGCGCTGCTGATCCTCGGCTACTTCGCGGTGGCCGGATTCCAGCTGTACATCCTGAAGGACCACACCGTGCTGCCGGCCGGTCTCACGCCCGAGGAGGCGGTGGCCGTGCTGATGCCGCTCAACTCGGTGGCGATGGTGGTCTCGACGGTGCTCGGCGGCTGGCTCTCGGACCGTTACGACCGGCGCAAGCTGTTCGTCGGCGCCTCGGCCGCGCTCGCCGCCGTGGCGCTGCTGATACCGGCGGTCTCGTCGAGCTGGACCGCGATGCTGGCCTTCTCCGTCGTCAACGGCCTCGGTTTCGGCTGCTACATGGCGGTGGACACGGCGCTGGTGACGATGGTGCTGCCGAAGGCGGAGGACGCGGCCCGTGACATGGGTGTGCTCAACATCGCCAACGCCGGTCCGCAGATCGTGGCCCCGTTCGTGGCCTCGCTGATCGTCTCGCTCAGCGGCGGCGGCTACACGGCGCTGTTCGTGGTGGCGGCCGTGCTCTCGGTGCTCGGCGCGCTCGCGGTGCGCCCGATCCGTTCGGTGCGCTGACCCGCTCCCGTACCGCCCGGGTCCCGTACCGCCCGGGTCCCGTACCGCCCGGGCGGGGTGCTGACGTACCGTTCGGTCATGGACGACGACGCTTCGATGGTGGGCCTGCTCGGCCGCGTGACCGGCACGGTCGGACCCGGCCTCGTCGGTGAGGTGATCGTCCGCATCCGGGGCGGCGCCGAGCACTTCCTCGCCTACTCCGCCACGGGGAAGGAGCGGATCGAGCCCGGCACGGTCGTGATGGTCATGGAACATCTCCCTCCGCGCACCGTGTATGTCACAGCCGCGTACGACAGTTGACCGATCCATTGAGCGGCGGGGCGCACCGGGCGCACACTCCCTTCACCGGAACCGCACGGCTCCGGTGAAGGGGGACCTGTCCAATGAGCCTCGGGATCCTGGCAGGTGGCGTCGTCGGCGCCCTCGCCGTTCTGATCGCTCTGTTCAAAATGATGTGGCGCGTCGCCGAGCCGAACGAGGCGCTCATCATCTCGGGTTCGAACCACAAGAACGAAGGCTTCGGCGAGGGCATGGGCTTCCGGATCGTCACCGGCCGGGGCACGCTCGTCCTGCCCGGCGTGCAGGCGGTGCGGAAGCTGTCGCTCGACCTCAACGAGACGCAGCTGTCGGTGGAGTGCGTCACGCACCAGGGCATTCCGCTGAAGGTGCGCGGCGTGGTCATCTTCAAGGTGGGCGACGACTTCGTGTCGATCGCCAACGCCGCCCGCCGCTTCCTCGACCAGCAGAAGCTGATGTCGGAGCGGGTGCACATCGTCTTCGCCGGTCATCTCCGCGCCATCGTCGGCGGGTTGACGGTGGAGGACATGATCCGTGACCGGGAGAAGCTGACCGGGCAGGCGCGTTCGGCCTGTGGCACGGAGATGGAGAAGCTGGGTCTGATCGTGGACTCGCTGCAGATCCACGAGATCGAGGACCCGACGGGTTACATCAAGAACCTGGCGGCGCCGCACGCGGCCGCCGTGCAGCGCGATGCGCGCATCGCGCAGGCGGAGGCCAACCGGCGGGCGACGGAGGCGGAGCAGCAGGCCGCCGCGCGCATGTCGGAGGCGACCAGGGACAGTGAGATCCTGCAGGCCGGCTACCAGGCCGAGCGGGACCAGGCGGGCGCGAAGGCCCGCCAGGCCGGTCCGCTGGCGGACGCGGCCGCGCGCCAGGAGGTCGTGGTCCAGGAGACCCGGGTCGCCGAACTGGAGGCCAACCGGAAGGAGCAGCAGCTCCAGGCGGAGGTCCGCAAGCCGGCCGACGCCCTCGCGTACGAGAAGCGCACGCTGGCGGCGGCCGAGCGCGACGCCCGGATCCTCGCCGCCGAGGCGGAGGCCCGCAAGACCGAACTGGCGAGCGCGGCGACGGCGACGGCCACCCGGGTGACCGGTGAGGCGGAGGCCGCCGCGGCCCAGGCCAAGGGTCTCGCGGTGGCCGAGGCGACCCGGGCGAAGGGTCTGGCCGAGGCCGAGGCGATCAAGGCGCGGGCGGCGGCGCTCGCGGAGAACCAGGAGGCCGTGGTCGCCCAGCAACTGGCCGAGAAGTGGCCGGAGATCGTGGAGGCGGGTGCCTCGGCGTTCGGCAACGTCGACCAGATGGTGCTGCTCAACGGCGCGGACGGGATGGCGGAGATGTTCGCCAAGGCGCTCACCATGGGCGGGACGGGTCTGGGTCTGGCCCGTCAGCTGCTCGCCAACATGAGCCCGAACGGTCCGGCGCCGTCCGCACCGGCCGCGCCTGCCGCACCGGCGGCGGAGGCGCTGCCCGCGCCGCGGACGGAGGAGATCACGGTCGGCGACGACTCGTAGCAGCGGAAACGCAGGGTGTGGGGGTCCGGTCGGCCGGACCCCCACACCCTTAGGTTCAGCACTCCTCGGAGTTCTTCACCGCGCCGATGACCATCTCCTGTCCGGCGGTGACCGCGGCGCCGGCCGCCGGGGTCTGGGTGCAGACCTTCCACTCCTCGGCGGCGCCGCTGTCGGTGGGGACGGTGCGGCCCTGGCCGGAAGCGTCCTCGAAGCGCATCGATCCGGACAGCTGCCCGTACGCGCTCATGACGGAGCCGCCGACCAGGTCGGGCATGAAGCCGTCCTCGACCCGCACCGGTGCGGTGGGGGTGGACTTGGTGGGTGCGGCCGCGTCGCCGGGGCCCGCGTCCGGGCCGGGGTCCGTCGAGCTGCAGGCGGTGAGTCCGCCGAGCGTGACGGCGGTCAGGACGAGGACGGCTCCGAAGGCGCTGCGGCGCATGTTCCCCCCAGGGACGAGCGTGAGTGGAGGTACATCATCCACGCACCGTCCCGACGGCGGTCACCCGCCCGTCAGTTGTGCCCGAACTTCTTTTCCTTGCGGTGCGACGGGACGTCGATGGCCGGCCGGGGTGCCTCGGGCATGGCCGACTGCGTGCTCGACTTGGTCTCGGCCGTCGTCGTCCGGTGTTCGTGGCCGCCCGTTCGGGCGCCCTTGTTGACCCGGGTCTGTTTCTTGCCCACGATCGTGCCTCCCGTGGTCGGGGAACTTCCTCCCAGGCTCGCACGCCGGTACGAAAGCCGCATGTCAGGAGCCTGAACGTCAGACCGGGCGTGTCGAAGCGCGCAGCCGCTACGGTGCCCGGATGACGATGCCGATGAACTCCACCAGCGAGGCCGATCCGCGGGCGATCGGCCCGGTCCGCACCTCCTACGCGCCGGACCCCGACGGGGATCCCGACCCCGGGGAGATCGTGTGGACCTGGGTGCCCTTCGAGGAGAACGACGGGCGGGGCAAGGACCGGCCGGTGCTCGTGGTGGCGCGGGAGCCGGAGGGCACGCTGCTCGCCGTACAGCTGTCGAGCAAGCGGCACGACCACGACCGCGAGTGGGTGGCGATCGGTTCGGGGCCGTGGGACGCGGAGCGGCGGGAGTCCTGGGTGGACCTGGACCGGGTGCTGCGGGTGCGCCAGTCGGGGATGCGGCGGGAGGCCTGCGCGCTCGACCGGGTGCGGTTCGACCGCGTGGTGGCCCGGCTCGTGGAGCGTTACGGCTGGTCCTGAGCCGGGCCCCGAGGGTGCCGGGGCGACACACGCCCTGATCCGAAAGACACGGCCTGGCCGTCCCCCGGTCCTAGCCTTCCCCCGGGTGGCCGAGCACCCGGCGGAAGGCGCCGAGGGTGGCCCGGTCGCGGGTGCGGTCGAGGATGCCGAAGACGATCTCGTCGAAGTGGCGGGCGAACCGCCCGTCGCCGGTGAGCAGCTCCTTGAACGCGCCCGCGACCTCGGCGGGGTCGTTCTGGAAGACGCCGCAGCCCCAGGCGCCGAGGACGAGCCTGCGGTAGCCGTGCGCGGCGGCGGTCTCCAGGACGCGTTCGGCCCGGGAGGCGAGGGCGGCGGGGACCCGGTGGGCGAGCTCGGGGGTGCGGCGGCGGATCACTCCCGCGTTGGGCGCGGGTGAGGTGAGGAAGCCGACGGCGAAGGGCTCGTCGAGGAGCGCGCCGCCGTCGTTGCGGAAGACGGGGACGGCCGGCGAGTGGATGACCCGGTCGGTGTAGAAGGCGTCCCTTTCCGCACGGTGGTGGGCGTAGTAGTCGGGGGCGCGCAGCAGCGTGGCGTAGAGGGCGGAGGAGCGGCAGAGGGCCTCTTCCTGGGCCTGGGCGCCGTTGAGGTAGCCGCCGCCGGGGTTGCGGGCGGAGGCGAAGTTGAGGACGGCCACCGGCGCGCCCGGGTTCTCGCGGACCATCCGGCGGGCGGCGGCGAGGCTGCTCTCGCCGGTGACGGTGAGGGCGGGCGTACGGTCGGTGCCGGGGGTGACGGGGACGGGCTCGGGGCCGTACAGACGGGTTCCGGCCAGGGCCGCGGCCAGCGGCTCGGCGAGGGGGACGATCCGGCCGCCGGGCCCGGTGTAGCGGCCTTCGGCGAGGATCCGCTCGTTGTCTCGGGCGAGGGCCCGCAGTCGTGCGCTCATGTCCCGGAAGCATGATCGACGCCGGTGACGGGCGGCAACGGAATTTGCGCCGTGCGTACGCCCGGGGTGCCCGCGGGGCGCGCGAGGCGCCCTTGCACGCCCGTGCCGGGTGGCTTTAGGTGGAAGCAGCGCTTTCCCAGGAGGTGGAGCGATGACGACACCGTCGTCGAGCGGCATACCCCGGGGCGGTCCTCCGCTGACCGAGGAGGAAGCCGAGGGCCTGCTGCGATGTATCTGTTTCAAGACGGGGCCGCCGCGCGCGGTCGGGGCGGAGCTGGAATGGCTCGTCCACGAACTGCGTGACCCCCGTCGTCCCGTGCCGCCGCCCCGGCTCGCCGCGGCGATCGACACCGTACGGGCCGTGCCGCTGGTGGCGGCCCTCACCTTCGAACCCGGCGGGCAGCTGGAGCTCAGCTCGCCGCCCGCCGCCTCCCTCATGGAGTGCCTCGACTCGCTCGCCGCGGATCTGCGGGCGGTACGGGCGGCGCTCGCCCCGCTCGGACTCGGCCTCAGCGGCTACGGGGTGGACCCGTGGCACGCGCCCCGCGAACGGGTGCTGCACGAGCCGCGCTACGACGCCATGGAGCTCGTCCTCGGCCGGACCGGTCCGTCCGGGCGGGCCATGATGTGCGAGTCGGCGTCCGTGCAGGTCTGTCTGGACGCCGGCCTCGACGACGACGGGCCGCTGGGCTATCGCAGCCGCTGGCGGCTCGCCCATCTGCTCGGCGCGGTCCTGGTGGCCGCGTTCGCCAACTCGCCCGTGCACGGCGGGCGCCGGACCGGCTGGCGGTCGACCCGGCAGGCGCTGTGGACGGATCTGGATCCGACCCGGGCGCTCGCCCCGTCGCCGGACGGCGAGCCGCGCGCCGAGTGGGCGGCGCACGTCCTGGACACCCCGGTGATGTGCGTGCGCACGCCGAGCGGCCCGTGGGCGGTACCGGAGGGGCTGACCTTCCGGGACTGGCTGCGCTCGGGCGCGCCGCGCCAGGCGGACGCGGACGATCTGCACTACCACCTGACGACCCTGTTCCCGCCGGTCCGGCCGCGCGGGCATCTGGAGCTTCGGATGATCGACGCACAGCCCGGCCCCGACGGCTGGATGGTTCCGGTGGCGGTCACCACCGCCCTCTTCGAGGATCCCCGGGCCGCCGCGGCCGCCCATCAGGCGGTGGAGCCGCTGGCGGCGCTCGCCGGGGACGGCCCCGCGCCGCGCAACGCTCTGTGGCGGACCGCCGCCCGGGACGGACTCACCGACCCGGCGCTGCACAAGGCGGCGCTGACCGTGTTCGAGGCGGCCCTGGACGCGCTGCCCCGGATCGGCGCGACCCCCGACGTGCTGGGCGCGGTGGCCGCGTTCCACGCACGGTACGTGGTGCCGGGCTGCTGCCCGGCCGACGAGCAGCTGGAGGTGGCCTCATGACCGCGCCCGCCGAGCAGGATCTGAAGCAGCGGACGGCGGTGGCGCTGACCCGGGCCCGCGAGCGCACCGCGCTGCTCACCTCCTGCGTCGAGGACTCCGAACTGACCGCGCAGCACTCGCCGTTGATGTCGCCGCTGGTGTGGGACCTGGCGCACATCGGCAACCAGGAGGAGCAGTGGCTGTGGCGGGCGGTCGGCGGCCGCGAGGCGCTGCGGCCCGAGATCGACTCGATGTACGACGCCTTCGAGCACCCGAGGGCCAGCCGGCCGACGCTGCCGCTGCTCGCCCCCGCCGAGGCGCGGGCGTACGCGGCGGACGTACGCGACCGGATCCTGCACGTGCTCGACGGCACCCGCCTGGAGGGGCGGCCGCTGGTGGACGCGGCCTTCGCCTTCGGGATGATCGCGCAGCACGAACAGCAGCACGACGAGACGATGCTGATCACCCATCAGCTCCGCAAGGGACCGGCGGCGCTGACCGCCCCGCCCCCGCCGGCGACCGCGGACGGAGCACCGGAGCAGCGTGAAGTCCTCGTCCCCGGCGGCCCGTTCACCATGGGCACCTCCGACGAGCCGTGGGCGCTGGACAACGAACGGCCCGCGCACACCCGGATCGTGGCGTCCTTCCACATCGACACCGTGCCCGTCACCAACGGCGCCTACCAGGCCTTCATGGCCGACGGCGGCTACCGCGACGAACGCTGGTGGCAGGCCGAGGGCTGGGACCAGATCCGCCAGCACGCCATCGAGGCCCCGCTGTTCTGGCGCCGGGAGGGCGGGCAGTGGCTGCGCCGCCGCTTCGGGGTGACCGAGCCGGTCGCCGAGGACGAGCCGGTGCTGCACGTCAGCTGGTACGAGGCCGACGCCTACGCGCGCTGGGCCGGACGCCGGCTGCCCACCGAGGCCGAGTGGGAGAAGGCCGCCCGCCACGACCCGGCGACCGGCCGGTCCCGCCGCTATCCGTGGGGCGACGCCGACCCCACGCCCGTACACGCCAATCTGGCGCAGCGGCATCTGGGGCCCGCGCCCGCCGGGAGCTATCCGGAGGGGGCCTCGCCGCTCGGGGTGCGGCAGCTGATCGGCGACGTGTGGGAGTGGACGGCGAGCGACTTCCTGCCGTATCCGGGCTTCACCGCCTTCCCGTACAAGGAGTACTCGGAGGTCTTCTTCGGCCCGGAGCACAAGGTGCTGCGCGGCGGCTCGTTCGCCGTGGACCCGGTGGCCTGCCGGGGCACCTTCCGCAACTGGGACCTTCCGGTGCGGCGGCAGATCTTCGCCGGGTTCCGCACCGCCCGCGACGCGGAGCCCGCCTGATGTGCCGTCATCTCGCGTTCGTCGGGGCGCCGGTGGCGCTCGGCGAGCTGCTGCTGAGGCAGCCGCACTCCCTGGAGCACCAGTCCTGGGCTCCGCGCACCCAGGCCAGCGGGACGGTGAACGCCGACGGCTTCGGGGTCGGCTGGTACGCGGACGGCGACCCGCGGCCCGCCCGCTACCGGCGGGCGGCGCCGATCTGGGGCGATCCCGGCTTCGCGGACCTCGCCCGGGTGGTGCGCACCCGGGCGCTGCTCGCCGCCGTACGGGGCGCGACCCTGCCCGGCGCGGACGGCGAGGCCGCGGCCGCTCCGTTCGCGGCCGACCACTGGCTGTTCAGCCACAACGGGGCGGTGCCCGGCTGGCCCGGTGCGCTGGTGCCGGTCGCGGCGACCCTGCCGGCGGCGGCGCTCCTCGGCCTCGCGGCCCGTACCGACTCGGCCCTGGTGTGGGCGCTCGTCCTGCACCGGCTGCGCGCCGGGGCGGCGCCGGGCGCCGCGCTCGCCGCGACCGTGCGGGAGGTGGCCGGGGCGGCACCCGGCGCCCGGCTCAACCTGCTGCTCACCGACGGCTCGACCGTCGCCGCCACCACGTGGGGGGACTCGCTCTGGTACCTGACCGGGCCCGGCCGGACGGTCGTGGCCTCCGAACCGTACGACGACGATCCGGGCTGGACGGAGGTGCCGGACCGCACGGTCCTCACCACCCGCCCCGGCGGGGTCGTCCTCACTCCGATCGAGGAGCCCTCCCCGTGAGCCCGTTCCAGCTGACCCGCACCCTCGCCGAGGACGCCATGGACGCCGCGCTGCGCGTCGACGTGCTGCACGGCCTGACCCGTACGCCCAAGGAGCTGCCGCCGAAGTGGTTCTACGACGCGCACGGCAGCGAGCTGTTCGAGGAGATCACCCGGCTGCCCGAGTACTACCCGACCCGGGCCGAGCGTGAGGTGCTGATCGCCCGCGCGCCGGAGATCGCGGCGGCGACCGGGGCGCGCACCCTGGTGGAACTGGGCTCCGGCTCCTCGGAGAAGACCCAGCACCTGCTGGACGCGCTGCTGCCCGGCCTGGAGTCGTACGTCCCCGTGGACGTCAGCGAGTCCGCGCTCAAGGGCGCGGGCGACGCGCTGCTCGCCGAGCGGCCGGCGCTCCGGGTGCACGCCCTGGTCGCCGACTTCACCCAGGGCATCGTGCTGCCGCCGACCATCGGCCCGCGTCTGGTCGCCTTCCTCGGCGGCACCATCGGCAATCTCCTTCCGGAGGAGCGGCGGGAGTTCCTGCGGGCGGTGCGCGCGGCGCTGCTGCCGGGCGACGCGCTGCTGCTCGGCACCGACCTGGTGAAGGACGAGGCGACGCTGGTCGCCGCCTACGACGACGCGGCCGGGGTGACGGCGGCCTTCAACAAGAACGTGCTCGCGGTGGTGAACCGGGAGCTGGGCGCCGACGCCGACCCGGCCGACTTCGACCATGTGGCGCTGTGGGACCCCAAGCACGAGTGGATCGAGATGCGGCTGCGGGCCCGGCACGCGCTCGCCGTGAAGATCCGGGAGCTGGATCTCGTGGTGCCGTTCGAGGCGGGTGAGGAGCTGCGCACGGAGGTCTCGGCGAAGTTCCGTCAGGACGGGGTACGGGCGGAGCTGACGGCCGCCGGCTTCGCACCGTCCCGCTGGTGGACGGACGAGCAGGGGCGGTTCGCGCTCTCGCTGGCCACGGTGGTCTGAACCGGGATCGCGGGAAGCGTGAGCGGCACGGGCGCGGCCGGGTCGAGGGCGACGGCCGCCTCCGCGGCGCGCGCCAGGACGCGCCGGGCGAGGTCACGCCGGTCCCGGGACTGGGGGTCCGGGGCCCGGCGGCCCAGGGACTCGGGGTCCGGGGACTGAGCGTCCGGGATCCTGCGGTCCAGGGACCCAGGGTCCGGGGCCGAACAGCCCGGGATCCGGGAACCCCACGCCCGGGAATCCGATGCCTGCCACCCCGGAGCCCGGCGGCCCGGGGACTGACGGTCCCGGGACTGAGAGTCCGGGATCCGGGAACCCCGCGCCCGGGAGTCCGATGCCTGCCGCTCCCGGGCCGGGCGGCCCGAGGCCCGGCCAGCCCGCCCGCGCCCCTCCGCCTCCGCCTCCGGCGAGATCGGCTCCATCAGCCGTATCTCGGCGACGAGTCCACGCGTGGTCGCGATCCGCCAGAGCGAGGCGCCGAGGGAGTCGTCGCCGACGTAGCCGGCGGGGCCGACGGGGGTGTAGTGGAGGCGTACGGGCTGGATCGGGGCACCGGCGTCGACGGCGGCCTGGAAGGCGGCCGGACGGAACGGGCCGCGGGCCCGGCCGCACCAGGTGGAGCCCTCCGGGAAGACGATGACCCGGCCGCCGGAGGCGAGCGCGCCGGCCATGGTGGCGACGGTGCCGGGCAGGCTCCGCAGCCGGTCGCGGTCGATGAAGACGGTGCCGCCGAGCGCGGCGAGCGGGCCGAGCACGGGCCAGCCGCGCACCTCGCGCTTGGCGAGCATCCGGCCCGGCAGTACGGCCGCGACCAGCGGGATGTCCAGCCACGAGATGTGGTTGGCGACCACGAGCAGCGGGCCCGCGCCCGGCACGGGCCGGCCGGTGACCCGGAGCCGTACCCCGAAGGCCCGCAGCACTCCGCGGCACCACAGCCGGACCAGGAGGAGCCGGCCGGCGGCGGGCAGCGGGGCCGCGAGCGGGGCGAGCAGCACGCCCAGGAGCACCGCGGCGAGCCCGGTGGCCAGCCGGAGCGCGCCCGCGGCGGTGCCGCCGCGCGGGGCGGCGGCACCGGGGTGGGCGGCGCACCGGCCGGGCGTGCACGGCGCCGTGGGGAGCCACGGCGAGCCGGCCTGGGTGCTCACCGGCCGGGGGCGAGCGGGGCCGGGGCGAGCGAGAGGAAGTGGCGCAGGTAGCGGGGGTTGGTGCGGCGCAGCGAGAGCAGCACGTAGAGGTCGGCGACGCCGAAGTCGGGGTCGTGGGCGGGGGCGCCGCAGACCCAGGCGCCGAGCCGGAGGTAGCCGCGGAGCAGCGGCGGCAGGTCGGCCCGGCTGCCGGCGGCGGGCGGGGCGGCGCTCTCGGGGGTCCACAGGCGGTGCGGGGTGACCCAGTACTCCTCGGGGGCGAGGTGCTTGGTCCTGACGGTGTCCCAGGTGGTGGCGGCGAGCGCGCCGCCGTCGGCGAGCGGCACGGAGCAGCAGCCGGACAGCCAGTTGTGGCCGGTGCGGGTCATGTAGCGGGCGAGGCCGGCCCAGACGAGGGCGATGACGGCGCCGTTGCGGTGGGCGGGGTGGACGCAGGAGCGGCCGACCTCGACCAGGTCGTGGCGGATCGGGGCGAGCCGGCCGAGGTCGAACTCGCTCTCCGAGTAGAGCCGGCCGGCGACGGCGGCGCGCTCGGGCGACAGGATGCGGTAGGTGCCGACGACCTCGCCGGTGTCCTCCTGGCGTACGAGCAGGTGGTCGCAGTAGGCGTCGAACGCGTCGATGTCGAGGCCGGGCTCGGGGCCGTCGAGGCGGGCGCCCATCTCGCCGGCGAACACCAGGTGGCGCAGCCGCTGGGCGGCGCGGACGTCCTCCTGGTCCCTGGCCAGGCCCACGACGTAGCGGGGCTGCGACTCGCCGTCGGCGCGCGGCTGGGCCGGGACGGCGGCGAGGGGCGCGGCCAGGGGTTCGGCGACGGGCTGGGCGAGGGGTACGGCGGCCATGTCGGGCTCCTCCGGCGGTGCGGACGGGGACGGTGGGAGCCGGGCCGTGCGAGCGGTGGCCCGGCCCCTCGTTTCTTCCGCGACCGACTGGATTCGACGTGACCGGACGGGGGCCGGTTGGTGTGGAGGCGCTGAATGGTGGGCGGAGGCCGTGACCGGAGCCGGGGCCGGAGCCGGGGCCAAGGCGGCGCCGAGGCCGGGGCCGCGACCGGAGCCGGGCCAAGGCGGCGCCGAGGCCAGGGCCGCGACCGGAGCCGGGGCCAAGGCGGCGCCGAGGCCAGGGCCGCGACCGGAGCCGGGCCAAGGCGGCGCCGAGGCCGGGGCCGCGACCGGAGCCGGGTCGACGGCCCCTGAGGCCGGTGGTCTACCGGCGGGCTATTCGCCGAGGACGTCGGTGATCTTCTCGGAGGCGTCCCTCGCGGCCTGCGCGGGGTCCTCGCCGGAGAGGACGGCGCTCATGTAGGGCTTGATCGGGTTGTCGGCCTCGACGTCGGCCCACTTCGGGGAGTTGGGGGTGGCCCGGCCGCGGGCGGCGCCGACGGCCATGGTGGCGGTGGCCTCCTGGCCGGCGACGAGGGGGGCGAGGGTCTTCTTGTTGGGCACGTAGTTCATGGCGCGGGCGAGTTCGCCCTGCCACTTCTCGCCGGCGAGCGCCTTGACGACGTCGAGGGCGGCGGCGCGGTCGGGCGCGTTCTCCGGGATGATCAGGTCGGAGCCGCCGGTGAAGACGGCGCAGGGCTGGCCGGCCTTCTTGCCCGGGATGGGGAAGAAGCCCAGCTTGTCCTTGAGTTCGGGGTTGGCCTTGGTGATGGCGGCGATGGCACTGGGGGCGGCGATCATCTGCGCAACGTCGCCCTTGGCGAAGACCTCGGCCTGCGGCGGGGTCTGCTCGTCGGCGTTCTTGGGGCCGTCGCCGAGGGCCTGGAGGCGCTTGTAGAAGTCCATGCCGCGCAGCGCGGCCGGGCTGTCGAGGGCACCGGCCCAGGCGCCGCCCTTGTCGACGGCGAGGTCGCCGCCCTCCTCCCAGATGAAGCCGGAGAGGGTGTACCAGTCCTGGCCCGCCAGGTAGATGCCCTGGGTGCCGCCGTCGTTGAGCTCGGCGGTGTCGTCGAGCCACTCGTCGCGGCTCTTGGGCGGCTTGACGCCGGCGGCGGCGAACAGGTCCTTGTTGTAGATGACGATGCGGTTGGCGGCGTACCAGGGGATGCCGTACTGCGCGCCGTCGATGCTGCCGGGCTCGGCGAGACCGGGCAGCCAGTCCTCGCTGCCGAGGTCGCGGACCGACTCGAGGGTGAGGTCGTAGAGCTTGTCGGTGTCGGCGTACTGCGCGACCTGGGTGTTGCCGACCTCGATGATGTCGGGCCCGCCGTCGCCGGTGATGGCCTCGGTGACCTTCTTGCCGATGCCGGTCCACTCCTGGATGGTGACTTCCAGTTCGATGTCGTCGTGCTCGGCCTCGTAGGCCTCGGTGAAGCGCTGGAGGAAGTCGTCGCTGACGCTGTCGCGCATCAGCCAGAGGTTCACCGTGCGGGTCTGGCTGCCGCCGGGGAGCAGTCCGCAGCCCGCGAGGGTGAGGGCGGAGACGACTGCCAGCGGACAGACGAGACGTCGGTTCTTCACGTAGGTCACCTTCTGCGGTCCAGTGCGTGACACCTGGTGGGGGCCACGGCATGGGGGCTGACCCGACGTGTGGGGGGACCTGACGGGAGGTTCGCGCGGGTATGTGGCCTGGATTCTGGTCTGGACCAAAGCGGATGGTCAAGTCCTGGACCATCGCCTTCTCGGGCCGCTCCCCGCTCGCCGGACCGGACGCCGACGTGTCGCGGACCTCTCCCGTCTGGGGCACGGTGGAGGGAACCCACCGAGGTCACGAGAGGAGTCCGGCTCCCATGTCGAACCACACCTATCGCGTCACCGAGATCGTCGGCACGTCCACCGAGGGCGTCGACCAGGCCATCCGGAACGGCGTCGAACGCGCTTCCCAGACCCTGAGGGGCCTCGACTGGTTCGAGGTCACCGAGGTCCGCGGCCATCTCGTCGACGGCGCGATCGAGCACTACCAGGTGGGCCTGAAGGTCGGCTTCCGGCTGGAGGAGGAGGGCTAGTCCGCGCACCTCCGCGACGGGGGGTGCGCGACGTGGGGGCGGCCGTCAGGTCCGCCCCTCCGTCTCCTGCGCCTCCCGCAGCGCCTCCGACGGCGCCGCCCAGCGGGCCCGGACCACGGTGAAGCCGGCCGCCTCGGCGGCGTCGCAGACCAGTTCGTCGTCGTCGACGAGCATCCGCACCTCGCGGTCCCTGGACAGCCGGCGCAGCACCTCCAGCTTGGTCTGCCGGGCCGGGCGGAAGTCCCGGTCGCGGCGCATGTGGACGGGGCCCTCCGGCAGCTCCTGGGCTTCGAGCCAGGCGAGGGTGTCCCGGCGGCAGCGCTCGGGACGCCCGGTCAGATAGACCACGTCGCACTCCTCGGCGCTCTCCCGGCACAGGGCGACGCCCTCCGGCAGCGGCGGGTCCTTGGGCGCGGCGGCGAAGAAACCGGCCCAGTCGCGCGGGCGGCCCTCCAGGAAGTGCTGCCGGTGGGCGGTCGAGGCGAGGGTGTTGTCGAGGTCGAAGACGGCCACGGGCCTGTGCTGTCGGGTCACTCCCCCAGCGTAGACAGGCCCGCTGACATCGCCCGTGACCCGCCCGACGGGGCCCGACCGGGGCGTGGTCGGCGCGCGGTCGGCCCACTGTCCGCGCACGGTCCGCACCGTCCGCGCGCGCGGCGGGAATCCCTCGCGCCGTAAGGCGTTGGAACGGGGGTGAGCAGCTTGACGACGCCCTCCGAGGCACTCCGCGGCATCCGCTTCTCGGTGCTCGACCGCTCCCGTACGCGGGACGGCGAGGATCCCGGCCGGGCGCTGCGCGACACGGTGGACCTGGCCCGGGAGGTGGAGGCGCTGGGCTACCACCGCTTCTGGGTCGCGGAGCACCACAGCGTGCCGGGGGTGGCCGGGTCCGCGCCGACCGTCCTTGCGGCGGCCGTCGCCGGGGCGACCTCGCGGATCCGGGTGGGGACCGGCGGGGTGATGCTGCCGAACCACCAGCCGATGGTGGTGGCGGAGCAGTTCGGGGTCCTGGAGTCGCTGTTCCCGGGGCGGATCGACATGGGGCTCGGCCGTTCGGTCGGTTTCACCGACGGCATCCGGCGGGCGCTCGGCCGGGACAAGGAGGACGCGGACCGGTTCGCGGAGCAACTGGACGAGCTGCTCGGCTGGTTCACCGGCACCCAGAGCGCGTATCCGCAGGTGCACGCCCGGCCCGCGGAGGGCCTGCGGGTGCCGCCGTACGTACTCGCGACCGGCGAGGGCGCGGCGATCGCGGCGGCGGCCGGGCTTCCGCTGGTGATCGGCGACCTGCGCGGCCGGGCGCGGCTGCGCGAGGCGGTGGAGACCTACCGGTCCGCGTTCGTCCCCTCGGCGTGGTCGGCCGAGCCGTATGTGACGGTCGCGGGCACGGTCGTGGTGGCCGGCAGCGAGGAGCGGGCCCGGCGGCTGCTGATGCCGGAGGCCTGGTCGCTGGCGTACGCGCGGACGGTCGGCGTCTTCCCGCCGCTGCTGCCGCCGGAGCGGATCGAGGAGCTGCCGATGTCGGAGAAGCAGCGCGGTTTCTACGAGGCGGGGCTCGGCGGGCATGTGTACGGCACCGAGGAGCAGGTCGCCGAGCAGCTGGCGCGGGCGGTCGAGGAGACGGGCGCACAGGAGGTCCTGGTGACGACGAGCACCCACGACCGGGTCGCGCTGCTCGACTCGTACCGTGCGCTGGCCCGGCTGGCCGGGCTGACCGCACCGGCGGGGCTGACCAGGGCAAACGAGGCAAGCCGCCCATAGAATCGGCGGATGCACGACACCGAAACCGGCACCGACCACGGCACCGACACCTTCTCCCCCGGCCCCGCCGCCCCTCATGATCCGTTCGTACGGGTGCGGGGCGCCCGGGAGCACAATCTGCGCGGGGTCGACGTGGACATCCCGCGCGACGCGCTCACCGTGTTCACGGGGGTGTCGGGTTCGGGCAAGTCGTCGCTGGCGTTCGGCACGATCTACGCGGAGGCGCAGCGCCGCTACTTCGAGTCGGTGGCGCCGTACGCCCGGCGGCTCATCCACCAGGTCGGGGCGCCGAAGGTCGGGGAGATCACGGGGCTGCCGCCGGCGGTGTCCCTGGAGCAGCGGCGGGCGGCGCCCAACGCGCGCTCGTCGGTGGGCACGGTGACCACCCTCTCCAACTCGCTGCGGATGCTGTTCTCCCGCGCGGGCGCCTATCCGCCGGGGGCGGAGCGGCTCGACTCGGACGCCTTCTCGCCCAACACGGCGGCCGGGGCGTGCCCTTCGTGCCACGGGCTCGGCCGGGTGCACGAGACGAGCGAGGAACTGCTCGTGCCGGACCCGGGGTTGTCGATCCGCGAGGGCGCGATCGCGGCCTGGCCGGGGGCCTGGCAGGGCAAGAACCTGCGGGACGTGCTCGACACCCTCGGCCACGACGTGGACCGGCCGTGGCGGGAGCTCGATCCGAAGGACCGGGAGTGGATCCTGTTCACGGACGAGCAGCCGGTGGTGACCGTCCACCCGGTGCGGGAGGCGAACCGGATCCAACGCCCGTACCAGGGCACGTACATGAGCGCCCGGCGCTATGTGCTGCACACCTTCTCCGACTCGAAGAGCGCCACGCTGCGGGCGAAGGCCGAACGGTTCCTGACCAGCGCGCCGTGCCCGGTGTGCGGAGGCAGCCGGCTGCGGCCCGAGGCGCTGGCGGTGACCTTCGCGGGACGCACGATCGCGGAGCTCGCGGGGCTGCCGCTGACGGCGCTCGCCCGGACGCTGGCGGCGCACGAGGGCTCGGAGACGGCGCGGGTGCTCACCGAGGACCTGGTGGCGCGGATCGCGACGGTGACCGAGCTGGGCCTCGGCTATCTGAGCCTGGACCGGGCGACGCCGACGCTGTCCAACGGGGAGCTGCAGCGGCTGCGGCTCGCCACCCAGCTGCGCGCCGGTCTCTTCGGGGTGGTGTACGTGCTCGACGAGCCGTCCGCCGGACTGCACCCGGCCGACACGGAGGCGCTGCTCGTGGTCCTCGACCGGCTGAAGGCGGCGGGGAACACGGTGTTCGTGGTCGAGCACCATCTGGACGTGGTGCGGCACGCCGACTGGCTGGTGGACGTGGGGCCGCGGGCGGGCGAGCACGGCGGGCGGGTGCTGCACAGCGGGCCGCCGGCGGCGCTCGCGGAGGTGGCCGGGTCGGCGACCCGTCGTTTCCTCTTCGACCCGGAGCCGGTGCCGGACCGGGCGGTGCGCACGCCGTCCGGGGAGCTGACGGTCGGGCCGGTGACCCGGCACAACCTCGACGGTCTGGAGGCCGTGTTCCCGCTGGGGGTGCTCACGGCGGTGACCGGGGTGTCCGGGTCGGGCAAGTCGACGCTGGTCGGGGCGCTCACCGAGACGGCCGAGGAAAACGGCGACGTGAGCCGGGTGGTGACGGTGGATCAGAAGCCGATCGGCCGGACCCCGCGCTCCAACCTCGCCACGTACACGGGCCTGTTCGACGTGGTGCGCAAGCTGTTCACGGAGACGGAGGAGGCCCGGGAGCGCGGCTACAAGGCGGGGCGGTTCTCCTTCAATGTGCCCGGCGGGCGCTGTGAGACCTGTCAGGGCGAGGGCTTCGTCTCGGTGGAGCTGCTGTTCCTGCCGAGCACGTACGCGCCGTGCCCGGACTGTCAGGGGGCCCGCTACAACCCGGAGACCCTTCAGGTGCGGCTGCGCGGGCTGACCATCGCGGAGGTGCTCGACCTGACGGTGGAGGCGGCCGGCGACTTCTTCGCCGACGTCCCGGCGGCGGCCCGCGCGCTGCGCACCCTGCTCGACGTCGGCCTCGGCTATCTGCGGCTCGGGCAGCCGGCCACCGAACTGTCCGGCGGCGAGGCCCAGCGCATCAAGCTCGCCGCCGAGCTGCAGCGACCGCGCCGCGCGCACACCCTGTACGTCCTGGACGAGCCGACGACCGGGCTGCACCCGGCGGACGTGGAGGTGCTGATGCGGCAGCTGCACGGGCTCGCCGACGCCGGGCACACGGTGGTCGTGGTCGAGCACGACATGGACGTGGTGGCCACCGCCGACCGGGTGCTCGACCTGGGGCCGGGCGGCGGCGCGGAGGGCGGCCGGATCGTGGCCGAGGGGACCCCGGCGGAGGTGGCCCGGACGCCGGGGAGCCGGACCGCGCGGTTCCTCGCGGCCCGGCTCGGGCTCTGAAGCCCCTGGACTCCCCGCCGGAGGTCACCGGCGATCACCGGAGGTACCGGTGGTCAGCGGGGGTCGAGGAACTGCACCTCGAGGGTGACCTTGATGACGTCGCCGAGGACGCCGGGCGCGAAGTCCAGGCCGTAGTCGCTGCGCCGGAACTCGCCGGTGGCGTCGAAGCCGGCGTGCTGGTGCCCGTCCACCGGGTTGTCGACGACCCCGCCGAACTCGACGTCGAAGACGATCGGCCGGGTGACGTCGCCGATGGTGAGCTCGCCCTCCAGGGTCCACTCCTCGCCGTCCCCGGCGATCCGGGTGGAGCGGAAGGTCATCGTGGGCCGCTTCTCGACGTCGAGCAGGTCGGCGGCGCGGACGTGGGCGTCCCGGTCCGGGTTGCCGGTGTCGACGGAGGCGAGCGCCACGGTCGCGGTGATCGAGGAGGTCTCCAGGGTGTCGCCGACGACCAGCTCGGCCTGGAGCTCGTTGAAGCGGCCGCGCACCTTGGAGATCCCGAAGTGGCGGATGGTGAAGCCGACGGCGGAGTGCAGCGGGTCGAAGGCCCAGCGGCCCGGGGCGAGCGGCAGGACGGTGGGCGTGGCGGGCGTGGTGGGGCGGGATTCGGTGGTCATGGCACCCACGCTGCCGCGCCGCCGGGGCCGGAGGAAGGCCGTGCCGAGACGGGTAGTACGGAGCCTGGTAGTGACGAGCCTGGTAGTGACAGGGCCACCCTCGCCCGCGGCCGCGCCCGTACGCTGGACCGATGAGCGACAACGAGCTGGGCGCGTTCCTGCGCGCCCGTCGTGAGGCCGTGCCCCCCGCCGAGGCCGGCCTCCCGGCGGGCCCGAGGCGGCGCACCCCGGGACTGCGCCGGGCGGAGCTGGCCATGCTGGCGGGGATCAGCGTGGAGTATCTGGCCCGCCTGGAACAGGGCCGGGACCGCAACCCCTCGCCGCAGGTGCTCGGCGCCCTGAGCGAGGCCCTGCGGCTGCCGCTCGAAGCCCGGCTGCACCTGCGGAACCTGATGAAGTCGGGCTCCCACCACCACATCTGCACCCGGGCGCCCGCCCCGGCGCAGGAGGTGCGGGCCACGGTCCGGGCCCTGCTCGACCGGCTCGGCCCGACCCCGGCGGTGGTTCTGAACATGCTGGGCGAGGTCGTGGCGCACACCGACGGCTACGCCCGGCTCGCCGGCCCCGTGGGTCTGCTCGACGACGACCGGCCGAGCCTGCCGCGTTTCGTCTTCACCGACCCCAGGGCCCGTACGGTCTACCCGGACTGGGACCGGGTGGCGGACCAGCAGGTGGCGGGGCTGCAGCTGTCGATCACCCGGAACGATCCGCACATGGCCGAGCTGGTCCAGGAGCTGACGGTGACCGCCGGCCCGGCCTTCTCCTCGCGGCTCGACGCGCCCGCGCCCGTACCCTCCCGCTCCGGCGTGGACCGCTTCGTACATCCGGAGGCGGGTGAGCTGCGCCTCGCGTACGAGGTGCTGGAGCCGACCGAGACGGACGCCCAGCACCTCGTGGTGTACCTGCCGGCCGACGAGGCGTCGGAGTCGGCGCTCGACGGCCTGATGGGCCGCCGTCCGGGCACCCTGCGCGCCGTCGGCGCCTGAGCCCGGACTCTTACATCCCTTCCGGGTGTAGGTAGGTACACCCCGATCCGGCACCTGGAGGCAGTGTCCGGGCCCGCTCCCGACGGCAGAGTCGACGTCGACCGATGAGAAGCCGGACGACGGGGAGGCCGAGGGGCATGCGGGTGTGGAAGGCGGAGACGGGGGTGTTCCTCGCTGTCGCATTCGTGGCGGCGGGGCTGCTCGGGGCGGTGCAGCCGGCGACGGGGGTGCCCGCCGAGGTGGTGCAGCTGACCCAGTTCGGGCCGGCGGCTGGGGTCCTGGCGGTGGCCCTGCTGTGGCCGGGGCGGATCCGGGACCGGCTCGCCGGGACGCTGCCGGCACGCGGGGGCCGCGCGCGGGGCCTGGGGCTGCTGCTCACGGCGCCGTTGATCATCGGCCTTGCGGCGGGAGCGTACGCGTTGTGGACCGGCGGTCCCGGGTTCACCGATCCCCGGAGCCTCGCCCACCCCTTCGCGCTGGTCGTGGCGGCGCAGCTGGTCGGCGCCTGCGGGGAGGAGATCGGCTGGCGCTGCTTCCTCCAGCCGCTGCTGGGCGCCCGGTTCGGCCCGTGGGTGGCCTCCGTCCTGGTCGGTGCGGTGTGGGGGGTGTGGCACGTGGGGGTGTTCGCCGAGACGCCGGCGTACGCGGCGGGGTTCTTGGTGGCGACGGTGGCGATGTCGGTGGTGCTCGGCCTCGGTCTGGAGCGGATCCGGGCGAACCGGCTGCTGCTCGCGGGCGGCTTCCACACGCTGGTGAACCTGGGGATGCTGCTGTTCATGGACGAGGAGTCGGGGGCGGCGGCGCCGATGGTGCTGTTCGGTCTCGCGTGCCTGGTCGCGGCGGTGCCGTGGGTGGTGGCGGCCGGGCGGCGGGCGCCGCTGGATACCATCGTGGCGGCGCGGCGGGGCGCGCTCTGACATGGGGGAACGACGGGTGGGGAGAGTGCGGGGCGCCTGGACGGCGCTGGTCCGCTGCCAGCGGGTGTCGCTGCGCACACTCGTCCTCCCCCTGTACGGGAGCGGGGTGGTGTTCGCGCTGCTCCTGCTGCCGGTCGGGCTCGGCTTTCCGCTGCTGCCGCCGGTGGCGGCCGCCCTGCGCCGCCGCTCCGACGCGCGGCGGGCCCGGCTCGCCCGCTGGTCGGGGATCGACATCGCCG